>DMES01000006.1:23056-23279 GCA_003450815.1 Elusimicrobiota bacterium | reverse complement strand
GTCCGTCAGCAAGGCGTCCAGCGCGTCATCTTTGGGGATGTTCATTCGCATGCCTCCTTGATTACATCGTCGTTCCGGCCCACAACCGGCCGGCTTCGCTTCTTTTCCAGCCGCCGCAGGACCTCCTGCGCGCCTTTTTTGTAGACGGCCAGGCATATCAGTTCGCCGCCGTCCGCGTAAACCGCCCAATATCTGCCCTTTTTTTGAATGTTCATGTCCTTCC
>DMES01000006.1:6337-22878 GCA_003450815.1 Elusimicrobiota bacterium | reverse complement strand
GCCCGCCTCTGCACCGGCATCCCGACCGCCAAGAGCCAGAAGGCGTTTCGCCTCCTTCTCCGCTTCGCCACGGCCCGTGTAGAGCGCGTGGATTTCGTTCTCGCCAAGTCCGCCCAGAACCTGGCGGCATAGCCCTTTGGCGTCGGTTTCAAAGCAGACATCCGCCAAAACGCTGACCGGGCCCGGCTTCGTCACCACCCAGAATCTCTCGATTTTCATTTGGCACCTCCTTTTTCGGCCTCCAACTTCGCCTTTTCAAAATATGCGGTCACCAGAGCTGCGGTCAGCTTATGGTCGCCGCCGATATGCCAATCTATGTTGTCCTTCGGAATCATGCAGGTTTTGTAATCGTAGATGGTGAAGACCAGGCCGTTTATGCGACCAAACCATTCCACCTGAATCTTCCCATCGGGAGACCGTCCGGATTGCGGCTCGCCAAAGACGCGCACGAGGTCTTTGTAGTAGGTTCCGGACGGCATATAACCCATCAAGGCTGTTCCGTAAATGTCGCCCTGCCCCATCTCCACCTTCGCTTCCAGCGTAATCTTGATTTCCATTGCGCTTTCCTCCTTATGACAGCGGGGGGAATAACCCCGCTTCATGATATTCAACCAACAGCCCCGCCGCGTCTTTCGCGGCCCGCATAAGCTGCGCCCGTGACTGCCAGTCCAGCGTGGAGTGGAAGATATCGTTTCGCATGATATCCTCGATATATCCCGCGTCCGTTATGTTCGCACCGGTGGCTTTGACTATCAGGTCTTGGTAGAAATTCATGGCTCCTCCCGTTTAGACAATCGGTGCCGCTTCGTAACCGGCTTTGATAAGCCTTTCAAAATCGACAGGGCGGCAGGTCCAGTATGTGCCGTCGTCCCCGTGGATGATATAACCCGGCCATTTCGTTCTGTTGCTCCAGCTTGTCGCGTTCGCCAGGTTCTGGAACCGGGTTACGCGTTTTTTCAGCTCGTTGAACTCTTTGCGGTTCATCTTTTTGCCCTCCTGTTTTGGTCTGCCACCCGTCGGTATGATCATGATCTACAAGGATTATTCGAAGAAATCAAGGCCTTTCTTCGTCGGAGAGCCGGAATCTTCGCCAAATTCGCCGCATTTCGCGCCTTTTCAGCCATTTTTCGGCAAGAACGGCTGCAACGTCTGAATTTTACGCGCGTACGGCAAGAATCCTTCTTTGGGTTTATGGTTCAGCTTCCAGCATAGGAAGCGTTCAAAGCCATTCCATTCGATTCTGCCGTCGGTGTAAACCTCCACCGCGAATTCCATAAGCACCATTTTCTTCTTTTTCCTTTTCATACAGCCTCCTCGAGCATGAACAGGACTACCTTCTTATCTATGAACAAATCAAGGCCCCGCATATGTATCCTCATTCATATTTTTATGTAAAATAGTATGAATATGAAAACAACCAATAAATCACTGGACAGGTTTACCGTTTGCCTTGAGAAAGGTTTGCTTTCACGACTCGATGAAATAGCGTCCGAACGCGGTTATCCAAGCCGCTCGCAGGCCATGTCGGACTTCATACGACGCGCTATAGTAAAAAAAGATTGGCGGGGCGGACGCGAATGCGCCGCGACTATTTCCGTGGTATACGATCCGAAAGACCGCCGTCCCGGCCGTGGACTTGAGAAACTGTTGCTGGCCAACAGCAAAAATGTGTTATCCGTGCAGATGCACCTGTTGCGTGGAGAAAACATCTTCTGCACAGTGTCAGTCACCGGCCAAGCCGCCGATTTGGAACGATTGGCAGATGCTATGCGCGCGCTCAAAGGCGTCACGCATGGCTCTTTTTCGATTATTGCCCCTATCTAAGCCTTCATGAAAATAATTGCAGGAGCTTTGCTTTTAACTTTGACAGCCACGCGTCCATTGGCAGCTACCGAGATCGGGATAACGGTAGTAACTCCGGCCAGGGGCCCGCGCGCTGTTGAGGACGTTCCCGGAGCAGTAGATGTGATCACAGCCAAAGACCTGAAAGCCCTACCTGGAAACGCGTTAGATGAAAAACTGGCTTATGTCATTCCCGGAGCTGTCAGCACCCGCCAAAATGGAATATATTCTTATTCTTCAGTAGTCACGCTTCGCGGCCTTCCTGGAGCCGAACAGGGGCGTACGCTTGTTCTGCTTGACGGTATACCTGTGAATACCGGTGCCACCGGCGCAGTAAACTGGAACCGCCTGTCGCTGGAGGATATTGATCGCATAGAAGTTTTCAAGGGCCCAGCTTCATCACTTTACGGTTCAAACGCTGCGGCTGGCGTGATCAATGTGATAACAAAAAAACCGGTTCCCGGCTATTTACTTAAAACCTCATATGGATCGTTTAATACGGTTCGCGCCGAAGGTAAGGCCGGAGTCAAAAGAAAAAGGCTTTCATTGTCCGTATCCGGCAGCTGGCTCTCTAGCGATGGTTACATTTCAACTCCCGAAAATCAGCGCAGTATTTATACGGTAAAAAGATTCGTGCGTGAAAAAGAAGCCGGTGTTAAGGCAAGTATGGATCTTGGTGACGGCGAGAGACTGGACGCCCAATATTCCCGTTACACCGGCGTACGGGGGGAGGGCTGGCGTGAGCGCACTGCTGACGGACAAAGCCGTCGTTTTGACACTGATTTCGCGCGGGCTTCATGGAACGGTGAGGGGGATGCGCTTTCCTGGCAGACGCTTGCCTACTATCAGCACGAAGATTATTCACGGCTTAACGAGTATTATAAAGGCGCAGCTTATTACCATATAGATGTCGGAGCTTTGCGTGAAGACTCTGGCGCACAGGCATCCGTTTCATTTATGGCGCCGGCGGATGTGACGGCCACGCTCGGCGCGGATTACAAACTTGGTTCAGTCAATGCCACGGACCATCAGATTCTGCCGGCTACCGTCACGCCGGACGTTAAGAACCGCGGCCGGCTCAGTCAGTACGCCCCATATGCTCAGGCGGAGAAAAAGCTGTTTTCGGACCGGCTTAAACTGCTGGCTGGCCTCCGTTACGACAATGCACATTACTTTGACGGCCTTTACGACAACCCCACAAATCCAGGCTGGGGGACCGTAAACGGCCCGCAGAGCGAACGGTATTGGGAAAGATTTTCACCGAAGCTGGCCGCAGGCTGGCAGTATTCATTAGGTATGGAGCAGTATATCTCTTACGGCAGAGGCTTCAGGCCGCCGCCACTGGAGGATATGTGCCTTTCGCTGTTACGCGGGACACAGGTCACGATAGCCAATCCCGATCTGAAGCCGGAAACCGTGGACACACTCGAAACCGGATTCCGGCTCTCGCCGCTGTTTGGGCTTTATCTGGATCCGGCCGTCTATTACACGAATGGAAGCGACTTTATATATGAAACAAACACAGGTGTCACGATAAACATCAACGGCGCTAAGCCTATATATAAAAAACAGAACGTAAGCAGGGTGACGATATACGGGGCTGAGCTGCCTGCAAAATACCTCTTCGGAGACTTTTCTCTGTCTGGTGCCTATGCCTGGTCACATTCTCGCGTGGACGACTATCCTGCCAACACCGCGATTGAGGGGAAAAGCCTGACTTATTCCCCGCGTCATACCGTTTCTGCTTCTTTGGGTTGTAAAATGAACCCGGCCAACCTGAATTTCGGTTGGAAATATAAGTCTAAGCAGTTCATTTCCGACGCAAACACTGCCTGGGTCAAAGCTTATTCCGTGTTTTCAGCATCCGCCACGCGCAGCTTCACTCGCTATATAACAGCTAAACTCAGCGTAGACAATATATTAGACAAGCGGTTTCAGGAAAGCTCTACAGATATTGCGCCCGGCAGGGATATAACGGTTTCTGTGGAAGCAAAATTCTAAAGTGAAAATAAAGCACGTGAAAAAGCATAGTGTTATCTGGCGCAAGGCCGCTGTACTGGGCAGCCTATGGGCCGCCTCTGAAATAGTGCTTGGCAGTTTCCTTCACAATGCCCGCATTCCTTTTTCAGGGGAATTCCTTACAGCCATAGGAATAGTCATACTTGTCTCTGGACACAGGTTGTGGCCTGAGCGCGGTCTCTTGTGGCGTGCCGGACTTGTCTGCGCGGCCATGAAGTCTGTTTCGCCAAGCGCCGTTATATTCGGGCCGATGATAGCTATATCGATGGAAGGCTTGCTGGCCGAAGCCGGGGTAAGGCTGCTAGGGGGAAACACTGCAGGATACCTGCTAGGCGGGGGCTTGGCGATGATCTGGGCGTTGCTTCAGAAAATAGGCACGATGCTGCTCTTTTACGGACCGGACACAGTAGCTCTCTATTCTCGCGGACTTGAAAGACTGCGCTCACTTGCAGGCCTGGGGCCGGGGAATTTGTACGGGCCGCTATTATTTCTGCTTGGACTGTACTTTATCGGAGGATTGGTTGCGGCAGTCATGGGGATAAGCGCAAAGTATGTCACCGCCGGTCAGCCTACCGTGACGGAACTGGAAAAGATTAATAAAAGAACCTCCGTTGCGCCAGCACCCGGACGCAAATATTCTTCCTGGGCGTTTGTCTTTCACGCTTTGTTTCTGGCGGCTGCAATGTCAGCCGGTCGAAAATTTCCACCGGCGTTACTCTGCTTGGTCGCCGGGTGTTACGCCGCCGGATGCGCCCATTTCTATCCGCGCGCCGGGACACTGCTAAAGCGCACTGGAATATGGGCAGGGGTGCTGACTGTTTCACTGCTGGCAGGTCTGGTGCTCGGTTCGCCGGTTTCCGGCCTTTACATGGCGCTTAGGGCTTTCGTACTTACCATGGGGTTCGCCGCGATAGGCGAGGAACTGCTAAATCCAGCCATTCGTTCTCGGCTGGTACGGCTTTTCGGTCCCGAATTTTTTGACACACTTGAGCAGGCTTTTGACACACTGCCAACCGTGCTTAACGCAATGCCTGGAGGGGCTGAACTGGCCCGAAACCCGGTAAAGTCATTGAGTAACTCAATAACCAGGATGCCGGGCTGGCTTGCTGCGCTTGACGGTCAAAAGGTCTTTATTATAACAGGCGGCCACGGCAGCGGTAAAAGCTCTTTAGCTGCCGATCTGGCTGAGGCACTGCGCGTGTCCGGTAAAAAGCCCGGTGGAATACTATCCGTTGGCTTATGGAAGAACGGTGAACGCAAAGGGTTCGACGTGATAGACCTGGTTTCAGGCGTCAAGGTTCCGCTATGTCGCAAGGGCGGGTCAGGAACCGGGACATCTACGGGTGATTTTAATTTTTATGGGGAAGGCATTTCCGCAGGATTGAAGGCGCTTTCATCTGAAAGACTGACTCATGCCAATGTTGTGTTTGTTGACGAGGTGGGTTTTTTGGAGCTGGAAGGGAAAGGCTGGGCACCGGCTCTTACGCAATTACGCGAGCTCAAAATGCCGCTTATTATTGTGGTCAGAGATTATCTGCTTGAACGGATAACCGGTTTATTAACCCTGGATAATCCGGTCGTATGGGAAGCCGGTAAGACCGATATTAACGTTGCACTAAAAGAACTTTCCGGAGCAATAGAAGCGGTTGAAAAGAACACTCCAGCCTGATTGCTTACGGGACTGGCCAGGTTATCAGGGCTTTTCTTATCGAGGTGAGCTGCCTAATCATCCCGTTCTTGACCAGCTTATTTAACTGGCTCTCCACCCACGCCCTGTCCATTTTAGTCCCATTCACCTTCAGTCCAACCTCGATGTCTCGCATGGTCTCGGCTGGGGAGGCTTTCCTTTCCCAGCTGTCACGAATGAACCGCACAGCGGGCTTGCGCTCGAGTTCCTCAAGGATTTTCAGCACTATCTCTGATCCCTGCGGTGCGCGATACTTAATACCGTGTTTCGCGTACACTTTCTTCAGCAGGATGTTGTTCCTCACCCCAGCCCATCCTATATAAACACAGCTTTCACGTGATGTTTTCTCCATTTTAAGCAGATCCGTCTTGTTTTTTATCGCCATTGTCATTGATGCCAGGGCTATATCAAAGCGCCCGGCCAGACGCGCAGAGGGGATAGCGGCCCAAGAAGAGAGAACACAAGAAGCGTTGGTTACGTCATGATTTCGGCACTCTGCACGGAATATCTTGAGCATTGCTGGTGAGGAATCCAGTCCCAATACAGACTTTGCTTTCCCGGCTAGGGGCAAGGCGTAAACACCAGTGCCACAGCCTATATCCAGGACTCTGCGGCCTTCAAAGTGTGCCCCCATGATCCTAAGTATGCGAAGGATCCTGTTCGTTTTCTTTAGATTTTCTGACTCGAAAGGAAGAGGGTAATTTCTAGCCCGGTTGTTCCAGAACAGTTTTTCATTCAGACATGTTCCATTCATGTTATGGACTATTATACTTTAATCACCTTGACGGCGAAAAAACGTGCTGTTGTTGCGTTTAGTCGCGCAAGTTGTTAATATACAGTTATTGGCATAAGCCAACAACTATGGCAAGACCATTCAAATGCAGAAAGGTGGTTTCCGAACCCAGAGTATATTACTTTAAGCCCAGGGCCATACCTCTTTACGAACTGGAGGAAATAACCCTGCAGTTGGACGAATTCCAGGCAATTAAGTATGCGGAGCTGGATCGCAAAGCTCAAACAGCCGCAGCGAAGGGCATGAGAATCTCCAGGCAAACATTCGGCAATATACTCGCTTCCGCCAGGAGGAAGCTGGCCGATGCCGTGGTAAACGGCAAGGCTCTTAAAATACAAGGCGGGCCGGTGAAAATAATGCGCAGGCGTTTGTAAGGCTATGCAAAAACTAAAATTGGCTGGAATACTGCCGAAGGACTTTTTCAAGGAGCGTGGCTGATTTAATGGACATCTCAACGACTTTGCGCCAAAAGGCCACACTGTCGCCTGCCCGTCTGCTTTTGCCTGAAGGTTCTGACTCCCGTGTTAGGGAGGCCGCAGTGAAAGCCTCGGAATTGGGCGTGTGTCATCCGATTATCATGCTGGCTGCAGGGGAGGGGGATGGTTTTAGGGCTGACGGCGTTGAAATAGTGGACCCCTGCTCAGCTGAAATAATAAACAGAGGCGCTTCAGTTTGGTCCGGTAGAAAGAATATTCAGATCTTGGCCGCCTTACCACTGATGGATAACCGTCTTAGCCTTGCCGCCGCGTTGTTGAATGACAATTTTGCCGAAAGCATGGTGGCGGGGGCAGCGCACGCCACCGCCGACGTACTGCGGCCTGTCCTGGAACTTCGAAAGCTTTATCCCGGTATATCGCCGGTTGTCAGTTGTTTCCTCATGGAATTACCGGATAAGTCATTCGGCGAAAACGGCATAATGGTTTTTGCCGATTGCGGAATGAACCCTGATCCTTCGGATGGCATGCTGGCCCAAATTGCGGGATCAGCAGCTAAAGCAGCCCGGGATATTCTCGGGTTGGA
Organism: Elusimicrobiota bacterium; assembly: GCA_003450815.1. Classification (GTDB taxonomy): domain Bacteria; phylum Elusimicrobiota; class Elusimicrobia; order Elusimicrobiales; family UBA9959; genus UBA9634. The sequence goes on along the minus strand of DMES01000006.1, from coordinate 15,517 downwards.
GCCGAGAGTGGCATTACTCTCATTCTCCAGCAAGGGAAGCGCGGAACACCCTTCCGTGCTTAAAGTAAGGAGGGCGTTGGAAATCGCCAGGCAAAAATTCCCCGACTTGGTTATCGACGGTGAATTGCAGGCCGATGCCGCGCTGATTCCCTGGATAGGTGAAAAAAAAGCTCCGGGCAGTCCGGTCGCTGGCAGGGCGAACGTATTGGTTTTCCCCGATTTGAATAGCGGTAACATCGCTTATAAGCTGGTTGAGCGCCTAGCGGGTGGCAAAGCTGTTGGCCCGGTGGTGCTTGGGTTAAACCCGCCGGTTAACGATCTGTCACGTGGCTGCTCCGTAGAAGATATAGTGGACATGTGCGCGGTTGCATCAATACAAGCAGGGTTGGCGCCGCGCAGCACGACCTAGACACTTGACATAACCGATTAAGGAAACATATAATTGAGAATAATTCTCATTTACGTTTGGTTTCGCTGGGCACTACGGGGCATTGGCTGGAGAGATATGAAAATTCATAAGGGGCATCACGGGAATTGCTGCTGCGGAAAGATACGCGGCTTCGGTCGGCGCATCACGCCTGCCCGGCACGCCGTACTGGACGCGCTCAGCACCAGGGGAGAGCACCTGACCGCTGAAGATGTTTTTAAGGCGTCAAGCCGGCGATATCCCAATATAGGTTTGGCGACTGTTTACCGCACTCTGGAGCTTTTCACAAAGCTCGGCATGGTGAGCAAATTCGACACCGGCGACGATAAGGCACGCTATGAATTCGCGGATGGCCCGCATGCCAAAGGCCACCATCATCACCTGGTTTGCACCTCCTGCCGCCGCATAGTCGATTATACCGACTTTATAAAGGAAGAGATGGACCTGTTGCGCAAGACCGAAGAGGGCCTGGCAAAAAAGTATGGGTTTAAGATCAACAGCCATGTAATGCAGTTTTACGGACTGTGCCGGGACTGCGCCCGGTAATTTTTTTTATACTTTATTGAGAATGATTATCATTACAGTTTTAAGGAGGCAATTATGCCATACGGAGATGGAACGGGACCCATGGGAACTGGGCCGATAGGCGGTGGGAGAGGCCCTTGTAACAGCGGAGGCGCCTGGCGCAGGGGAGGCGGGTACGGGAGAGGAATCGGGTTCGGAGGCGTCATTGGACGTTCTTCGTCGCCTGTGTCTGAAAAGGAACATATCATAAGCGAGACACAAGAACTCAAAACGCGCCTTTCCGAACTGGAAAAGCGCATGACTGAGATAAAGGGCGAGGGGAAGTAATATTGTCGCAGACGGGTGCTTTCGGCTCCCGTCTGCGGCATAAATCAAGGAGAATAAAATGAAAATTGGAATTACGCTTAGCGACGACCAGGGCTTGAAAGGCGAAGTTTGCGCTCATTTCGGACAATGCAGTCATTTCCTTATAGTAGAAGCGGAGAACGGCAAGATACAAACCTCTAAAGTCGTTCCCAATGACGCGCAGCACGGAGGCGGCGGTTGCCAAGCCGTAGGGGAAATACTTAAGCACAAGATAACCCACGTTATAGCCGGCGGCATGGGCATGAACGCGCAGAGTAAATTCGCGGAAGCAGGCGTTTCCATATTCGGCTTTTCCGGCAAGGCGGAAGAAGCTGTTAAAGCCCTGCTTAGCAGCAGCCTGGGAGGGATAGAGCCCTGCAAAGATCATGGACACGACGGAGAGTGCGGACATTAAAACAAGCAAGGGAATGATATTTTCTATCGCAAGCGGCAAGGGCGGTACCGGTAAAACCAGCCTGGCCTGCGCTATGGCGCGGGCCTTGGGCCCCGGTGCCGCTCTGCTCGATTGCGATGTGGAAGAGCCTAACTGCGCCCTGTTCATTGAACCGGACATAGAATCTGAAATTGATTTCTGCGTACCCGTCCCTGTCATAAACCCGGTAAAATGCCAGGGCCGTGGGCGTTGTCAGCAGGTTTGCGAATATAACGCCATAAAGCTTTTTAATGGCAAACCTTTCCTTTTTGACCATATGTGTCATTCCTGCGGTGCCTGCGCGCTGGCCTGCCGAGCCATAACTGAAAAACCCCGCCATGCGGGGAAGATACGCCGTGGCCGGTCCGGGGACTTGTTTTTTGCCGACGGGCTCATGAATATAGGAGAGGCCAGCCCTGTGTGGCTCATAAAAGCGGTAAAAGCATTGGCCCCTTCAGGCGGCGACGTGATAATTGACTGTCCGCCCGGCACCTCCTGTCCCATGATAAGCGCGGTATCCGGCAGCGATTTTTGCCTTTTGGTGAGCGAGCCTACTCCTTTCGGCTTAAGCGATTTGAAGCTGGCTGTGGGAACACTTGAAAAAATAAAGATTCCATACGCTCTCGTTATCAACCGTTACGACCTGGGCAACGGGGAAATGGAAGCCTGGTGCGCGCAAAAAGGCATTAAAATACTACTGAAAATACCTTTTGACAGGGAAATAGCCGCGGCCTATTCGCGCGGGAAGACAATCCTGGATGTGCGGCCTGAATACGGTCAAACGCTTAAAAAAATGTCGGTCGTTATAAAAGCGGGGGTGCCCGCGTGAAACAAGTGCTGATTTTAAGCGGCAAAGGCGGCACCGGTAAAACCACGGTGGCAGGGGCGTTCGCGCGCCTGGCAGCGCCTTGTGTATGCGCCGATTGCGACGTGGACGCCGCAGATCTGCATATAATACTTTCACCAGCCCCTGTGGAGCGCAGTAATTTCTACGGCGGGAAAAAGGCATCCATAGACCCGGCCAAATGCGTCTCCTGCGGGCGCTGTCTGGAAGTCTGCCGCTTTGGCGCGATCGCTTCCTCACCTTTTAGGGTAAACGAGACTTCTTGCGAAGGCTGCGGCGTCTGTGTCTGGAACTGTCAGGCCGGCGCGATAAATTTTAATAAAGTCCTGAGCGGTACCCTGGCGATTTCCGGCTGCCGTTTCGGCAATTTTGCCGGGGCGCGTCTTGAGCCGGGCGAAGCGAATTCGGGCAAACTGGTGGCGCTCCTGAAAACGGAGGCCGTTAAGGCGGCCGAAGCCGTTGGCGCGGAGTTTCTCATTCTTGACGGCTCACCCGGTATAGGATGCCCCGTGCTGGCTTCACTGGGGGGAGTGAACGCCGTAGTGATCGTTGCCGAGCCTACCATTTCCGGACGGCACGATTTTCTGCGCCTCGCGGAACTGTTGCGCCAGCAGAAGATCATGGGCTTCCTGCTGGTGAACAAGTGGGACCTGAATGAAGAAGAAACAGAGACTCTTGAAAGGACCGCTTCGGGTTTAGGATTCGGCCTGCTGGGAAGGGTGCCTTTTGACACAGGGGTGGTCAAAACTTTGCTTGACCGCAAAACACTGGGTGAAGACGGCACAGGCCCTGCCGCTGAGGCGGTGGAGAAAGCATGGAAAAGCCTTAAGGCACAGCTGGAGCACTGAAATGGAAACGAAAGAAAGAAAAATAGCTTTAGAAGACGCGATTAAGCAATACTCTGGCCGCCTTAACGACCCGACGGCTTCCGCGCGGGTGAAAGGCCCTTGCGGCGATACCATGGAATTTTTTGTAAATATTGAAAACGACAAAATAACCGAAGTGCGTTTCCACGCGGACGGTTGCGGCGTTACTACAGCCTGCGGAGCGGCTGTCTCTTTTTACGTTGACGGCAGGCCGCTGTCCGAAGCTTTCTTTATTTCGCCCGGGCTGATACTCCGGACGCTGGGGCAGGTACCGCAAGACCATAAACATTGCGCCATACTCGCCTCCACCGCTTTTTACCGGGCTTTGGCTGATTACTTAATAAAACCCTGATGGGAATGAAACTGTTAGTCCTTAGTCTTATCGGCAGTATCCTGAGCGTCCTGGCCGCCGGACTTTTTTTGCTTTTCCCTGAAAAAACGCGCAAAAGTCTTCTGCCGTGTCTTGTAAGTTACGCCACCGGAACACTGCTTGGCGCGGCTTTCCTCGGTCTCTTGCCCAAAGCCGTCGATATGAACGCTACGTCCGCCGCCGTTTTGGGCGCTACGCTGGCCGGTATTTTCATCTTTCTGGGGTTTGAGAAAACGCTGCTTTGGCGGCATTGCCATAAAGAAAGCTGCGAGGTTCATTCTTCGACAGGGGCGATGATAATCATCGGAGACTCGTTGCACAATTTTATCGATGGGATTCTTATAGGTTCGGCTCTGCTGGTTTCCCCGGCGCTGGCTTTAAGTTCTACGCTGGCCGTGGTGGCGCATGAAATACCGCAGGAAACAGGGGATTTTGCCATTCTATTGTCAGCCGGCTGGTCCCGTAAGAAAGCGCTGGTGGCCAATACCGTTTCTTCATTGGCGACGTTACCTGGCGCGTTTGGGGCTTATTATGCGCTGGATTCCTTCAGGCCGGCTTTGCCTTATGTTATGGCATTTTCCGCAGCAAGTTTTATTTATATAGCCCTGGCGGATCTGATACCGGCCGCGCACCGACACCCTGGAAGTGACAGCCCGGTGATGCAATTCGTTCTAGGCCTGACCGGGGTAGGCACTATAGCTTTTTTTGTATTCGGTCATTGAGAGTCAAAGGAGAAAAAAATGAAAATATGTGTTTCAGCCATGAGTGGCGCTATGGATGCTAAAGTAAGCGAACGCTTCGGGCGTGCGCCTTATTTTGTGATAGTTGAAAGTGAGGGCATGAGCTTTACTCCGGTCATCAACGCTGCCGAGAGCATGCAGGGCGGCGCAGGACCCGAAGCCGTACGGCAGGTAGCGGCGCACGGCGCGCAGGTAATTCTCACCGGGGACCTTGGCCCCAATGCCAAAACGGCGATTGAGGCCGCCGGAATAAAAGGCGTTACCGGTATTTCCGGAGTTAAGACAGTGCGCCAGGCCGTTGAAGAATATCTGAAGAAATGAATCCCATGCGTTCTGAGCTTATTCTTAATAACGAAGGGAGGCATGGTGCGGCAATTTACAGGAGGAACTTTATGAAAAACGAAGATAGCAACGAAATGAGGGAAGTTCTTATGGAAATGATGGGGTCACATTGGATCGCGGTTAAATTTCACAAAACAAAGCCGCGCGGAATAAAACTGTCCCCGGCAATGACTTTCTGCGATGCGGCATCGCGCGCGATCGGAGAACCGATTCTGCTTAAGGTTTCATCTATCCCGTGCGGCGGTGCCAAATACGCGTTTAACTTCCCGGGAACTAAAGCTCCGGTATTCGGCAGCTTCGTGCCTGGCCGTTTGAATACGCTGATAGACCCAAAATCATCCATCTCAGGTGTGCCGCGCCTAAACTTTACCCCGGAGTATGTAAGTTTTAACTTGTCCGGTTACGGGGCAGACGTGTACCTCTCTTTCATGCTGCTTGGATCAGGCAACGAAATCGCCCAGGCATGGTCGGCTATTACCGGCAATAAACTGAACTGTAAATTTACAGGCGTAATGAGTTTTTGTTCCGAGGGCACAGCGGGAGCTTTAATAAGCAAGGCTCCTTCACTGTCACTTGGTTGCGCGAAAGCCATAAAGATAGCGGGCCTGCAGGGTCAGGTATGCGTCTGTTTATCGGAAAAGACTGCGGAAATATTTGCACGGGCTTGGCGGAATAAAACCGTCATGGCTGCCGCGTGACACAGTTCAAATACTGCTATGGACCGGTAGGGTCATGGCGGCTGGGCGCGTCTCTGGGGGTGGACCCAATTTCGCGCCCGGAGAAGATCTGTGATTACAACTGCGTTTACTGCCAGCTGGGGGACTGCCTCCCCGCACCGCCGGACCGCGCTGTTTATGTTCAACCGCAAGCTCTGGGGGCTGAATTGGATTTGTTAAAGGCCCCTGCCGATTACCTGACTTTTTCAGGCAGGGGCGAACCCACACTCGCGGCCAATATAAAGGAGCTGCTGTTTGAATGCGGCAGGCGTAGAACTGAAAAAACGGCGATTATAACCAATGCATCGCTGATATATTCGGAAAAGCTCAGGGATGAGCTTTCCGCTTTTGATTTTGTCATAGCCAAGCTGGACGCTCCGAACGCCGAACTTTTCAATGAGATCAATCGGCCTGCGCCCGGGATATGTTTTGATGAAATAGTCAAAGGACTGGTTCGTTTTTCAAAGGGCCTGCGCGGACGCTTGGCCATACAAACCATGTTGATCGACCGCAATAAGGCTTACGCGCTGGACTTTGCCGCGCTTTACTCCAAGATTTCACCTGACGAAGTGCAACTCAACACACCATTGCGCCCCTGCCCGGCGAAGCCTCTTAGCCGCAATGAAATGGCTTTGGCCTGCCTGATAACAGGCGCGGAGCTTAAGAGATTGGGCGCGGACGGTATCAGGATTATTAATGTTTACGGCGAAGAAACCCCTGACGTGCTGCCGGTAAGCGCGCCGGATACGCTTAAAAGGCGGGGGAAAATATGAAAAGCGGTTTTTGTGCGCTCGCCAGGGAAGGATGGCAAGTGCTGGCGATTGAGCAGATTGCGGGCAGCATAGCCAGACGCATCTCTTGCCCGCTAAAAGCCGGGGATCCGCTGCGGCCGGGCGACACTTGCCGCACTGTTTTAGCAAATTTAATTCCAACTGGAGGAAATTGATGCAATTCGTGCCCAAAGAGGTCTTTCTAACCAAAGGTGTAGGTCGTCATGTTGAAAAACTGGCCAGTTTCGAGGAAGCTCTGCGCGATGCACAGATCGCCCAGTTCAATCTGGTGCATGTTTCAAGCATTTTCCCGCCCAAGTGCAGGTTGATAAAGCCGGCGCATGGGCTGACACGCCTTAAAAGCGGTCAGATATTACATGCGGTGATAGCTCGCAATGCCGTCCAGGAGAAACACCGTTTAGTCACGGCCTCAATAGGCCTGGCCATACCAAAAAACAGAGCCAACCACGGTTACATTTCTGAGCATCACAGCTGGGGCGAAACCGACAGCCATTCCGGAGAATATGCCGAGGACCTTGCCGCAATGATGCTCTCCACCACGTTAGGCATAGAATTCGATGCTAATGCCTCCTGGGACAAAAAGGAAGAAGTCTGGGAGATGAGCGGCAAGATAGTGCGCACCATGAACATCACCCAGTCGGCCATAGGCCGCGAAGGAGTCTGGACTACAGTGATTTCAGCAGCTGTTTTCGCACGTTGAAAACAATTGAAGCGGTCGTTATGATAACAAATTGCGTTTTTGTGCCCGGCTTCACGGTCGGGAAGGAGGCTTAAATGGCATCAATGGAAGAGACCATTAAACAACAGGATGAAGAGATAGCCGCAGGCATGAAGCTGGTTCGCAATAAAGTGCTGGTAATGAGCGGAAAGGGAGGGGTGGGTAAAAGCACCGTAGCGGTGAACCTGGCCTCGGCTATGGCCGCCTCCGGCAAAAGAACCGGTCTGTTGGACATTGACCTGCACGGCCCGAATGTTGCCCGCATGCTTGGAATAACAGGTGTACGTCTTGAATCGGATGGGCAAAGCATATTGCCTTTTAACGCGGCCCCTAACCTTTCGGTTTGCAGCATGGCCTTGCTGGGAATGGATACTTCCACCGCGCTTATATGGCGCGGCCCCCGCAAGACCTCGGCCATAAAAGAGCTGCTGGGCGGTGTTAAATGGGGGAAACTGGATTATCTCTTCCTGGACTCCCCTCCAGGAACAGGCGACGAATCCCTGACCGTTGCACAGGCCATACCAGGGCTTACCGCCGTACTGGTGACCACGCCGCAGGAGGTGGCGCTGGACGACGCGAGGAGAAGCGCTTCCTTTGCACGCAGCTTGAAGCTAAAAATAACCGGCGTAGTTGAAAACATGAGCGGTTTTGTCTGCCCGGGCTGTGGTGTTGAAACACCGATCTTCAGCGGGGGTGGCGGAGAAAAGCTGGCTGCAGAACTGGGCGTTGAGTTCCTCGGTAAAATCCCCCTGGACCCAGGCGCGGCGATGTTAGCCGATTCCGGGAAAACTCTTTATGACATTGAAAGCGGAAAAACCCGGGACGCCGTAAAAGCCATAGCTGAAAAATTCTCCCGGCTTTGCCCGTAAATATTATGGCAGCCAGACGGGTCTGCAAATATGGGGAAAAGATACTCCGGAAGAGAACTAAGCCGGTAAATTTTTCCGCTCAAAAGGACAAACTTCCCGGCATAATCGCCGACATGTATGAGACGATGTCGACCGCCGGGGGGGTGGGTTTATCCGCCAATCAAATCGGGCTGGACCTGCGTCTGTCGGTCATAAAGATAGCGCGGGAGAATGAGCCGGAAATAAAGCTGGTCCTGATAAATCCGGAGATAATGTCCGCGCGGGGCCGCCAGGACGGGGAAGAGGGTTGTCTTTCCTTTCCAGGCCTTTTTGCGCGGGTGCGCCGCTTTGAGAATGTTAAAGTGCGTTCGCTCAACAAGCGCGGCCTGCCGGTGGAAATAAACGCGCGCGGTTTCCTGGCAAGGGCGCTGCAACATGAAATAGACCATCTGGACGGAATGCTCTTTATAGACAGGATGCCGTTGTTGACGCGGCTCAAACTTAAGCCGGTATTGGCCCGTCTTAAACGCGTCTGGAGCAAATTGACTGTATAATTGCCCGCAAATTATGCGAAAAATCCTCATTATTGTGTTTTTCTGTTGCGCCGGTGTTTACGCGTCTGATCTCAAGGAGCCGTGTCTGACGAACCCGCAGGCTGACGCCTGCGGGCCCGGCGAAATAAAATTTCCTTTTTTGGGACAGGAGAGCGGTTTTATTCCGGGGCGGGGACTGCCCGCCACTGCCGGGAAACTTCAGGCCAGTTCATCAGCCGTTTCCGCAGGGATTCCGTCTCCGGCAATTCAGCGCGCAAAACCGGTAAAATCGGTCCCGACGGGATCAACAGTTTCTACGCCCACGCCTATACAAGCGGAAATCGCGCTTTTTTACACCTATGACTGCCCTCATTGCCGCAAAGCCATCAACTGGCTTTCAACGCTGAACGCGGCCTATCCAGGCTTGCGCGTGAACACCTACGAGGTTAAACGCGACAAAAATAATCTCGCGCTTTTCGCGCAATACCTGGCAAAGCATAAAGCCGCTCCTTCCGGCTTTCCTACATTTTTTGTAGGAGATAAACTCCTGGTTGGTTTTACCCAAACCCGCACTCCAGGCGAAATAACCGCTGCGCTGCATGCTCTGGCCGGGAAAACCGGCTGTCCCTGCGAAAACGGGAGCGTTAATGTGCCTATGCTGGGGAAAATAGACCCTTCTTCA
>DMES01000006.1:4535-6161 GCA_003450815.1 Elusimicrobiota bacterium | reverse complement strand
ATGTGGGTCCTGATGTTTCTGATGGGCCTGCTGGCCTATACCGGCTCGCCGCGCAAAATGCTGATCATCGGAGGCATTTTTACTGTGGCCTCGGCCCTTGTCTATTTTGCTTTCATGGCGGCATGGTTTAACCTCTTCCTGATAATCGGTCACGCACGCTGGATAACAACAGCACTGGGCGTTATAGCCGCCGTAATGGGCCTTGTAAACCTCAAGGAAATATTCTTTTTCAGGCGCGGAGTCTCGCTTATGATCTCCGGTAAGGCCAAGATAAAACTGGGCGAAAAGATACGCCTGATAATAACGGAGCGCGAAACCGCCGTCATGATAGCGGCAACGGCGGCCCTGGCCGTGTTCGTTAACCTCATAGAGCTGGGCTGCACCATCGGCCTGCCCGCTGTTTTCACCAGGGTGCTATCGCTCAGGCAGGCCGGCTTCTGGCATAAATACGGCTATATGGCGGTATACAACGTCGCCTATATAGTCCCGCTGGCGTTCATAATAGCGCTTTTTGTTTTTACCACGGGACGGTACCGTATGACCGAGGCCCACGGTAAAATACTGAAAGGGATCAGCGGGGCGCTTATGCTGGCGCTAGGCGTGCTGATGTTGCTTAAGCCGGAAGCCATGATCTTCAAATAAGGAGACGCGGTGAATATTCTCGAACAACTTATAGGCGAAACACAGGACAGGAAGATAATATCGGCCCATATCGGTTTTTTTACCACCGCCGTTGTTTCTTCCGATGTGAACGGTGCGGCGCGTTGCGGTTTGGCTACAACTGTTAAAGACGGGGGCTGCGACGGACCGGTACAAAGAGCCGGTTCGCTCTCCGGAACGCCGGTAAGAGAACTGGCCTCCCTTGCGCTTTCAGGCAAAGGCCCGGAAGTCTCGCTCGGCATGGCGGCCATAAATTCCGCCCTGCCGCCGCTTGACTATGAAATGATCAATGCTGAAGAACTTATTGCCGAGCACGGACGCGGTAAAAATATAGCAGTAATAGGTCATTTTCCGTTCACGGACCGCTTGAAGACACTGGCCAAAGAACTCTGGGTCTTTGAACTCGCGCCGAAAGACAAAGATGATCTTCCTCCGGAACGGATGGCAGAACTGCTGCCGCGCGCCGACGCGGTTGCAATTACCGCGTTGACGCTGCTGAACCGCACTTTTGAGCCGATATTGGCACAATGCGGAAAAAACGCTTACAAAGTACTGCTGGGCCCTTCAACACCGCTAAGCGCCACATTGTTTGACTACGGAATAGACGTTGTCGCCGGGACGGTGGTGGACGATATTCCACTGCTTGTCCGGCATCTGGGGGAAGGCGCTAATTTCAGGCATCTGCAGGGCAAAAAAATGGTGGTTATAAGAAAAGCGCAAAATAATATGCCTATAAAGGGAAAAAATGAAGTGTTCCGTTATAACATATAAGCCTATCGGCATAATCCGCAGCGGACATATTGAAGCGGAACGCACGCCCATACAACCGGCTTATGCCAAGGGCTGCAAAGGACAAGCGGAAATATTCCGGGAATTTGCAGACGGGTTATGCGATCTGGAAGTTTTTTCGCACATTTACCTCATCTATCACTTTAACAAGGCCGGCCCCGCTAAACTGAAAGTTAA
>DMES01000006.1:0-4379 GCA_003450815.1 Elusimicrobiota bacterium | reverse complement strand
AGCATTGTTGAACTGCTGCGCCGTGAAAAGAACATCCTGTTCCTGGATGACGTAGACATCCTTGACGGAACGCCGCTCCTTGATATCAAACCTTATTACTATACCTCCTGGCGGGACCGGGTGCCGCCCGTAAGGACTCGCCTGGCCGGGGGCCTCGTGAAAAAAGAATTGATGGTAAAACGCGGCAAATACGAAAAAATGAACTGACATGAAAATTCTCATAACTTTATCCATTTTACTGGCAAACATTCTGTTTATTTTGCCATTTTCAGTGTTTGCCGCCTGTTCGCATGAGAAAACGGATTGTCACGCCCCCGGAGAATGCGGACACTATATAGACAGAAATGGCGACGGAATATGTGATGAATCACAACGATTGCCGGCTGAGAATGCCACGACGTTGGCGGAAAACACGGACGCGAAAACACCAGATAATCGGCACAATGATATTCAAAACCAGCGGCAATCCCCGCGACAACTGTTCATTTTAATATTAACGGCGATGACGGCTTTGGTTGTAATATCCGAAACGATATCGGCGATATCGCCTGGAACAAAAATATTTTTGCGTTTTTTCTGGAACTGGCTTCTACTTTTGAGTTTTATAGCGATATCCGCGACCAGCTTGCTTTGTATATATCCCTCCCGGTTTATCAATAACAGCACTGTCTCATATTGGCATGCCGCAAGCGGGCTCGCCTTTGTTTTCGCGGGGATTTACCATACGGCCAAAAGATTCAAGTGCATGATAAAACCGGCTTCGGAATTAAGGCCGGTGAACAAACAGTAATTGGAAGACAAAAAAATGAAAACCTCGCTTGATTGCATACCCTGCCTGTTTCGCCAGGCGCTGGACTCGGCCAGAATGTTTTCCGCCGATCCGGCGCTCCATGAGCGGATACTGCGGGATGTGCTGGGCTGGTGCAAGGACATGGATATGTCAAAGCCCGCCCCTGTGATGGGCCAGCGGATACATCGCCGGCTGCGCGAAATTACCGGCGTGGAAGACCCTTACCGCTCAGCCAAGGCCCGCCAAAATCGCCTGGCCATGAGTATGCTGCCGGGGCTCCGCGATATCATAAGATCCGAAAGAAACCGGCTGAGCCTCGCGGTACGGCTTGCCATAGCCGGAAATATTATAGATATGGGCGCCGCCGGAGACACGACGTTGTCTGGTGTCAGAAAAGCCGTGCGGCAGGCGGTAAAAGAGCCGCTTATGGGAAATTTCCCCGCATTCAACCGCGCGGTAAAAAGAAGCGCTTCTATACTTTACATCTCGGACAATGCCGGCGAAATAGTTTTTGACCGGCTGCTTATAGAAGAACTGGGTCCGCAGCGGGTCACGCTTGCCGTCCGGGGCTTCCCGGTTCTTAATGATGCCGTCATGGCTGACGCCCGCGCCGCAGGTCTGCATAAAATCGTGAAAGTAATTGATAACGGTTCTGACGCGCCCGGCACCGTGCTGGAAGAAACCTCGCCGGGCTTTAACGCCGTGTTTAAGAATGCGGATCTGGTCATAGCCAAGGGACAGGGCAATTTTGAGACCTTGAGCGAATCCCCGCGTCCGGTATATTTCTTATTCAAAGCCAAATGTCCGTTAATAGCCTCGCGAGCTGGTGTTCAGCTCGGTGCGCAGGTACTGGCGCGGTCTGGCCCTATAAAAATTAAAAATCAGGGTTGGATAAAAAAACAAAGTGTTAGGAGGTAATTGTATGCCAAGAAAAGACGGAACAGGTCCCGGTGGTAAAGGACCGAAAACAGGGCGGGGCAGAGGGTCTTGCGCAGGCGGGCCGGGAAAAGCAAAGAACGCGCCGTGCGGCGGGGAAAGAGGGCGCCGTTCCGGCGTCAAAAATAACCGAAAAAGGTAATTAGGAGGCAATATGCCAAGAGGTGACGGAACAGGGCCATGCGGACAAGGGCCGGGAACGGGAAAGGGGAACGGCGACTGCGAAAAGAAAGCCGCGATGCTGGCCGTGATTGACGCGGGGACATGCGTGTCTTGCGGAGCCTGCATTGATCCCTGTCCTACCGGAGCGCTAAATATAAAAGAAATTGCTGTTGTGGACGCGGTAAAATGTACCGGCTGCGGGGCCTGCGTTGATATCTGTTCCGCCGGGGCCATAGCCCTGAAACCGCGCTGATGCGAGCTGATGAATATTCGGCGATACACAGATGGTTTGATGTGTACCTGGACGGCTTCAGGAAGAAAGGCGCGCTGCATCCACTGCATGAACTCAAGCGGTCGCACAGCCTGAGGGTGGCCGACAACGCCGCACTGCTGGCGGCTGGTCTGGAACTGGCACCTGGCGAAATCCTGCTGGCCCGGGCGGCCGGTCTGGTGCACGATGCTGGCAGATTCGCCCAATTCAGGGATCACGGCTCTTTGAGGGACGATGATACTGTGGATCACGGGGCCGAAGGCCGCAATACGCTTGAGGCGCTGGCGGCCGGTTTTTTCAGCGATGCGTGTGAGCGGGATCGGCTGTTTACGGCGGTTCAGTACCACAACCGAAGAACAGCCGATATACCCGCGCTGGAACCGGAGAGCGCAAAACTGCTTAAACTGCTGCGCGACGCCGACAAACTGGATATAATTGAGGTGGTGCTGGCTTCGATGGCGGCGGACGGTTTTCGTGATCTGCCCGTTATGCTGCCGCATATGGAAGCGGGCCGGGAATTTACTCCGGGACTGTTGGCCAAGGCTGCGGGCGGGAGTGGGCTTAACACCTCGGAGCTGCGTACGGCGGCAGACATGCTGCTGATGTCGGCCTCATGGTTCTATGACCTGAATTACCCGGCATCGCACCGATTAGCGGTGCGGCGCGGACTACTGTCCAGGCTGCGCAGGGAATTGCCGGCCACGGACGAGACGGCGGACTTTTTCAGAAATCTGGAAAACATTTCGCAAGCGGCCGCCGCTGGAGACACGGGAGGGGAAATGGACGCAAAAGCAATATTGAAAGCGGTCTGGGAGCTGCGGGAAGGACCGGCGGTCTTTACCACGGTAGATAAAAACGGACTGCCCAATTCCGTATATGTGCTGGGCATGAAACTGCTGGAAGACGGCAGCATAGCCGTAATCGATAATTACTTTCACAAAACGCGCGAAAATATAAAAAACGGCAGCAAGGGTTCTTTTCTTTTCCTGGCCAAGCCGCGCAAGGCATATCAGGCCAAGGGCCGCATAGAATATTTCACCTCCGGGCCTGAGTATGAGAAAACACGCGCTGTTGTAGATACAAAATATCCGCGCGTGGCCGCAGCCGTATTGCGGGTGGAAGAGTTGTACTCTGGTGATGAGAAATTGTTTTGATTCTTATGAAAGACAAAATTTTTGCCTTTATTTCTTCCATTTGCCCGTTCTGCGTGGCAAAGCGTCGCTGGCCGGATTCTTTTTACGGTCGCATAATGGGCAAACTGGAAAAATCCTGTCCGTTTTGCCGCTCATACGCTCGGCTTCATCGGTAGATGCCGCCTGAACCAATATTTTCATGGCTTGGCTAAGGGCAATTTGATTTAATTAATATGATAATGAAAAGGCAACTTGCGAGATTGGCGCTGGGCTTGATGACATTCGCTTTGTTCGTCATGACGGCGCATGTTTTTACGCACGCTTTTTCAGCGGCACCTGAAGGCATAGCACAATGTCGGTTCTGCCAGAGTCTGGCCGCTCTTTCGGCACCAAGTAATCCTGTCACAACTCCGGCACAGGCCATAACACGTGAAGAACCGCGCTTGGTTTTACTCTCCGCTCCGGTTCTCTTGCTGGGCACCAGGTCAGTCAGATCCCCTCCCATAGCATAATCATTCGCTTTCCGGTTTTTGCCGATCCAGACGCCTGTATAATCCGACAGGCAATAATTTCCTGGCGAGGCAGACAAACATAAATAATTTGCATCATCACAAAACGAACAATGAAAAAAATCGCCTTTTTAATTACGGTATCAATATTGGTGCTGCCGTTGAAACTGTCGGCATCAAGCATCTCGGTATCCCGCAGTACCGGCGCATTTGAGCCGCGTTATTCAAATCCGTCCGGAGATGCGCCGCAGGGTATAATACAGCCTGATAGGAACTATAAAAACAACATAACAAAGGGACTTTTGCCTGCAGGAAATCAGAAATATCCGTTGGGGAAAAAGCGGCGATATACTCCGCCTGCATTTACTGCTGTCAAGATAAAAAAACATATAAACGCCCTGGCTGGCCCCGGAATAAAAGGTAGAGGTCCCGGTGAAATTGGCCTAAATCAAGCCGCCGTTTACGTCGCCAACCAATTTCTTGAATTAGAACTCAAGCCACTTGAGTCAAAAAACCTGATGCATAAGTTTGAAGGAAAGATTAATGGGGACAGATACGAATGGCACTAACTTAAGGCT
>DMES01000042.1 GCA_003450815.1 Elusimicrobiota bacterium | reverse complement strand
ATTTTAAACTGGACAGTACACCCAAACCCAGGCCGCCGACTTTCAGATCACTAAATCGGATGTGGACCTCTGGCCTATTCTGGAACGGCTTCTGGCCGACTATCGGCCGCTTTGGGAGAAGCGAGGACTGAGTGTCGAACTTAACTTGAAGGGTGAAAGGCAGCCCCTGTTTGTCAATGCGGAACTTATTAAAGCGGCGTTTTCACGGCTGCTGCTCAATGCAATAAATTTCAACCGTAAAGACGGTTCCATCAGCATCCTAGCCCGATACGAACTGGAACAAACCTCCTTTGTCTTTACCGATACTGGGGAAGGCATCCCGTCCGAGGAGCAAAGCCTGATCTTTGGCGGCCTTTATCAGGTTGCCGACCACCTGACCCGAAAGGTAGATGGGTTGGGAGTCGGGCTCGCCATTGTGCGCCGCATTGTAGAGGCGCACGGAGGGAAGGTCTCTGTGGAAAGCATCCCCGAAAACGGCAGTATATTTACGATTCTCCTTCCAAAATAAAATGTGCTGAAATAAATGAGTTCTTGCCTAGGCGGCACTCGCATATCTGGCACGAAAGAGCCCGGTAAATATTGGCCATTTGTTGTTATTTTAATGCCCTAACGGCCCATGGCAAGCGCTTAATTAAGGCGTATACTTTTAATACACCGCGCTTGACTAATAGCGCATGACGATATTTAGGAGGATAAAAATGAAAACTCTCGTAATCGCAATAGCGGTGCTGGCCGGGTTTGGTAATGCGGCGGCCGCGGGAAGTGCTTTTGATTTTCTCAGGTCAGCTGCCCCGGCCCTGAATGCCACGCAAGCCCCCCCCGCATCAGCTATAAAAGCTGTTCCGGCCGGCTCCAATGACATTAAGGCCGCTGCCCGCGTTCTGGCCGTGAGTTATTCCGCGCAGATAAAAGACGCGGATAAAAAATACTTTGACGCGGTCTACGCAAAAAACACTTCAGGCTTTTATAATGTCGGCAGACAGCTGGTGGGGAATAAAATAGATCAGGCCGAGTTTTTCGTGGCTTATGCTACCAGGCAAAGCGACAGGGCTGTCTATCTGGTAAAAATATCCGTTGATAATATGGCTATCAGCAAGTTCCGCGCTGATGTGCTTGCGAACGGGAAAGTGGAATATTCCCAGGCAGAGGACTGACCGGCTGTATGCTATAGCCTCCGCTGACAGTTCAGCTTCACACTGCCGTGCGGGTTGCCGTTTTGAAATTCATCTCCACGGTATATCACATCAAACTCACTCCTATCTTGAATCCCAGTTTCCACTCCGTGCCGTATTTGTTCATAAAGGAAGAGCTGGCGTGATCCCTGAATTTGCCTTTGTCCGACAGCATTGCCTCCTTGAAGTTGAGCCGTTCATAGAACAGACTGATATATGCTATGTTTCTCTGGTGGCTCTCATCAGGATGTTTTTTATTGTTCCAAATACTGTATAAATAAGTTTCGAAGCCCCAGCCTTTTCTATCGAGCGTTTCCAGCGTGCCGGAGCCGTACTGCGGGTCGTATACTGAGCCCGGGGCCGGGCCGGCGCTCTCTACACCCAAATGGTCTGACATAATGTATATTTTCATCGGCGGGGTATAGCGGTATGGCAGTTTGAAAAGTATACCGTAATAGAGCTGTATGTCGCCCTCCGTTCCTCCGGCGCGGACTATATCCGCCAGGTAGGTGGAGGGGTGTGAGATATTCACGTAATTGGCCGAGTAATCGCTTAGGAAATCGCTGCTATATTTATTCCCCCATAATACCCCCAGCCCTACGTACGGGGTTATCAGGGTGTGTTTATTGAACAAGCGCCCTGCGTTCAGACCGGTCTCCAATGCAAAACCTTTGCCGCCTTTCTTAACGTTGCCGTAAAGTTCATGCTTGTAGCTAAGGTCAAGATAGCACCAGGAGAATTTTCTCTTTTGCGTCTCCTGAGAAAAAGCCGCAGGATTGAAGATAAAAAGCACAAGTATAAGGCAGATAGTTTTCATTATACCCCCAAAATAGCGCAAGTCTGATGGATATTATATTAAAACTTTCGCAATCGCAATAGCGATGCCGCCGGGCTTGGGAATGAGACGTCCGCAGGGAGTACTTTTAATCTTCTCGGGGCAGTTACTCCCGTCCTGTAACGCAAATTTACTGCACACCGTAACCCTCGCACATCAAAGGACCTGAGGATTATTTACGAATAATCACCCCTCAAATAAGGAAGTAAAAATTACTCTCTACACTTGTACCGATGTCCTGACGAAATATTTGATGTCCGGTTTACTTTTCCCCAGGCAGGTCATCCACCGGCTTAATGCCGATTTTACATAAAGCTGCGGTATGCCCGTGTGAAGCTATTTCCCGCTCATGAAGCAACAGCGTGATTTTACTGAAGAAAAACAGTGTCCGGCTCAGGGGGCCCGGCTTCTCGGTCGCGATAGCGTAGACAAAGCAGGGCTTATCCTTTAATTTAAAACCGGGCCAGCACCCGGTTGCAAGACGAAGAACCGCGCTCCTGTACGCTTCATTTACTTCCAGTAAAAAAGAGGCTACGCTTCCCTGGCTGAACAGATGGCTTAAAGTCGCGGAATCGTTCATTTTTTTTACGCAGATGAACCGGCTGTCTTTTGTAAGCAGATCGGTTATTTCCACTTTCTGGCCGTTCGGCAGGTGGAAACGGGGTTTATCCAGTTTTAGGGCGTCCAGCTTGCGTGCCACGCGCTCGTAATAGGCGTCAGGGGCTTCATATTTTCGCGCGTAAGCGTTCGCGGACTGTTTTTTCAGCATCGACGGAAGCGCCAGTTCTTCTGTAAGATCGCTTATCTTATCCACCGCCGCGTTTAATTCCGCCAGATACTGCGAATTAATCCTGCACCAGGCGTTATTGGCAAGAACATAAACGGTCCCTTCCCGCTCTATTTCCACCACTAAAAGCTCTTTCAGAGTATACTTCCCGCTGACAGGCTGATCCTGAGCGTCGCAGGCGGTTATTTTAACCGTTTCAAAGTCGTCAAGCCCGGCCCTTTCCATGAAATCGGCAATTTGCGCTATGGAAAGATACTCCACAAATACATAGTCGTGCCCTGAAGAGATCTTAAACTTATCGGCGCTTACCTCATCGGCCAGATCCGGATACACAACATGAACTCTGTCGGTATCAAAAGAAATCAGCCTGGCCCGCAAATCCTCTTCAAGCGCCGCTATCACCGGGTCTTTACACGGCAGGAATTGTATTTCGTCTATGAATTTAAACTTATCCTTGTACTTATCTTCACGGAATCTGGCCAGCAGGAACCGGCACTGGTCCCCAACCCGCTCAAACTCCTCGCTGAAGGTGAAAGCGAGGGCGTCTTTGCCCTGTAATGTTTTTAGCCTGGTCTTTCCCGGAGCGCTTTCCAGTGTCCCGCCAAAAGCGCAGTCCGCGGTTTTCCCAGTGATCGCCTGTATCCAGTTCACGGAGGTGTCAAGCTCGAAGTCGTCCATGTCGCTGTTTTTGCTCAACTGCGTCCTGCGCTGAATGACATTGTTATCTATCTTCATGCTGTCTACGGCCTTCAACTGCCAGGAGTCGATTGAATTGGCCACCACTTTCAAGCCGAAGCCCGGTTCCAGGTTTTCATGCGCTATCGCGCCCCTGGCGTTAAACGGCAGGACAAAAACACGGCCGTCCACCTCAATAAACACAATACAGGAAACATTTGTTTTCTTGTACTTCTCGCACTCAACGCTGAAAGCCGAAGAGATAAACCGTATGGATTCCGGCGCGTCGCAATACGGGCAGATGCGGACAAACGCTTTCGCTTTAAAAGGAAGCGCCCGGCTTGGCTCGATAGGCTCGCCGTACCCTTCCAGGGCGGACCTCGAAATGGCGTCATCAATGGAAGAGATGCTGTCCCGCAACAGATAAAAATGTAATTTCATATATACCTTTGGCACCGCTCAGCCGCCGCGGCACTCCTGGCGACTTCACTTTAACAATACCAGCTTTTTTTCTAAACACCAAACTTCCGTATCCCTGTGAGACAAGGCAATTCACTCCTTTCTCCGGGCAGTGTATTTGATGGTTTCCACCATCTCCATCCTTAATAAGCGCTGCCTCCATAAATACTGTGCTTGATATATTATTATTTTTCAAGCCTGCTACCCAAAATGAAATTAATTTAAACATGGTTTATTGCGGAGCGCAAAATACACTATAATTACTGGGGTAAAAAAGAAAGATACTGTCCGAAACCGGGTTTGCTGGAGCCAAGAATTAATTTACCGCGTTCCGGACTAGGGAGGAATTTAAAATTTATGACTATCAGTCTTAAAGTAAAATTTTTTCTGGCGGCGCTTCTAACGGTTCTTTTTACCATAAGTTACGCGTTTACGGTTCTGCGCGGCCAGAATACCATGGCCGCGCTGCTTCGCGAAAACCTCCCCCGAAGCCAGGCCATTCTGCACTCCGCAATGGAGCTCAAACACGCGGTGGTTCTCTATGACGACCTGATTTTCAGATATATCGCCACCTCAGACGCGCAGTTGCTGGAAGATATACCCCAAGCGAAGGAAAAGGCGAAATACCATATTGAAAACCTGAAAAAACTCAGCCCCGGAAAAGTCGTGGTGGAACTGCTGGAAGATCTCCTGAAGGAAAGCGACGCCTATTTCGCGGACGCGCAGAAGCTTATCTCTTCCGGGCCAAATGCCAGCATTCCGAGCGAAAAAGAATCCATACTTAAAATGATCGAATGGGCGCGCTCGGTGCCGCGGCAACAGACCAGACTTGTGCTACTTTCCTCAGGCGGCAGAGCGCGGCTGGCAAAGCTTTATTCGCTTTGCGACAGGATCTGCGACCTGAGCAAACAGGACATCCAGAATCTCCAGGTCCAGTCAACCGAAACATCACGCAGCAGCCGCAGCATAATTCTTTGGTCTGGCGCCATTATAACGGCAGCCAGCCTTTTACTCACCATAATGCTCGCTCTTTCGGTGCTGACGCCGCTGCACAGGCTGCTTGGCGGAATAAAAAAGGTGATAGACGGAGACCTCTCATTTGAAATACCGCCGACCGGAAACGACGAAGTAGGTAAACTTACGCAGTCCTTCAACCACATGACGCGCCAGCTCAAGGAAAAAGAAGATCGCCTTGTAAAAGAAACCATTACCGACGCCTTGACCGGCGCATACAACTTCCGCTATTTCCAGGAGGTTTTAAAAGCCGAGACTGAAAGGGCCCGCCGTTACAAGCGGCCGCTGTCGGTGCTGATGCTGGATATTGATCATTTCAAAAATTATAACGACACCCACGGCCACGAGATGGGCAACGTCCTGCTTAAACACCTTACGCAGACGATCAGGGAAAACATAAGGCCGTCAGACGTGCTTGCGCGCTATGGCGGAGAAGAGTTTGTTGTATTGCTGCCGGATTCCGACGATGTGCAAGGCAAACTTGTGGCTGAAAGGCTTAGGGAAACCATTTTCTCTGCTGACTTTCCGGGCCAGGAAACCCAGCCTGAAGGCACTATTACCGTATCCATGGGCGGTACTTCATCTTCGGTCCTGCTGTCTTCCGCCAGGGATCTTGTGCTGAAAGCCGACAAAAGCCTTTATAAGGCAAAACAGGACGGCAGGAACAGAGTGGAATGGAGCGCGACAGGCAAATAAAATATTTTGCTAGAATATGACGGATGAAAGCCACGGAAGAAATTTCCTGGGCGCTATTAAGCGCCATGAAGCAAACCAACGAAACCTTTTTTTTAACGGACTCGGACGGGATTATTCTTCACGTCAATCCGGCCTTTGAGAAACTCACCGGTTACTCGCACGAGGATATCAAAGGCAGAAAACCCAACATACTCAGAAGCGGCGAGCATAGCACGGAATTCTATAAAGACATGTGGGACACGCTTAAAGCGGGTCTCCCCTGGTCCGGCAGGCTGATAAACCGGCGCAAAGACGGCTCAAAATATACTGAGGAACTGCGCGTCTGCCCGGTTAAAAATGACGCGGGCATGGTAAAATACTTTTTTGCGGCGCTCCGTGACATCACCAAAGAGCTCACGCTGGAAAGCCAACTTCTGCAAAGCCAGAAAATGGAGGCCCTCGGCCTGCTTTCCGGACAGCTTTCCCACGACTTTAACAACCTGCTTACCATTGTAATAGGCTCAACCGAAGTGGTCCTTGAGAGCACAAAGAAAAACACCACCAACCACGTGCTGCTTGAGGGGATATTAAAAAACTCAAAAGAATATTCCTTACTTATAAAGCAGCTTTTGATTTTTGCGCGCAGACACGACTCTGTCATTAAAGCTATGGATTTGAATTCCATGCTTTCGGATATCCGCCCGCTGGTTAAAACAACTCTTTCCGCCAGCATAAAACTTGATTATCGTCTGGAAGAAAAGCTGAAAACCGCTAAAGCGGACCCGGAACAGCTGAAGCAGGTAGTAATAAATATCCTTCTTAACGCCAGGGACGCCATGCCTGACGGCGGGACGCTTACCCTGAAAACAGAGAATATCACGCTGACGGATGGCGCCGTACACTTTTTGAAGGCCGGCGAATACGCACTACTGACTATTTCCGACACCGGCAGCGGCATCCCCCCCGAAGTTATCGGCCATATTTTTGAGCCCTTTTTTACCACCAAACCCAAAGGCAAGGGCACCGGCCTCGGGCTTTCCACCGCCTACGGCATAATCGAAAATCATAACGGAAAAATTCTGGCTAAAAGCGAACCCGGCAAGGGCACGGCTTTTTACATTTACCTACCTACTGCATAATACCCCGATTTCAAATAGCCCGTTGACATATCTGGATTATATTGGTATACTAGTACCTATATACTGGATAACTAAAGAAACACAGGATTAAAAATGAACAGCATAATAAAAATTTCAGAGGCCGCGGTGATAGCGCTGCATGCAGTAGCGTATCTTGCCGGCTCCAGCGGCAAGCCCCGCTCTTTTGGCCCGGAAATCCCGGATAAGCGACACAAGTCCAGTTTAGCGGTAACGTATGCGGCGGCAAAAGGGCGGGGCAAGCCGGGCTCAGCCCGGGAGCTGGCCGAAAACCTTGGGGTTTCATACAATCATCTTAATAAAGTGATGCAGCGGCTCAGCCGCGCCGGCCTTGTTCTGGCGCTGCGGGGCCCGAAGGGAGGCTTTACCCTTTCAGCAAAAGCTGAAAAGGCCAAATTAAAAGATGTTTTTGAGGCCATAGACGGAAAAACGGATTTTTCAAAATGCCTGCTGAAAGCAAATAACTGCAAAAGGTCAAAATGCCTGCTGGGGAATCTGCTCTCAGATGCCGACAAGGAATTTAAAAAAGTGATGGACATAAATATTAAAAAATTAATAAAGGAGATAATATGAGCGAAATGTTCTGTTACCAATGCGAGCAGACGGCAAAAGGCACAGGCTGCACCATACAGGGCGTTTGCGGCAAAGACGCCGGCAACGCGAAAATGCAGGATCTCCTGCTGTGGCAGGTAAAAGGCATAGCCATGTACGCCCACAGGCTGCGAAAAATTGGGGTAATGAACAGGGAAGCCGATATATTTGTGATGGAAGCTCTTTTTACCATGGTTACGAATGTGAATTTCGACTCCGACAATGTCGCCGGACTTATAGCGAAAGGCCGGACGATTAAAACCGGCCTGCGCAAAGCTTTTGAAAGCACGAACAAATCTCCGCTAAAACTAACCGGCCCAGCGGTGTGGGAAGCGCCGGAAGACTATTCCACCCTGCTTAAGGAAGCTGAAATAGCCGGCTTTGAAAAACGGACCCGTGACCTGGGCGCCGACAAGGCGGGGCTTGCCGCGCTTCTTACTTTCGGCCTTAAGGGCATGGCCGCCTACGCCGACCACGCCATGATACTGGGCGTTGAGAACGACTCGGTTTACGCGTTCTTCCATGAAGCGCTTGATTTCCTGACTAAAGAGGATCCGTCGGTTGAAGAACTTTTCAGCTACGCCATGAAATGCGGAGAGGTAAACCTGATGGTGATGGAACTGCTGGACAAAGCCAATACAGACGCGTACGGCCACCCCGTTCCCACAAAGGTAAGAATAACTCCGCTTAAAGGCAAATGCCTGCTGGTTTCCGGCCACGACCTGAAAGACCTGGAAGCGATTCTAAAAGCCACCGAAGGGAAAGGCATCAATGTATATACGCACGGGGAAATGCTTCCTGCGCACGGCTATCCCGGCCTTAAAAAATATGCTCACCTGGCCGGAAATTACGGCGGAGCCTGGCAGAACCAGCAAAAGGAATTCGCGGCTTTCCCCGGAGCGATAGTTATGACTACCAACTGCATCCAAAGGCCTTCGGAAAACTATAAAGGCCGGATCTTTACTTCCGGCCGGGTGGCCTGGCCTGGAGTAACACATATCTCCGGCTATAATTTTGCTCCCGCCATAGACGCGGCGCTAGCAGCGGAAGGCTTTCCTGCTGACGGAGAGAATAAAGAAATAATGGTTGGTTTTGCCCATAACACCGTAATAGGCGTTGCCGACAAAGTGATAGACGCGGTGAAAACCGGAAAAATAAAGCATTTCTTCCTTATCGGCGGCTGCGACGGCGCCAAACCGGGCCGCAATTATTACACCAGGTTCGCCGAAATTGCTCCAAAAGACACGATAATACTCACTCTTGCCTGCGGGAAATACCGCTTCAATAAACTGGATTTCGGAGACATAGGCGGCATTCCCCGTCTGCTTGACATGGGCCAGTGCAACGATGCCTACTCGGCCATACAGGTAGCCCTTGCGCTGTCCAAAGCCTTCAATGTAGGCGTGAACGAGCTTCCGCTTTCGCTGGTGCTGAGCTGGTACGAGCAAAAGGCGGTCTGCATACTGCTGACGCTGTTGCACCTGGGTATAAAAAATATCAGGCTCGGCCCCTCACTGCCCGCCTTTGTTACTCCGGCCGTACTTAAAGTGCTTGTTGAAAAATTCAATATAATGCCCATCAGCACTCCCGAAGCGGACTTGGAAGCGATAATGGGGAAAATAAAATGTTGAAGCAACATTTTATGCTACCCGGCACGGGGTTTTTAGATCCCCATGCCGAAGATGAGGGGGGAATTTCTTTCCCCCTCAAACTCCCCCTTACCTCAAGGGTTCCCCGCCCTAAAGGGCGGGGCATAAATTTTTTTGCTGCAAAAAATTTTAATAAAAGCTATTTTGAGGCCTCCTACAGGAAATACAACCGTCCGGAATTTATACACCCGGACCCCCTGGAATTTGTTTGGCGGTATAACCCGGACGGAGACAGGGAGATTGCGGGTTTTATAGCCGCCTCGCTCGCCTACGGCAATGTTAAGCAGATAATCAAAAGCGTTGAAAAAGTTCTCACACCCATGGGGACAAGCCCCCGCCTTTACCTGCGCGACACTCCTGAAAAAGAAATCTCAAAAGCGCTTTTAAATTTCAAGCACCGCTTTACCACAGGCGCTGAAATGGCCCTTTTCCTTTTAAACATAAAAGCCGCCATTAAAAGGCATGGCTCCCTTGAAAGCTGCTTTCTTAAAAATTACAGACCGCAGGAAGAAGATTTAAGCTCCTCCATTTACGCCTTCGTCAACGAATTCAATTCAGGGGCCTGCGCCCCCACACTGACCCCGTGCCCCGAGAAAAAAAGCTCCTTCAAACGCCTGAATCTTTACCTGCGCTGGATGGTCCGCAAAGACGCCGTTGACCCTGGCGTGTGGACAAAAATCCCCCCTTCAAAACTTATTGTCCCCCTGGACACACATATGTTCCAGATCTCACAAAAGCTGGGCCTCACCACGCGAAACGACACCTCCATGAAAACCGCCCTTGAAATAACCGCCGCTTTCAGGCGCATCTCCCCAAATGACCCCGTAAAATACGACTTCGCCCTGACCCGGACCGGCATACTAAGAATTCGCTCTTGAGGAAGTGGTATAATTACAGCTCTTTGAGGGTAAAGTGCGGGCTGTTAGAAGGGTATATGGGCGCGATCGATCATTTTTTTCAAACCAACCTTGATATAGTTTTTTTTGTTTACGGCATGGCTTTTCTGCTCATGGGCATAGCCATCCTTCTCCAACCAAAGAAACTCAGCAAGCTAAGTCTGGCGCATGACATATGGCTGCTCGCCATGTTCGGCCTGACGCACGGTATAAATGAGCTTTTAGATATGTGGGCGATTACCCGCGGGAGTTCAGAGGTATTTGCCATTATCCGCTGGGTAATACTGGTTACCTCTTATATTTTTTTGTTTGCGTTCGGAAGAAGATTTTTTGAAGGGAATTTTAAAAACCGCGCTTTCCGGGAATTATCCCGCTATGCCGGTCCCGCCCTGGGCGCGTTTATTCTAACCGCCGCTTTTCTATCTTCTGATTTTTGGAAAACAGGCAGCAACCTGAGCAGGTATTTTCTGGGGTTTCCCGGTGGCCTGTTAACCGGCCTGGGCCTGCTGCGTTATAAGACAAGAGAGACCCAACTGTATACCAATCGTCTTCCCATCAAATATTTCAACTGGGCCGGCGGAGCTTTTTTGTGTTACGCGCTCCTTAGCGGGCTTGTGGTCAATCCCGCTGATTATTTCCCGGCTAACACGCTGAACACGCAGGCGTTTTTGGCTCTGACGGGGATACCGGTTCAGGTGTTTCGCGCGCTCTGCGCGGTGGCCGCCGCCTATGGAATTGTGCGTATCCTTTCAATCTTTAACTGGGAGGTTGAGGAAAAACTTCATGAAACGATTGAAAGAGAACAAACCAGATTCTCGGACTTAGCGCAACAGATACCGGACAGCGTTTTAATAGCCGGCCTTGATGAGAAGATTACCTACGTGAACCACACCTTTGAAAAAGTCACCGGCTA
Source organism: Elusimicrobiota bacterium (assembly GCA_003450815.1). Classification (GTDB taxonomy): domain Bacteria; phylum Elusimicrobiota; class Elusimicrobia; order Elusimicrobiales; family UBA9959; genus UBA9634. The sequence continues at coordinate 4,451 of DMES01000042.1, read as the reverse complement.
TACGAAGAAAGAGGTCATGGGCAAAAATCTTGATATTCTCAAAAACGGAAACCATGAAGACTCGTTTTACCGGAATATCCAGCAGACTCTTGCAAGCGGACAGACCTGGCGCGGACAGATAACCAATAAAAAGAAGGACGGCGCCCTCTATACGGAAGATGCGGTTATTTTTCCCGTACTGGACAAAAATGGACAGCCGGCGGAGTTTGTGGGGATATCGAAAGACATAACGGACAAGCTTCTTGCGGAGGAAAAAAGCCGGGAGTATCTGCAAACCAGCGAAATCATCAACAAAATACTGAAGCTATCTCTGCAGAACAAGCCGCTGGCCGAAATTCTTCAAAACACACTTAACGATATACTCTCGGTTAAATGGCTTTCAATAGAAACCAAAGGAGCAATCTTTCTTACTGACGAAAAGACGAACTTCTTAAAGATGGCCGCCAGTACCGGCCTTGGGGAATTTATCACAAAAATCTGCGCCGAAGTGCCGGCGGGCCGCTGTCTTTGCGGCCGGGCTTTGTTAAGCGGCAAACCCGTGTTTAAATCGCATCTTGACGGCGACCATGAAAACAGTTATGAGGGGATCCACAACCACGGCCATTATGTAATACCGATAACAGCCGGCGGCAGGGTATACGGCGTTATTACTGTCTATACTAAATCCGGTCACATCCGCTCTGATTACGACATCAATTTTCTCTCGGCTATAGCCGACATCCTGGCCGGCATAATCCGCAGGGTAAAACTGAACGAAAGGCTTGCGCTGTTAAAGGAACTGAGGCTCAAGGCTCTTGAAACGCGGGATACAAACGCGGCGCTTAAACTGTTAACAGACAATATCTGTGACATAACGGGCTGGGAGGCCGGAGAGGTGTGGCTGCCGAGCCTGAACAAACTCCATTTATACAGGTTTTATTATCACGGCAAAAGCGGGCACAAACTGGAAACCTTTGCCAGCCAGTCCGGGAGTTTTATTTTTAAAAAAGGGGAAGGCCTTCCCGGCGTCGTTTGGCAAAGACTTGAGCCGGTATGGTTCAGAGAGATGTCAAAATGCGGGAATTTGCCCAGAAAAAAGCTGGCGATGGCAGCCGGGCTTAAATCCGGAATTGGAATACCCATAATCGCAAACGGCGAATTCATCGCCGCGATAACCTTTTTAGCCACTGAAGTAAAAATCGGCGACGAGGAAATGGCGGATTTTATTGGGGAGGCCGCGGGCCAGCTGGACCTGATTTTCCAGCAGAACATGCTGGCTGAACAACTCGTGCAAACCCAGAAAATGGACACTGTGGGGCAGCTTGCGGGAGGCATAGCGCACGATTTCAACAATATTCTCGGCGCAATATTAGGGTATACTGACTTTTTGATAAAGGACCTTAAAACCATGCCCCGGCAGCTTTCGGACGCGCTGGAAGTAAAAAAAGCCGCGGAAAGGGCGGCGGCGCTCACTAAACAACTGCTTACCTTCAGCCGCAAAAAGACGGCCATCCGAAGAGTTATAAACCTGAACGACGCGATAAAGGAACTGGTCTTAATGTTAGAGAAGATTATTGGTGAAAACATAAAACTTGAAATTGCTCTGGAAGAAGGCGTTCCACCGGTAAAGATGGACCCCACCCAACTTGAGCAAATCATAATGAACCTTGTGTTGAATGCCAGGGATGCCATGCCGAAAGGCGGAGCCATAACGATAAAAACCGGCAAAAACCTGTTCGCGGCGGAAACCGCCCCCGCCGGTCTGAAAGCGGGTAACTACGCCGTATTCTCCGTATCCGATACCGGCTCCGGCATGAGCGAGGAAATAAAAAAAAGGGTATTTGAGCCGTTTTTCACTACCAAGCCGATCGGGAGTGGAACGGGGCTGGGACTTTCAATAGTATACGGCATGATAAAACAACATAACGCGCAAATAATCGTTAACAGCGTTTTGGATGAAGGCACAACTTTCACGGTTTTTATACCGGCCGCCTCCGAAAGCGAAACAACTACCACACCTGAAAACCAGGTGCAGGACTCCCGCCTGAAAGGCTCCGAAACCATACTTATAGCGGAGGACGACGAAACGTCCAAGGCGGTACTTTTGCGAGTCCTCAAAGAGCATGGCTATAACGCGCTTGCGGCCTCCAATGCCATGGAAGCACTGTCGCTCGCAAAAGAACACACAGGGGAAATACAACTGCTGCTCACGGACATAAGAATGCCCGGGAAAACCGGGATTGAACTGGCCGAAGAAATGTTAAAATTGCGCCACGGCATCAAGCTTCTTTACATGACAGGCTACACAGACACCGACATACTGGATAAGCACCATATAAGCAATGAGGCTCTGCTTCACAAACCGCTGGTATACCAGCATTTACTGGCTAAAATCCGTGAAATGCTGGATAAATTGTAAAATATGGACAGGTTGTTTTAACGGAGGAATGCACATGACACTTAAAGGTTCAAAGACTGAAAAGAATCTGCTCAAGGCTTTTGCCGGAGAGTCGCAGGCCCGTAACCGCTATACCTACTTCGCCGGCGCCGCAAAAAAGGAAGGCTATATGCAAATAAGCATGGCCTTCGAAGAAACCGCTAACCAGGAAAAAGAGCATGCAAAACGCTTTTTCAAGTTCCTCGAAGGCGGGGAAGTGATGATAGAGGCCGCTTTTCCGGCCGGTATGATAAGCGATACCAAAGCCAATTTGAGAGCTTCCGCGGACGGAGAAAGCCATGAATGGGGCTCGCTGTATCCTGAATTCGCCAAAACCGCCAGACAGGAAGGTTTTGAGCCTGTGGCCAAAACCTTTGAGGCCATATCAGTGGCGGAGAAACAGCATGAGCGGCGCTACCGCGGCCTGCTGAAAAATATTGAAGAAGGAAAAGTATTCAAGAAAGACGGGAAGGTTAAATGGCGCTGTCTTAACTGCGGCTATATGCATGAAGGGACGGAAGCCCCGGAAAACTGCGTCGCCTGCGCGCATCCCAAGGCATATTTTGAATTGCTCGCGGAGAATTGGTAGTCAAACAGCAGGGGTTAGGGTATAGGGGCTAGGGGAAAGGGTAAGTTATAAGAAACTCATTCCCTATCCCCTATACGCTAGCCCCTATACCCTAAAAACCGAGGAATATCATGGACGAAAACTTGAACATTAACGAGCCTGAACAGGCTAAAGAGATTATAAAACGCACCGTAACCATGCATGGCAGAACAATGACGCTGATCGGAGATGAAATTAAGCCGGGTATGCCGGCCCCTGACTTCAAGGTGATAGACAACGAAATGCTGCCCATGAAGTTCTCCCGCACCTACAAGGGCAAAATAACCATAATTTCCGTGGTGCCTTCGCTGGATACGCCTATCTGCGACCTGCAGACCCGCCGCTTCAATACTGAGGCTGAAGCGCTGGACCCGGATATAAACATCATAACTATCAGCATGGACCTGCCTTTCGCCCAAAAACGCTGGTGCGGCGCGGCGGGGGTAAAACGGCTGAGGACCTATTCAGATTATCAGAAAGCTGACTTCGGCAAGTCTTACGGCGTGCTCATAAAAGAACTGCGCTTGCTGGCGCGCTCCGTTTTCATAGTGGACAAGGACGGTCTGGTGAAATACGCACAGATAGCGCCTGAAGTGGCCAAAGAGCCGAATTATGTCGAAGTTATGACAGCGCTGAAGGCGTTGGTGTAAAGATAGAGACTAGAGGCTAGCGTATAGGGGTTAGGGAAGGAGTTCTTTTTATATTTTAAAATTACTACCGACAAGGAAACCTACATGACACAAAAGAAGCAGGTTTATAAATGCGAACTTTGCGGAAATATTGTTGAAATGCTGCATGAGGGCGGGGGAACATTAGTCTGCTGCGGCCAGGACATGAAACTTTTCAGTGAAAACACCACTGACGCGGTCAAAGAGAAGCATGTGCCCGTAATAGAAAAGACCAAAGCGGGCATAAAGGTAAAAATTGGCTCCGTTCCCCACCCAATGGAAGAAAAGCATTTTATCGAATGGATAGAACTGGTGGCGGATGGCAAATCTTTCCGCGAATTTCTGAAACCCGGCCAGCCGGCTGAAGCCGTTTTCTGCGTCTGCTTTGAGCCGAAGGAATTATACGCCAGGGAATACTGTAATCTGCACGGACTTTGGAAAAGCTGATAAATTAACTGCTCAGGTTGTAAGGTTCACGGTTCAGAGTTCACGGTTATTTTTTAATAATCCCCATGTTTTTTAACCGTTGAACCGGCAAACCGCTTAAACGTTAACCTGAAAAAACCAGTTGCTTCGTCACACCGGCGTAAGCCGGTGTCCAGATACCGACGGAACTCTGGATTCCGGTTTGCACCGGAATGACGGAATAAAAAAACCCGGTTTGCTCAGACGTTTATGGCGTTGCAACTGAGGAATTCATCTATGAAAAGGGAAGTCAAGAGGGTGCACTCCCCCTAGCGGCATTTTTGTGCCGCCTCTG
>DMES01000036.1 GCA_003450815.1 Elusimicrobiota bacterium | reverse complement strand
TTGACTTCCCTTTTCATAGATGAATTCCTCAGTTGCAATACCATAAGTGTCAGAGCAAGCTGGGTTTTTTTTGTTCAGTCATTCCGGTGTAAACCGGAATCTAGAGTTCCGTCGGTATCTGGATACCAGCTTTCGCCGGTGTGACGAAGCAACTGGGTTTTTCAGGTTAATGGGATTTTTATGCGTAATGTAGGAATGCGACCAATTAATACCGCAGCGGATTTTAAGGCGGAACTGGGGCGGATAAAGCAAATTCGGCACTTTTTACAGCGCCGGCGAGGCCCATTACTACGGATCAGGATGATCCGCCTTCACTGATATTTTTAAAACCGCCGGTTTTTATTGAAAAACCGGCTATATCCCCAGCAGTTTCCGCCAGAAGGCTTTTTCTTTTTTTACTTCCGGGAGCTGTTCGGGAACCAGGTGTCCCAGCTGGTTGCGGTATATCGGCAGGCCAACGCGGAAAGTTGCGCCCCTGCCCCATTCGCTTTCAATAGTTATGGTGCCGCCCTGCATTACCGCCATAGCCTTAGTGATGGCAAGTCCAAGGCCAGTGCCGCCCACTTTTTCCCCGGAGGCCACCTGTACAAATTTTTCAAAAACTTTGCCTTGGTCCTCTTTTTTTATGCCGCAGCCGTTATCTTTCACTGAAAAGAAGATAAAGCCGGCAAGGGCTTCCTTGCCCGAGTCGGCGCTTATCTCAATAGCCCCGCCGGTTGGCGTAAACTTAATGGAGTTCGAAACCAGATTTATAAGTATCTGTATGGTGCGGCGTTTATCGGCGTAAACACGCCCCATGCCCTGTTCGGCCACGACGGAAAGATTTATGCCCTTTGAGGCGGTCCAGGCTTTCATGGCGTCGGCCGCCTCTTTAATAATTTCTTCCGGTGAAGCGTCCTCTGGATGGAAAACCAGTTTGCCAGATTGCAGCTTGGAGAAATCAAGTATATCGGTGATTATGGAGTTAAGGCGCTCCGAGTTGCGTATGGCGGTGTTAAGCATGGTTTTCGTTGAGTCTCCGATCCCGCTTTCCTTGGCAAGCATATCAAGCGCCATATGTATGGAGGTCAGCGGAGAGCGCAGTTCATGCGTCATGTTGGCTATAAAATCCTGCTGCAGCTGCTCCACCTGTTTCATTTTTGTGGAGTCGGTCGGAACCGAAACCGAACCCACTATCTTTCCTTCCTCATTTTGTATTATGGCGGTGGATTTCTTTATGGTTTCGCTGATAGCCTTTTGGCCTTTTTGCTCCAGATCCTTTGAAATTTCGCGCTGGCTTTCGCTTCCTATTTCTTTGGCGAGAGACAGTACCTGGTTTTCAAGCTGAGTGACGTCAAAAATTTTCTTGCCGGAAAGTTCTGAAAGCGCTTTGCCGGAAATGGCCTCAGCCTGCGGATTCATCATCAAAATCTTGCCGTCCTTGTCCACCACCACAACGCCGTCTGCGATGTTTGAAATAACGGATTCGGTGCGGGTTATATCGTTCTCAATTTTCTTCTTCTCGCGCCTTATTCCTTCAACGGCTTTGGAGATAGTGGCTTCCGTTTCGTCTTTGAATTTTTTAACCAGCAATTCCATCAGAGCGCGCTGTTCCCCGGCGTCGGGTGTCGCTTTGGCGATCAGCGCGGAAAAGGAGGCTTCCAGGTTGAGCCCCGAGAGTGTTTGTCCAAGCGGCAAAGACTCCGCCCGTTCTCCTGCGCTCCGGGCCGGGTTCATCACGGTTTCTGCCTGTGACTGGTTTTTTTCAACCTTTGCGTAAACTGTAGAACTGACGGAGATCTTTTCTACCCCGTGCTCTTTAAGATAGGCGGCTGCTTCAACTTTGAAAGCCTGCATCTGGCATAGAGCCAGCAGATCATCTTTGGAGACTCCGTTCAGGAAAGAGAGCGTCTGGATGTGAAATCTGGAAAAAAGGTTTTTCAGGGAATTGGGCAGCTTGTCTGCGGTCAGAAGAGGCGAGCCATTTACTATAAGCTTGTCGTTGTCAAGCGTCAGCGAGAACTCTCCGTCCGGCGAGGCGGCGGTTATTTTTTCAAGCAAAGACCGGCCTTCATCCAGGGCCAGCCGCACCTGCGGGTGGTCCGGCTTGTAAAGGTTTATCTGGACTAAAGCCCTTGTGAAAGCTTTAAGGAAGCCGATCCAAAGCAGGCGTTCGTCTTTATTTTCGGTAATGGGTATGTCTTCGGTCATAGGCGGTGAATATTTCCTCCCTTAATCCCCTTTGCCGCATTTCTGGTGTCAAACACCAGTTTAGAGTGTTTGACCAGTTTAAGGTAATCAATGGTGGAGTGAGGGGTTATTATAAGAGCGCAGTCGTAGGCGCCCAGCATTTTTGCCGTGAGCGGTTTTGAACGGTACAGGCAGCCCTCAAGTTCAATTTCGGGGACGAAAGGGTCGTGATAATCCGTTTTGGCGCCGGTATGGCGCAATAGCGTAAACACATCTTTGGCTGGAGATTCGCGCGGGTCGGAGATATCAGGCTTGTAGGTCATGCCTATCATAAGTATTTTAGAGCGGCTCAGCGCCTTGCCCGTTGAATTAAGCAGCTCGCCCAGGCGCGCCACCACATGGTCCGGCATGGAAGAATTAATAACGCCGGCCAGCTCTATAAACCGCGGTTCAAAATTAAGGGTTTTCATCTTCCAGCCCAGATAATGCGGGTCGAGCGGGATGCAGTGCCCGCCAATGCCGGGGCCCGGGTAAAAAGGCATGAAACCGAAAGGCTTTGAGGAGGCCGCTTTTATCACTTCCCACACATCCAGACCCAGTTTGTGGCACATAAGAGCCATTTCGTTCATCATGGCGATGTTTACCGCGCGGAAAGTGTTTTCAAGCAGTTTTACCAGTTCAGCGGCTTCTGTGCTTGAAACCTCAAGCACTGTGTCTATTACCTGGCCATAAAGCAGCCCGGCAAGCGTGGTGCAGGTTTTTGTAAGACCGCCAACCACTTTCGGGGTGTTTTTGATGCCGTATTTTGTGTTGCCGGGATCCACCCGCTCCGGGGAGAAGGCCAGATGGAAATCCCTGCCGGCCTTAAGGCCTGTCTCTTCAAGAATGGGTTTGACCAGGTCTTTGGTGGTGCCGGGGTAGGTGGTACTTTCAAGGATGATAATCTGATTTTTACGCAGATATTTTTTTATATGCAGGGCCGCAGTCACTATATAGGAGACATCGGGGTCTTTGCTCTTCCTTAAAGGAGTGGGCACGCAGACTATTACAGCGTCCATTTTTTTAAGCCCGGAAAAATCCAGGCTGGCTTTAAGCTTTCCGGCCTTTGAAAGGGCGAGTACTTCGCTTGAGGCGATGTCTCCTATATAGGAGACGCCCTTGGCAATGTTTTTCACTTTTTTAGAGTCCACTTCAAAACCGGTGGTTTCAAAGCCGCCTTTTGCAAATTCCACCGCCAGCGGCAGGCCGACATAGCCAAGGCCGATAATGCCTATTTTTGCTTTTCGCTCGGTTATAAGTTTTTTAATTTCGTTCACAGTTATTCCTTAAGTTAATGCTTCATTGCCCGCCAGATAAATAAAATTATACTAAAAAACAGTGTTTTCAAAGCCTCGGCTTTCTTTAGTGGTGGATATAATAATATAATTTATATGAATGGAATGGATTTTGCAGGCTCCGGTGCTTTTCTTCTCCGTGATCGTTCACGAATTTGCCCATGGCCTTATCGCTTACAGGAAGGGAGACGATACCGCGTATTTATCCGGCAGGCTTACTTTAAATCCCCTGCCGCACATCGACCTTATGGGTACGATAGTGATGCCTGTCATCTGCGCTATGGCTGGGTTCCCCATTCTAGGTTGGGCAAAGCCCGTGCCGGTAAATCCCCGCCGGATGGGACGCCCGCGCCATGACATGGCGCTGGTAGCCTTAAGCGGCCCGGTCTCCAATCTGCTGCTGGCGATGCTCTCTTTTTTGTTATGGAAAATATTTGCTCTGGGTTTTTTAGGCGCGGATCTGTCTTTGACGCTGTTGAAGGCTTTACAATTCGGGGTAATTATAAATCTGGCGCTCGCGCTTTTTAATCTTATTCCGGTATCTCCGCTGGATGGCAGCAATATTATGCTTGGCTGGCTTTCAGGCAGCTGGCTGGAAAATTACGAAAAACACGTCCCATACGGTATGTATATAATACTGGCCCTTGTTCTGACGGGGCTGCTTAGATATCTGATCTGGCCGCCTATTTTACTAGTGCTCGCAGCGCTTGGCAGGCTTGGTTTTGTTCCTTTATAATTTAGGTCCGCTAAAAAAATAAGCGGACCTAAATTATAACGATTAGAAATTATGGAAAACGAAAGGAAGAAAATTGTAGTTTCCGGCATGCGCCCTACGGGGCGGCTGCACTTGGGCAATTACTGGGGGGCTTTGAAAAACTGGGTGGACCTACAGGAAAAATACGACTGTTTTTTCTTCGTGGCTGACTGGCATGTGCTGACCACCGCTACCGAGAAAACCGAAGCTATCCGGGAGAATGCCCGCCTTATGGTGATAGACTGGCTGGCCGCGGGGCTGGACCCGCAGAAGTGCGTGTTTTTCAGGCAGTCCGAAATAAAAGAACATTCCGAGCTTTACCTGCTGCTTTCCATGGTAACGCCGGTCAGCTGGCTTCTGCGCAATCCCACTTTTAAAGAAACGCTGCTTGAGCTTCACAAACAGAAATATAAGGGGCAGGAAGACAAGGCGAAAATGGCCGAGGGCGCGTCAAAAAAACTATTAGAGGCCCATGCCGGCGGCGAAGAAGATTTAGCCGTCACTTCCGAACTGTCCACTTACGGTTTTCTGGGCTATCCCGTTTTACAGGCGGCCGACATTGTCATGTACGGGGCCGATTTTGTGCCGGTAGGCAAAGATCAGCTTCCACATCTGGAACTTACGCGGGAAATAGCACGGAAGTTTAACCGCGTTTTCGGTGCCGGCCTGCTGAAAGAGCCGGGAGCGCTTTTGACCCAGGCGCCCATGGTGCCAGGCCTTGACGGTCGCAAAATGTCCAAGTCTTACAATAACTCCATAGAGCTTGGTGAAGCGCCTAAGTCCGTTGAGGCCAAAATAAAGCGGATGTTTACGGACCCGCTTAAACTTAAAGTGGACGACAAAGGACATCCTGAGGGCTGTGTGGTATTCGCCTTCCATAAAATTTACAATAAAGATTATGCCGCGCGCGAAACTGAATGCTGCGGCGGCACAATAGGCTGCGGCGCTTGTAAAAAGCATCTTTTTGAACTTATGACACCCAGCCTTGAGACCTTCGCTGAGCGCAGAGCCGCTTATGAAGGCGACCCCGCTAAAGTGGACGCTTTGCTGTCGGCCGGTTCGGCTAAAGCCCGCGCGGCCGCGGCGGCCGCGCTTTCGCGGATAAATAAATCTCTTAAATTATGAACGACCTTGATATTCACATTGATGTTTTTGAAGGCCCGCTGGATCTGCTGATGCATCTTATCCGGAAGAACAATCTCGATATTTATGACATACCCATTTCACAGATAACAAAAGAGTATTTGTCGTATCTTGAAGTTATGAAGACTTTGAACCTTGAGGTGGCGGGAGAATTTCTGGTAATGGCCACAACCCTTATGCAGATAAAGGCCAAAATGCTTTTGCCCGCCCGTGAAATGCCGGGTGAGGAAGGCTCAGGCCCCGATCCCAGGGGGGCGCTTGTGTCCATGCTTGAAGAATACCAGCGCTACAAGGAAGCCTCAAAGGATATGTCGCAGCGTTTTGCGCTCTATAAAGATGTTTTCTACCGCGGCTCCCCGGTGTTTACAAGCGAGGAAAAGTTCCTGGAACTGGATTTTTATTCATTGCTTGACGCCGTAAAGCGCGCCTTTGAGCGGGTGGAAGGTTCGCAAGAAGTAGAGTCTGACCGCTTCCCGATAGAATCCCGCGTGGAAAAAGTGCTGAAAATGCTTGAGGGGCGCGAGTGGCTGATTTTAGACGATATTTTCGCCGATGAAACGCACAAGTTGGGCGTAATTACCTGTTTTATAGCCATGCTTGAGCTGATAAAACAGCGCAAAATAGTGGTTTCCCAGGATGACGTCTGCGGTGAAGTGCGGGTGTATCCCGCGCCAGAGAAACAGCAGGTAGAGGTAAAGGCATAGGTATAAGGGAGAGGTTAGAGGACAGATGTTAAATTGCTTTCTGACCTCTGACCCCTGTTCTCTATCTTAACCTCTACCTTTGCCTACGCCTATTTTTACACGAGGTACATATGGAAGATACTGAACTTAAGAAAGCGCTTGAAACTTTACTTTTTATAGCGGACCATCCTTTGCCCGTTGATGGCCTAGCGCAGCTTTGTGAAGTAAAGAATCAGGAGCGTGTAAAGGCATTACTGGATGAACTGAAGGCGGTTTATGACGGGGAGGAAAGAGCATTGCAAATTATGCAGGTGGCCGGCGGCTGGCAGATGTCCACCAGACCCGCTTACAGCCTTTGGGTAAGAAAGCTTTATCACAATAAGATGACCGTGCGCCTTACACAGGCGGCGTTGGAAACGCTTTGCATTATAGCTTACAAACAGCCGCTCACACGCGCCGAAATAGAGGCTATAAGGGGCGTTGAAGTAATAGGTCCGCTTGATACACTTACCGAGCGCAGGCTTATTACCGTGGTGGGCAGAAGGGAGACCACGGGCCGTCCCATACTTTACGGCACCACCACTGAATTCCTGCGCCAGTTCGGGCTTAACACTCTCTCGGATCTGCCGAAACTTGAAAATTTTAATGTTGAAAATCCGGCGGCTTCGGCCCAGGCCACAGCGGTGGAACTGGTGGAAGAGGAGTCAGCCACGGCTCTTGAAGAGGCTCAGTCCGCCAAAGAAACCTCAAGCGGCCCGATCGCCGGAGAAGAGAACCAGGCCGCTCAACCGGAAGCTGTCACCGTTCCGGAGCCTGTCGAAGCGGCTCCGAACACCGAACCCGCCGTTGGAGAAGATAAGGGAAAGTAACCAATAACCTCTTACTTGTAACCTGTGACTTTTGCTTTTGTGACTTGCTTTTATCTATGCCTGAAATTAGAAAAGACCCGGTTTTCGGCCGTTGGGTAATAATAGCCTCGGAGCGGGGACTGCGGCCTAATGAGTTCCTGACCGCTTCTGAAGACAGTGTCTATAAATGTCCTTTCTGTCCGGGTAATGAATCCCTTACACCTCCGGCGATCTATTCGCTCCCGTCAACAGACGGCGGCTGGCGGCTGAGGGTGGTGCCTAATAAATATCCGGCTCTGGTTTCCGGGGGAGTTGGAGAGGAGCAGCCGGACGGAATTTATAACCGCATGGACGGCGTTGGCTCCCACGAGGTGCTTATAGAAAATGCGCGCCACGGCCTGCGCCTTGAGGAAATGGAGCTTGAGGCCATAGCTGATGTAGTAAGGGCCTTTATTCTGAGAACGCGCGAAATAAAAAAAGATCCCGGAGTGAAGTATATAATGATCTTCAAAAACCATGGCAGGAACGCCGGAGCGAGTCTGGCGCACCCGCATTCGCAGATAATAGTTATGCCTATGGTGCCAATAAGGCTGGTGGAGGAAATAGGCGGAGCTGAACGGTATTTTGAGAAAAAGGGCACATGCGTGTTCTGTGATATTGTAAAAGAGGAACCCCGCTTTAAGAAGAGGGTGGTGGCTGAAAACGGGCACTTCCTGGCCATAGAGCCTTACGCAAGCCGTTTCTCTTTTGAAACCTGGCTGCTGCCGAAAAAACACCTGAGCCATTTTGAAGATATGCCGGAGGAGCTCGTTTTGGACCTGGCCTCAATTTTAAAAAACACCCTGGGCAGGCTTTACGCGACGATCCCTGAGTTCTCCTATAACCTGGTAGTTCATACCATGCCGGTTCAGGAGCCGCGGGCGGCTCACTATCACTGGCATATTGAAATCATGCCCAAACTCAGCCAGGTGGCCGGTTTTGAATGGGGTACCGGTTTTTATATAAATACTGTTTCTCCCGAGGACGCCGCCGCAATGTTGAATGGGGGGAAGAAGTATAAAATTTAGTTGGGAGTTATGAGTTGTGAGTTAGGAGTTAAGAATTTTCAAATCAATTTCCGAACTCCAAACTCCTAAACCCCCAACTTTTTAGGGAGACTTTATGAAAATATTAATAGCCGCGAGCGAGGCTTTTCCTTTCGCCAAAACCGGTGGACTGGCGGATGTGGTGGGCGCGCTTTCCCAGGTGTTTGCCAGGACCGAGGGTGTGGAAGTGGCGCTTTTTCTGCCCAAATACCGTAATGTCGGAGGCGGAGCGTTTTCGCTTAAAGCCGTCGGCGGCAGTTTTCTGATTCCCATGTCCGGCCGCGTTGAAACGGCCACCATGTCCCAGGTACAGTGGGGCCGTGTGTCGGTTTATTTCATTGAAAACCGCAAATATTTTGACAGGCCCGGCATGTACAGGGCTAATTTCGGCGATTACGAGGATAATGACGAAAGATTTATTTTCTTTTCCCGCGCCGTGCTTGAGGGGGCGAAGTTTATAGGTTTCAAGCCTGATGTAATTCATTGCCATGACTGGCAGACGGGGCTTGTGAGCGCCTACCTTAAAACCATTTACCGCATAGACTCCTTTTTCTCAAAAACCGCGACAATATTCACCATAAACAACATCGCCTACCAGGGCATGTTTCCGAAGGAAACCGTTTTAAAAGCCGGGCTTTCGTGGGCGGATTTCACTCCCGATAAGCTTGAGTTTTACGGCGGTATAAACTTCATGAAAGCGGGGTTGGTATTTTCGGACATTCTCACCACGGTCAGCCCCTCTTATGCGAGCGAAATACAGTTCAGGCCCGATTTCGGCAAGGGGCTTGAGGGCGTTTTACGCTCGCGCAACGCCGACCTTTTCGGCGTCCTGAACGGCATAGACGAGGAGATCTGGGATCCGGCCACGGACACCTTCCTGGAGCGCGGCTACGACATCAAAAGTTTTCAGCGGGGCAAGTCCGCGGCCAAAAAAGCTCTTCAGCGGGAACTGGGCTTTGAGGAAAACAAGGACATGGTGCTTGCGGGCGCGGTATCGCGTCTGGACCAGCAAAAGGGACTGGATGTCCTGTACCAGGTAATGCACGAGCATCTGGGGAAAATACAGTTCGTGGTGCTTGGCTCCGGCGACCCGGGGCTTCACGAGGCCTTCTCAAACCTGGCCAAGGCCGAGCCTAAAAAAGTATTTTTTGAAGCCGGCTTCAATGAAAGCCTGGCGCACAGGATATACGCTGCCTCCGATATTTTCGTGATGCCGTCCCGCTTTGAACCCTGCGGGCTCTCGCAGATGATAGCCATGCGCTACGGCGCGCTTCCGGTTGTAACGCGCACCGGCGGGCTAAGGGACACTGTGCGTTATAACGGCGAGCCGAAAGACTCAAACGGGTTCGCCATAAACAACGCCGATGAGGGTGAACTTAGATCGGTGCTGGGCCACATTATCTCTCTTTACGGCTGGCGCGAAAACTGGGACACCATGGTAAGAAACGCCATGCAGACGGATTTTTCCTGGACCAGGTCCGCTCAGGAGTATTTGAAGCTTTTCAACATCGCCTATCAGAAAAAGCAGCTGTGACCAGCGCTGAAGCCCTGAAGCTCTGAAGAGCTGAAGTTCGGAAGTCTGTGGTCTTTTACTTCAGTGCTTCAGCGCTATTCTTGCCGGGAGATTTATCATGAAAGTTGTCTTCTACACTAACGAATACCCTCCTTATACCTACGGCGGCGCGGGGGTAGCGGTTGAATACCTGACGCGCGAACTTGCAAAACTCATGGATGTGGAAGTGCGCTGTTTCGGCGATCAGCGCGCGAAGCGGCCTCGTCTTGAGGTTGCCGGCTATCAGCCCTGGGCTGAACTAGCGCGCGGCGCGCATAAAGGTTTTGACAAGGCCCTTGAAGCTTTGAGCGTCAATCTGCAATTCTGCAAGAACAACACGGCTGATATCGTACACTGCCACACCTGGTACACGAACCTGGGCGGGTTCTTCGCGAAGATCCTGCATAAGGTCCCTTTTGTAATGACTACCCATTCGCTTGAGCCTCTGCGCCCCTGGAAGCGGGAGCAGTTGGGCGGCGCCTATGACCTCAGCAGCTGGATAGAGGAAAACGCGGTTCGCTCGGCTGACGCCGTAATCGCTGTTTCCCAGGGCATGAAAGAGGATATTCTTTCCTGCTACCACATTCCCGCTTCAAAGATCCATGTAATCCACAATGGAATAGATCTGGCCGAGTACAGCCCAAGCCGCGCGTCCGGCGCTTTGCGCAAATGGGGCGTGAACCCGGATAAGCCGTATGTCCTTTTCGTCGGGCGTATAACAAGGCAGAAGGGCATTATTCACCTTGTTAACGCCATCTCCCACATCGCCCCGGAAGCGCAGGTTGTTCTTTGCGCGGGCGCCCCGGATACAAAAGAGATAGCGGCCGAGATGGAAGCCAGAGTCGCAAAGATACGCAAGACCCGGAAGAATGTCATCTGGATACGGAAGATGCTTCCCAAGGCCGAAATTATAGAGCTCTACAGCCATGCTGCTGTTTTCTGCTGCCCGTCTATTTACGAGCCTTTCGGCATAATCAATGTAGAGGCCATGGCCTGCGGCACGCCGGTGGTGGCTTCGGCCGTTGGCGGCATCTGCGAGGTGGTTGTTCCGGAACGGACCGGGCTGCTGGTGCCCTTTGCGGCGCGCCGTGACGGCACCTATGAACCTGCCGATCCCAAAAAGTTTTCGCGCGACCTGGCTTTCTCCATAAACAGGGTACTGCGCCAACCATCTCTGGGCCGCCGGTTCGCGGCCAATGGCCGCCGCCGCGCCGAAACGCATTTCAGCTGGGCCGGCGTCGCCAAAAAGACGCGCGACCTTTACCGGAGCCTGCTGTAGTCTGTCCGCCCAAGGCGGACGAAAGCCGCAAATTTTAAAATAAGACTAAAAGCTTTTGGAAGGAATTAAAATGTTGTTAAGAGGTAGAAAACAGAAGAACGTCGCCAAACCGGCTGGGTCTGTGCGGCTGGTATCACAAGGCAATGTCCCGGGGGAGAAGCCGGTAAACCTCGGGGCGCGCGTTATCGGGAAAAACAGCTGCGAATTTATGGTGTGGGCTCCTTGCTCCAAACGGGTGGAGTTGCATATAATCACTCCAAAGACCAAACTGGTCCCGCTGGTTACGGACGGCTCAGGTTATCACTGGACGGTTCTTTCGGATGTGGAGCCGGGAACTGAATATCTCTTCCGTCTCAATAGCGGACTGGAAAGGCCCGACCCGGCCTCGCGCTGCCAGCCGCACGGCGTGCACGGCCCGTCCGCGGTCGTAGACCCGGTCTATAACTGGAAAGACAAGGCCTGGAAGGGGCTGCCCCTTGAGCGTTTCGTTATATATGAATTGCACACAGGAACTTTCTCCCCCGAGGGGACCTTTGCAGGCATTATTCCCCGGCTGGACATTCTCAAAGACCTGGGAGTTACTGTTATTGAGCTAATGCCTATTGCGCAATTTCCCGGCGCGCGCAATTGGGGGTACGACGGAGTGTATCCTTTCGCGGCGCAGCAGTCATATGGAGGCGTGAAGGAATTTAAGCGCCTGATAGACGCCTGTCACCAGCGTGGGCTCGCCGTAATATTGGATGTTGTTTATAATCACCTGGGCCCGGAAGGTAACTATCTGCGTGATTTCGGCCCATATTTTACGCGGAATTACCGCACTCCGTGGGGAGAAGCGATTAATTTCGACGGACCGGACTCCGACGAAGTGCGCCGCTTCTTTCTTGAAAGCGCGCGGCGCTGGGTGGATGAATTTCATGTTGATGCGCTGCGGCTTGACGCCGTTGACGCCATACGCGACTATTCTGTGCGGCACTTTGTTGAAGAACTTGCCGCGGCCGCGCATGAAATTGCCCGCGCCCGGGGCCGCCGGATACAGATAATCGCTGAGAGCGGCCTTAACGATCCGCGCGTCATCCGGCCTTCCGCCGAAGGAGGCTGGGGCTGCGACGCTCAATACTGCAGGGATTTCCATCATTCCCTGCATGTTGCGCTGACCGGCGAGAGATCCGGGCAATACCGGGATTTCGCGGGGCTGGTAGATTTGGCCAGGTCCTATAGCGAAGCTTTTGTTTATACCGGCCAGTATTCGGCCCGCCGGCGCAGGAGCCACGGACGCGCGGCGGACGGCAGGCCGGCTTCGCAGTTCCTGGTTTTTGCGCAGGAGCACGATGAGGTGGGCAACAGACCCTTTGGCGAGCGGCTGTCGGTTCTGACCGATTTTGAAGCCCTTAAGCTTGCGGCCGGAGCGGTGGCTTTGTCTCCCTTCGTCCCATTCCTTTTCATGGGCGAGGAATACGGTGAAGAGGCGCCTTTTTTTTATTTTACCAGCCATTCTGACAAGCGGCTTGCCGAAGCAGTGCGTCTTGGACGGCACAGGGAATTTAATTTAGCCGCGGACAAAGAAAAAATCCCGGATCCCAATGCGGAAAGCATTTTTCTGCGTTCCCGGCTTAACCAGGGGCTGCGCCGGAAAGGGCGGCATGCCGTCCTGCAAAATTTTTACCGCCGCCTCTACGCTTTGCGCCGGGAACACCCCGCGCTTGCCAGGCTTAACAGGGAAAATCTCACCGTTTCGCTTTACGAGAATGACAAAGCTCTTATTGTGAGTCGGCGGGCCGAAAACGAAGAAGTAATTTTTGCGTTGCATTTCGCTAAGAGCCCCGGCCGCTTAAGGCTGAAACTGCCGGAAGGAACCTGGACAAAACTTTTAGATTCAGCCGAAACGAAATGGGGCGGCCCCGGCAGCCCGGCCGCGGAGCGCCTGGCCGGCGGGCAGACGGAACTTGCTTTGGCTTCACTTTGCGTAGTGCTTTATGGTAAAGAGATTACAGTGACAAAGAATAGATGACAGCGATAAGAGGAATTGCTTTTTTGATGGAGGAACCATGCCGAAAAAACCAGAGAGAAAAATAAAACACACTTTGGCGGCGTCAAAAAACAGCTCAAAAGAGATCCCCAGGCGCGTTGCTATAGAGAATTTCCGGCCTGAAATAGACGGCGGACGGTTTCCTGTTAAGCGCGTAATTGGCGAGCAGGTCTGCGTTGAAGCTGATATTTTCGCGGATGGCCATGACGAATTGGAATGCTTCCTTCTTTACCGCAAGGAGAGTGACTCCATTTGGACACAGGTCCCTATGCGGCCCTTGGGCAATGACCGCTGGCGGGCCGAATTTAAAGTGACGGACTTGGGACTATACCGCTACACTGTCCAGGCCCGGGTGAACCACTTTGCCACATGGCTTCGCGATTTAAAGAAACGGCTGGAAGCCGGGCAGGACGCGCGGGTGGAGCTACCGGTCGGAGCCGGACTTGTTGCTGAGGCCGCCGACAGGGCGGCTGCAGTTAAAGCGGATGCCAGGCCGCTTGTAAAACTGGCGCGGGACCTTAAGGCCGGCGGGGACACAAGCGTTTTGGCGGAGCGCCTCGCGGCCCCGGAATTGGGCGGTTTGATTTCCCGCTGGGGAGCTGACAGCGATTTTGTCCGGTTCGAACGCGAATTGGAGGTCTGGGCAGACCGCGTTAAGGCCCGCTTCAGCGCGTGGTATGAACTGTTTCCCCGTTCCTGCTCGCCCAAGCCGGGCCGGCATGGTACATTCAAGGATCTTATTGTGCGTCTGCCATACATCGCCGAAATGGGTTTTGATGTGCTCTACCTGCCGCCCATACACCCAATAGGCGGCACCCACCGCAAGGGGAAAAACAACTCATTATCGGCGGAGCCGGGCGAGCCAGGCAGCCCTTGGGCTATCGGCGATAAGACCGGCGGCCACAAAGCCATTCACCCTGAACTGGGGACTTTGGCGGACTTCCGGCGGCTGGTCTCGGCGGCCAAAGAGAGCGGTTTAGAAATAGCCCTGGACATAGCTTTGCAGTGCTCTCCCGACCATCCCTGGCTGCGCGAGCATCCTGAATGGTTCCGGCATCGGCCAGACGGGAGCCTGCGTCATGCAGAGAATCCCCCGAAAAAATATGAAGATATTTATCCACTGGATTTCGCCTGCCGGGACTGGATGCCTTTGTGGGATGAGGTAAAAAGCGTATTTCAGTTCTGGATGGCAGAGGGAGTGCGTATCTTTCGCGTGGATAATCCGCACACAAAACCTTTCGCGTTCTGGGAGTGGCTGCTGCGGGAGCTGCGGCGCGGGAATCCGGACCTTATTTTCCTCGCCGAAGCTTTCACCCGGCCCAAGGTAATGAACCGCCTGGCCAAGGCGGGATTTAGCCAGTCATATAACTACTTCCCCTGGCGCAATGCCAAGTGGGAGCTTGAAAGCTATTTTACCGAACTGACCCGCACCGGGGTGAAAGAATTCCTCCGCCCGAACCTGTGGCCCAATACGCCGGATATACTCACGGAGTATCTGCAATTCGGCGGGCGTCCGGCCTTTATGTCCCGCCACGTTCTTGCGGCCACGCTTGGCGCAAGTTACGGCATATACGGCCCGGCTTTTGAGCTATGTGAGCGTAAACCGCGAAGCCCCGGCCATGAGGAATACCTGAATTCCGAGAAGTACGAGCTCAAGCGCTGGGACCTCAGCCGGGCTGACAGTATCCGCGATCTGATCACGCGTGTCAACCAAATCCGCCGGGAGAATGAAGCGCTGCATAACGACGCGAGCCTGCGGTTCTTCCATGTGGACAATGATCAGCTGATCTGTTACGGCAAACAGGCCGGGAATAATCTGATAGTGACGGTGGTCAATCTGGACCCTAACTATAAGCAATCCGGCTGGGTGGAACTGCCGTTCCGGGAGTTCGGCCTGGCGGCCGACAAGCCGTATCAGATGCACGACCTGTTGGCGGATAAGCATTATTTGTGGCGGGGGCCGAGGAATTATATTGAGCTTGATCCTAAAGTGTGTCCGGCCCACATCTTCCGCCTGCGCCGCTATGTAAGGACGGAGCAGGATTTCGACTATTTTTTATAGCGCCGCGCTATAAAAAATCGTTTTATACAATTTACCCGCAAAAAATCCGTTCTGAAGCTGTGGGACAAAGGACTCATCCCCGCTAAGATAATTTTCT
>DMES01000071.1 GCA_003450815.1 Elusimicrobiota bacterium | reverse complement strand
GGCTCTTACGGCTGGGGCGGCAAGGCGGTTGAAACGCTGGCGGGCATGCTGCCAAATCTAAAGGCGGAAATACTCCCGCCGGTGATGGTAAAAGGCCTGCCGCAGGATGAGGACCTGAAGAAAATAGACGACCTGGCCGCCGCCATCGCGCTCAGGCATAGGGGTCCGGTGGGATAAATTTGCCGGATTACCGGGTAGCTGGCCTTAGGGCTTGTGACAAAATAACAGAGACACTTTTTTTTATAGCTACTCAGGTTCTCCGTATTTTTCTGGCCGTTTGTGGGCCATAGGCCTTTGGCCGTATGATAGACATAGTCCCTATTACGGCACTGCCATAGGCTTGAGACGGCGCCTCCAGAGGATTGTAGTGGCAAAGCTTGCTTTGCCTTTTTAGGCAGTGACTCTGGCCTGTCGCGGGCCTATGGCGCTGTCCGCGACTGAGTAAACTCTGCCACTATAACAGCGTCAAGTTATTTTGGCGCGTGTCTTTAGTGGGCAACAGAATTACCGTGGAATTTGCTCACGGGCATACGAGCGCCCGAAAATTGCGGCAATTTTCGGGGACCCTTGACCCCTCCATTTTCCTCTGCTAGACTCTAAATAAAGTATATGGCTGAAAACGACAATGGAAGAAAAAAGGCGCTTATCGTTTCCGTGCTGCTCTTCCTCTTTTTTGGCGGCGGAATCTTTCTATTTTTTATAATCCGCGGCGCCGATGACCTGAAGGACGATAAAACAAAAAATTTTTCATATGGTTCCGTGGCGAGGAGCGGCGTGGAATCGTTTTTTAAAAATTTAGGCTTTACGGATAATGAACCGGAACTTTCAAGCCGGCAAAAACAGACAGGGGAGCGTTATTTTGCCGTTGAAAAAAATGCCGACTCGCTGCTTGAAGACTGGATGCGGCCGGAAAGCGGCGGCGGCAATGCCGCAGCGACGGCTTCTTATGCGCATAGGGGCGCAGCGCAGCTGTCTGCCGGCACAGGCGCTATTCCCCGGATGGGTATAAGAGGCTCGGGACGAGATTCCTCTTCCGGCGCAAGTTCAAAGTCATCATCGGAGTTTGCGGAGTTTCAGGCTTCAGGCGCCGGCAAGGATATACGTGTTGCCCGGCAGGGCTTTACGGGTGTTAAAAGCGGCGCCGCTCAAAAAGGGACGCTGTCAGCTTTGAATGCCTCGCTTGGTTTTATGCGGGAGGGTTTAAGAAGTGATTCCGCATCCACCGCTAAAGCCAAATGGGATGCGAGTTTTGGCGCGGAGCCTTCCGGCGCGGCGGGTCAGGCGGCATATTCCGGCCGGCTTGCCGGGCTGGACCGCATAAAAAGCGGGGAAATAGCCAGTTTAAAGAATGTGGATCGTAAAGGGTTGGGTATTCCGGATGTCGGCTCACCCGTCAGGGATAAAGAAGCGGAAAAGAATGACCCAGTGCTTCAGAAGGCGAAGGAAGTTGCAAAAGATGCCGCCAATCCCACAACAGGCCTGGCAAACTCAATGTTCAGCCCTGTGGCTAATGCCGTCGGTTCTTCAGTAAACAGCGATGCCTCAAACGGTAATGCCCAAGGCGATAATACCGAAAACAGTAATGCCGCCGGCGGCGAAACGGTTGATAAAAGCGGAGAGCAGAAAATGCCTCCTGGCATAAGCAGTTTTGTAAACGATTACGGGGCCGCCAAAAGCGTTAATTATGTGCCCGGCGCTCCATCGGGTTGCCAGGAGATGGGGGTAACTTGTTCCAACGGGTATTGGAAAGTGGAATACGCCAACGGCACCTGGGGCAGCTTCGCAATGACAAATGATAAGGATGACAGTGGTAATGCCATACCGCTGGTATTTGATCAGTGTTTAAGCGCCACCGCCTGTAAAAAATAGCTTGCTCCCGGAATGCTGAGCGCGCATTTTATGCGGGCAAAAGCTTGCGTGCCCTTGACAAGTCAAGGGTTTTCT
Organism: Elusimicrobiota bacterium; assembly: GCA_003450815.1. Lineage (GTDB taxonomy): Bacteria > Elusimicrobiota > Elusimicrobia > Elusimicrobiales > UBA9959 > UBA9634. The sequence continues at coordinate 35,181 of DMES01000071.1, read as the reverse complement.
GCTATAACATTATTGCAGGTATCAACTTTGCCCTGAACAGAGTAATTGTGTCAGGGAAAGTTTGTAGTTGTTTTTTTAGTTCCGGGTTCAAACGGCTGGAAAAAGCGAGGGGTTATGATACAGCTACAAAACAAAAAATCCAAGTCCGGTCAATACCTTTTAGGCGGCATCATCGCCATAATTATCCTTATAGCGTGGATTTCTCTGCCGCTTATGAGTAATTCTTCGCTTGACTCTTCCGCCTCCTCAGGCAACCCTTTTAAATCCAGGGTTTCCGATATAGGCGCTTTGGGCGAAGGTATCCCATCTGAGGGCGGGGCCCCTGGCTCGCCTTTAAGCGGAGAAATGATTGATAACCCGGCCACTTCCGGCGAAAGCCTGGCGTCTTCTCTTTTTCAGTCCGGCTCCGACGGTGATGACGCGCTGTCCGCGGAGACAGGCGCTCCAGCCGACATCCCCGCGCCTGATATGACCGGCAAATTTTCAGCCTCGGCCTCCGCTCCATCGCCGGGCGCGGGCGGCGCGAAGCTTGCCCCTCAGGCTTCAATCACGGGCGGAAACTCAAGCTCCATGTCAACCGGCGGCGCGCACAATAAATTTTTCGGCAACGGAAACCGCAAATCGGACTTTGCCCCGGCCGGCGACCTGAAACTTGGCAAAGCTCCCGATGCGGCCAACAAAAGCGCGCTGGTGGCCATGCTGAGCAATGCCGCGGATAAAAGCCAGCTGGCGGCTAAAACCGGCAGCATAGACGCGGCCAAGGGCGGCGCCGCCTCGGCTTTTGAAAAGAGCGCCAAGGCCGGCGGCTCCGACCTCAACACCGGGTTGGAAGACGGAGCGGCTGCCTCGGGGCTTTCTTTGGGCCAGGCCGCGCAGGACCTCAAAAAGAACGACCCGAACCTGAGCTCGCATAAAGTCCAGATGCCGGAACCGACAGCGGTGAAAACCGATGACAGCGATGCGGAAATGAAAAAGATGATAATGCAGATGATAATACAGGCCACGCTCGGGTCAATGTTCGGCGCTATGGGCCAGATGATGGCCACGGCCATAAATCCAAATTACACGGCTTCAGACACTTCAAAACAGATAGGCAGCGGCACTAAGACGAATTAACAGCTTTTAGGAGGGATTATTATGAGTACCTACAATGACAAAGAAGAAAAGAAAGGCGGGTTCTGGTCGGCTCTTTCGGGGCTTTTCAGGGGGGGCTCGTCGGCTGCGGGCGGCGCTTCGTCGGGGCTTGGTTCCGCCGGTTCCGCCGGAGGCATAGGCGGCGGGCTGTTTGCTACCAAGGCCGGCATATTGGGTGTGGTGCTTGGCGGGGCCACAATAGCCGCCGGTGTGGGTGTGATCTATAACTTTGTAGGTTCGTCCTCCAGACCCGTTTACACGCCGGAACTGTTCCAGAACAACTATTTAGAGGAAGAGTCGCAAAGAGCCGGTATGGAAAGGGCTAAAGAGAGGAATTCAGCGTCTGCCGAATCATCTACCCTGGATATGTTCAGGGAGCAGGCCAAAAAAGACGGCCTGGGAAATATGTCCGGCGAGGCTGGAGATAACTCGGGCAAAGACGCTTCGGCTGAGGCTCCGGCCGCGGATGATTCCGCGGCTGCCGCCCAGGGTGAGGCTGGGGCTTCAGGCGCTGATGCCGCGGGAGCCGGCGCGCCAAAATTGCAGGCGGCTCCCAGTTTCGGCGGAAAGAGCGGCGGTGGTGGTGGCTCTGGAACCACTATTCCAAGGATGCAGGCCTCCGGCGGGCTAGCGGGCGGCATAGGCAATCAGTTTGCTTCCGTTTACAGGCCTCCCACGGGCAAAACCTCGTCTATGAAAGGCGCCCTGGCTTCAAAGATCAGCAATTCCCCAAAATATACAGTGCCCAATTTTAACAAAAAAGGCGCTTTCGGCCAGGCCAAGTACGCAGGCAAACTTGGAGCCAAAGCCGCCTACTCGGCCAGCGCGACAGGGGCAAGGAGTGAGGCTACAAATGCTTTTGCCGGTGAAACTGCCGGTACAGGTGATGTTGGTACCGCCGGCGCCGGCGCGGGCCTTGGCGGAGCCGGTATTTCAAACGGGCCCAACTTAAAAGGCAACGATCCAAGCCTGAGTAAAAATGATTCCACTCCTCCGAAAGTGCCGGAGGCGGTGTCGGCTAATACGGAAATAGAGAAATGGACCGACAGGGCGATGTATGCGATGATGATAGCCGCCGCTTTAATTTTCGCGACCAGTATTTACGCAAAGAAAGCTAAGGCGGCTTTGGCTCTGGTGCCGGTTGGGTACGCAGCTGCTGCCGGTTTCTATAAAATTGCCATGGTCTGCGCGATGCTTGCCTGCGCGGCCGCAGCTGTTGTGCTTATGGCTGGTAATAAACTGAGGGGCCTTGACCAAAATATGATGGGTATGGTTTATATGATGATCGGTGGCGTCCTTATTTTCCAGGCTTACTCGGCCATTTCAGGTATAACTGAGGGCTCAAGTAAAGAAATTGTTAATGGACTTAAAACGGAATTTGGTGGTAGTAGCAGCATGTGGTCGTTTATGCTTTAAGTAATGGCATTCATGGGAGGTGTTTATGAACGAAAATTTGCCGGAAATAAATTTTAAGGAGAAGAAAGAAAAAAAAGGTTTTCTCCCCTGGTTCAGGTCCCATCTGGGCCTTGGCGCCAGAGGCGGCATGGGCGGGGTTGAAGGAACCGCGTTTCGGGGCGCGGCCAACTTAGGCAGGTTTGGCGCTTCTTCAGGTGTGGGGGGGCTGCTTGCGGGCAAGGCGGGCTTGCTGGTTACCGTCGCCGCAGTAGTTGTAGGAACAGGTGTGTACCTGGTTCATAATGCGCCGGCTCCCGTGCAGAACTCTTCTTTTAACAGCGCCAAAGCGCCTGATAATTATGTGCCGGCTATTCTAAGGAGTCAGGCCCAGCACCAGGGTTCTTCCCTGGATATGTTTAAGAGCACAAATAAAAAAGCCGGTCTTATGCTTGAAGAGGATGCCGAAAGACAGGCCGAAGCGAGAGCCGCGCAAAAAGCGCAGGCGGCAGCCGCTACAAGCGAGCAGCCGGATCAGAGCCAAAATCAGAGCCAGCCCGCGCCGAGCAACATGGCGGAAGATGTTATGGCTAAACTGCAGGGGGGGTCTCTTACCAGCTCTCTTGGCGCCGGGCAAAGTAAATTCAGCGGCATGGGCGGTTTCGGCAATAAAGTAGGCCAGGGCGCGTTTGGAAACAAGGTCGGCTTCAGCAGTGTGGGCTCCGGCTTTACCGCCATGCCCAAGTTTGACCAAAGGAAGAAACTGCTGGCCATGAATAAAACTTCAAGGCCAGTTTTTTCAGGCGCAAAGGGCGGGAAATTGGGCAAGTTCGGTACGGGATCTTTCTCCCAGGCCAAGGGTGTAAAAGCCACACAGAAATCTTATAGCGGCACCGGCATAGATTCCATGGCGCATACCCAGAACCAGGCCTGGACAGGCTCTACCGGGGAAGGAACCCCCACCGGCGGCACGGGCCTTGGCGCCGGCGACGGCGGCGCCGGTATTGTAACGTCGCCTTCGCTTGACAACGCCGGCAGTGCCGGCGGCGGCGGCGCAGGGGGAACACCTGATGATCCGACTATTCCTGACGTATCAGGGAATACAGATGTCAGTCCGTGGGCCGGTTTGCCGCAGAAAGCGATGATGTACATAATGTTGTCGCTTATACTGTCGGCGATAGCCAGCTATTTGGTATCTGCAGGCAATACACCCGCTACTTTTTACCTGAAAATTATAGGATGGGTTCTGGCCGGTGTTGCCCTGATACTCGGTGGTATGGCGTTAATGATCGGTATCCAGTTGATGAGTTCTTACGGGCAGACGATGTTGGGTATGATATATACGATAGGCGGTGGTTGTGCTATGGCGGCTGCGGCGTTGGCTTTTGCCGGTAGCTCAGCAAATAACGGTTCTCAGTTATGGATGTCGGCTATAGCTGGTATACTTAGTATGCTCGGATCTATGATGGGTGGAAAATGAGGTTAAGTTTGCTGTGTTTGTGAAGTGCGTGTGCTTCCGCACATGCCGCATGTGCGGGGGTGGGCCCCGCCCTTTTGGGGCGAAGTAACCGCTTATAGATAGTGGCATATGAGCCAAAAGAGCGGGGCGGGAGACTTTTATGGGCAGCACATTTACCGATAAATACAAACGAAAATCCCTTTTAGCCGCGCTGCTTCTTCTTTTCAAAGGCAGGGCCAAGTATGTCTCCATTTCGCTGCTTATGGCCATCGCTTCGCTGCCCTTTGTGGTCTCATCCGAAACCATAGACCGTATGCTGGAATTCCCGCCTGTAGTATCCTTTCTTAGATCGGTGGGTATGGGCGGCGTTATTTCGGCAATAAATCCCAGGTATTCCACCGCCGGGCTGAAGGCGGTGCTGGATAAGGCCGCCTTAGATAGCAGGAGGGATTCTTTCTGGAAGAAGTTTTTCAGCAGTATTAACACAACCCTGCCGCCCGCAGATAGCCCTTCTTCCATGGCCATGATTCGCGGCGGATATGATATCGGCCCGCCGATTTTAAAGGATGTACGATCCGGGGGTCCGGTTAAAGGCGTGGTAAATGCCGAAGAGAGAGCGCGTGGAGACGATGGAAGTGTTGTGAATCTTGAGGGTCTGCTTTCAGATATTGGAACTAACGGCGACTCGATGGGTGGCAATTTTGCCGATCTAAGCCCGGCCCTTAATAGGACGCTCGTTTCAAAAGGCGGCGGCGTTGGAGATAAAAGCGAGGGTATGTATAGCCACGCCTTTACGCAGGCGGGAAGTAAAATACCGGTGCCTGGCAGCCCGAAGAAAGTAACCGGGAGACGCATGGGCAAGGTGTCCGGTTTTTCCTGGAAAAATGTGGGCTATAAGACCCAAAACGCGAAAGTTAACGGCCAGCTGAAAAACAAAAAACCTCTTTTCCAGCTTGCCGAAACCTTTGCAATGACCGGTTCCGCGTTTAAATCAAAAAACTCGGCTTTTGAATATCAGGCTGCCTACGAAGGTTCTACCTACGACGGCAACGATGTGAACGAAGATATTATAACCACCGTAGGCGACACAACGATCCCGCCTGATACGGGGTTTGCCGGAGATCTGCTTGACGGCGGCAAAGGGCTTGGGGATCTGGCGAAGGAGTGTACGGACGCCCAGGGGGTGCAGGGCAAGAACATGTCCGATGACGCCAAAGCGATAGACGATATTTCGCATACCTTGGGTAGCCCGCCAAAGTGTTGCAAACATGGCGCGGTGGATTCCTGGAATGGCAAGATGGATAACATGATGGTCTATTGTGTTGACTTCAATGCGAATGCCACCATACTTTCCAGCAAGTGTCAGGGCGCTGACCAGCAAATGGATTGCGCGCAATATGGATCATATAAAATCAGCAAATGTTCAAAAGTGAAGTGCTGGCTTGGAATAATACTTTCCATACTTTTGGTGATAATAGGTGCCATTATGTGTTTCATCCCTGGTTTTCAGGGAATAGGTCTTGGCCTGATAATATCCGGTTTGTCCATGCTGATTGGCGGTTTAATAGGCGGTACGCTTGGAGCGCTTATCAGTCTGTTGGGTGGGGCTATAGGAGGCTTTATAGCCGGAGGTCTTGCCGGCTTGGCTCTCAGTGTGGCCATGGGCATAGTTGGCGATAAAGTTCTGCCCAAATCCGACGACGGCTCCACCGGGTTGAGTTAGAGCAATGGCGGTTATAAAGAGAAAAAATTTATTAGCAGGTTATTAAAGCCCGAGGTTTCAAACTGGTACAGCAGGTATAGGTAAAGGCATAGGCAGAGAAGCGGATAGAGTCAAGGTTCTGATTCCTAAGGAATCTGACTTCTATCCTCTGCCTCAACCTGTTCCTCATATCTGTCGTTACAAGGAGTGTAGTCCCTTGCCGCATGAGTTTCCGGTGTCCGTGTGTTTATTCGTTTTGCCAAGGGACTATCTCCGGGTTTGTGTCCGGGCTTTTTTTATTTCCGAAAATTGCGGCAATTTTCGGAGCCCTTAGTGCCTAACCGGCTATAGGACAATTGGCCCTTGGCTTTCACCGAAGTATTAAGTAAAGTATTATAAGGATAATTACAGGCTAGCCGGCTATAGGCGAAAAAATCAGTTAAAGCGGAAGAATAGTCGGATTGAGTTGGAGTTTTTTATTCCGTCTTTCCGGCGAAAGCCGGAATCTAGGTTCCACTTAATGCTAGATACCGGCTCTCGCCGGTGAGACGAATCTGTTGAAGTTTTCAGTCTAGCGGTATTTTTACTGATTATTGGTTGAACGGAGGGGTTTATGAACTTGAATAATGACGACGATAAAAAAAATGGTTTGCCGCCCATAATGGGGTCGGCGTTTAAAAAAACCGCCTCTTTCGGCAAGGCGTCCAGATTTGCAAAAACCGCCGGCGGCCTCAGGGAAAAGCTGAAGAATCTTTCCAAAAAAGATATGGCTTTCGTCGGTATAGGCCTGAGCATTCTTGTTATGGCCCCCGTGGCGGAATACCTGATGTCCAAGCCCGGTGCCGATAATTTGCTCTCCCCCGGCTTCGGCGGAAGAGAGAGGGGAGCTGGGGTATATGAACCGGGCATTAACGGGCTCAGCCAGGGTTCAGCTGACGGTTCCGGCGAGGTAATAACCCCTTTAAGCGCCAGGGATCCGATGTCGCTCATACTTGGCTCACAGCCTACACCGCCGCCGCCGGCTCCCTCCGCGCCGCCAGATGTCGGCATGCGCGACGCCGTTGCCGGTGCGGGCAGGGCGGCTTTTTCCCAGGCCACAAAATCAGCCGGAGCGCCTACGCCTATTCCCAGGATGCAGAGCACCTTGCGCTCTTTCGGTTCTTTTTTCAGCGGCGGAGAGAGTTCCCGCTCGTCGGGCGGGCTTAACAGCGATAAGGTGCTCCAGGACGCTCAAAACGCTTCGCGCAAAGCCGCGGCCAGGTCTATGGTGGGGCCGGTCGGCATGGCGGGGTATAAGGGCGTGGCTTCCACTCCGAACAGCTCAAGCAGAGATGCGTTCGAAAAACTGCGTTCAAAGGCCGATAAATCCGCCGGCAACTTTACCGGCGGGAACGCCTCGGATTCTCTGGACAGGGCGGCTGCTGACGCGCTTGAACTAGGCAGAGGCGCCAGCGGTATGGGCGCCGGCGGAGACAGCGAAAAAATCAGACCCACCTCAAATTCCACCAATAAAAATGAACATAATTTCAGCGGCGAAACGCTGGATCAGATGGCCGCCAAATCCAGGCTGCAAAACCAGCTTGCCTGGGAGGAATACCTGAAGCACGGTATCGCCAAGGAGATACTGGGCTCCATAATTCAGAATGTGGTTATAGGCGGCGTGATAAAACCCATGGGCGATCTTTTTTCCGGTACTATGAGTCAAATGCTCGGCCTTAACCCGCCTTCGCCTCCGGCCAACCTTTGCTGGGTACCGAAGGTCGGTACTACTGAGAAGGACTGCATAAATGGCGTGGTTGGCAAGAAGATCGGTGTTTTTAAAGATAAGGATGGAAAACCAACCTGTCCTACTTGCAGTGCTTGTGTCTGTGGCTATGGGCCGGAAGCACTATATGGCCCCGCTGCTGCGGGAGCGCCGAATGCTTCTGGTGGCGGCGGTACACCCACGGCCCCAACCCCGGTGGTAAAAGTTGATTCGCCACCACAGGAGATGGGGAATTTTGACGCGCAACTTACGATGATCTGGACCAATGTCAAAACGGTGGAGGACAATTTAAGGTCCAAATCCGATCCGGCCGCGTTCGCCCGGGGTTCCGCAAAGATAGCTGAAACCGTTGCCGATATAACCGCGTTGCACAATGACACCAGCCGTTTCCCGTGGCTGGCACAGAAGGCTTTTGCCGATCTGGAGAGTTATAATGATAGAAAATACAAGGAATTCTCCGAGAAAGTCGTTAAGACCGACAGCGCCATAAGCGACGCCGCACAGCAGGCCGACAATATACTTGCGAAGATAGCGGCTGCTGATGTGAGTGTAAAAGTAAGCAAGCTGGTCAAGGAAAAAGGGGCTACAGCGAAGGTTGCTGATAGTGCCAACCTGGAGGCGGTGAACTCGGATAAGACCCCGCAGGTAACTAATGAGGTAAAGTCGTGGTTGAAAGAAAAGAAGGAACTTGCCCAGACATACAAACAAAGTCTGGATAAACCAAGGCTCCAGAACAAGTTTTGCTCCAGGGCCGCGGCTTTTTACGCGGCGGAGTATAAGGCTACGAGCGGGATGGTAAAAACGGATCTTCTGGATGGTTCGCTGGCTATCTCCAAGTCTGCGGGTGATCTGAAAAAAGATTTTCTGAAGACTGTCGATGATACCAATAAAACAGTGAATATTGCGGACTTAAAGGTTCTTTATAAGAATCTTATAGGAAGGGACGCGCCGCTAGTAACCTTAAAGGATGCTCCCTCTGATGGTCCAACGCCGTCTGAAAAAAGCCTTAGGGATGCTGTTGCCGATGGTTCCAAGATGTCTGAAAAAAGCCTCTTAGACCAGATCTTTGATAAGCGGGGAGCCAATATTGATGCTTATTGGAAATCCAACGGTAAGGTTGACGACTCCGCTATCAGGAAAAGCGAGCCGGATAATTGGCTAAGCAGAAGCCCCAAGGCTATGAAGAATAATCTTGACGCCGCTTTTACTAATCCTGAACTTACTCAGGAGCAGAAGAATATAGTTGTGGCCGGAATAAGGGCCGTGAATCTGCTTCCAGCCGATACCGATGATGTCGGTAGCCTGGCGGTTGCGGCTGAAAGTGCTGTGACCGGTGTGACGGCGCTGCTCAACACCCTGAATGAGGAAGTTGATAAGTACCTGAAGACCGATGCAGGGGCTGCACCTTATACCGGGGCCACGGCACCACCTGCGGTTGGAACCACTGCGCCCACGGTTGGAATCACGGCTCCACCTGCGGTTGGAACCACTGCTCCCGCGGCTGGAACCACGGCACCTGCGGTTGGAACCACTGCGCCCGCAGTTGGAACCACGGCTCCTCAAGTTGCCGTCGGTTCAAATATTTCCGCGGCCAAGAAGGAAGCAATAGATAACGCTAATGATGACCTGAAAAATGCTACAAGGGCTAGAAAACTAGCGGAAATACGCAACGATCAGCTTCAGACCTTGCAACCTAAAAAAGGTAAAGAAAAGCAGATGAAGGAATATAAAAAAAAGGGGGCTGACGCTGTTACCGACATAAAGGAAGGAGAGAAAGCTATAACAGACTCAATTAAGGGTATTAATGGCTGTACCACCGAAGCCTGTGTTAAGGTTAAGAAGATAGCTATAGCTAATCAAAAACAACATATTAAGGACCGAGGCGCTGATTTAGAGGCCGCTTATGACGCAGCGGACAAAATCAAGAAGACTGGACAGGGAAATATGGGTAATACTCCGCCCTCGTCCGTGCCCGCGGGAACAACGAAGCCCGGACAGGGGGCGGCGCATAATGTCCCGTCCTCATCCGCGTCAGCGGCTAAGATACCCGCGCCACCCGGCAGCTTTCTGCTTTCGGAGCCCAATGTCAGGCAGCGTATACTGCTGTCCAAGATCGCGAATCCCAACCCGACCGCTCCTATTTTTATCGGGGAATACAGCGCGCCGTTCACGGTGGGGGCTGTTTACTCCACGCGAGTCGTTTATACTTACAGCGCCACCTGTGTCTATGATAAGTCAGCCAGAATCTGGCAGGTAGAGAACGCCAGCCGCACGGAGACAAAATATCGTCTTAATGTGGGGATGAAAGATTGGAAGAAGTCTTCCGAAAGCAGTATGGAGTTTACGGCCTGGAAACGGTCTAAGTGCGGAAAATAAAGACCGGGTCTTCAGTTTGCTGTCTATTACTGAACCCCGCAGACAATATGTCTGCGGGGTTTTTGTTCATGCTTTGCGCATAAATTCGTATAATAGAACAATCAGTAAGAAGCTGCCTTTTTGAAGGAGGAAAAATGAAAAAGATGATGTTGGCGGTTGCTGTTTGCGCGGTTTTTAGCCTTAATGCGGCGGCGTATTTTGACGGCGGTATTAGCGCTGTTTCCGGCCCTCACGGCTATCGCGGAACGAACCTTAATCTGGTCATAGGTTCCGGTAATATGGCCTTTGAGCCCTCAATGACCTCTTATGCCTCCGACGCGCTGCTTGATACTTATCGCACCTATGCCCTGCGCGTTGACCGGGAAACAGAAAAGTATACCTTTGCCGGCTTGGCCGGAACCACGCCTGAAGTCAAAGGCTACAGCAATAAGTTTTTTGGCGGCGACATAACATTTTCCCTTACTCAGGGTTCGGGCGGTCGTTCCCGGCTTGCCGGCCCCGGTTCCCGCGCGGCGGCGCGCGGTGGTAAGGGCATAACCCGCATTGATGTGGGTGCAAGCGTCAAACATACCATACATACGGATGCCGCCGGGGACACTGGGCAGACCGAGGCCTCTCTTTTTGCGGGAGCGAAAATTTTTATGGTCAACCTTTCGGCCGCCTACACAGGCTATAAATACGGGACGGAAAAAATGACTCCGCTTCTTGTAAATATAACCGGCCTTAATTTCGCTCTGGGCGGGTTCCCCAAATCAAGCGTTAATGTTAAGCTGGATTTGCCTGGACAGCCTATGGTCACCCCTTTTGTGTCCTACACCACTACCAAATACAAGAGCGGAACTAAAGACAGTTCCGCCTATTTGTTTGGCGCGTATATTGACCTGAGCATGGTTACGGCAAACGTCGGCTACCAGATATTTAACGACGGTTCCAATACGCATAATTATATGTCTATTGGCGCGGGAGTGAAGTTTTAACAGCAGGGTATAGGGGATAGGGTTTAGGGTATAAGGTCGGAGTTTCTCACCCTTTACCCTCGCCCCTCGCCCCTATCCGCTACCCCTACTATGTACGAAAATCTTGCCGCTAAATACCGCCCAAGGAACCTTGAAGAGGTCCTGGGGCAGGAAACCGTAAAGCAAACGCTTGCAAACGCGGTTAAACTGGGCCGCGTGGCGAATTCTTATGTTTTTTACGGGCCGCGCGGCTGCGGCAAAACCACCATTGCCCGCATACTCGCCAAAATCCTGAACTGTCATAATCCCAAAGACGGCAAGCCCTGCGACAAGTGCGCCTCCTGTCTTGAAATAGCCGATAGCAAATCCCTGGATGTGATAGAAATAGACGCCGCTTCCAACACTAAGGTGGAGAATGTGCGCGATGTTATAATTGAAAATGTGGAATTCTCTCCTTCCCGCGATAAGTATAAGATTTACATCCTGGATGAAGTGCATATGCTTTCCGAAAAGGCTTTCAACGCGCTTTTAAAGACCGTGGAAGAGCCTCCTGAACATGTGGTGTTTATTATGGCCACCACCGAACAGCACAAGGTGCCGGTCACAATACTTTCTCGCTCGCAGTGCTTCCGTTTCCGACCGCTTGCTGAAGAGATTATGTTCGGGCGGCTTAAGGAAGTGGCGGAAAAAGAAAAAATTAAATCCGAGCCTGAGGCCCTGAAAATAATAGCTAAAGCCGCCTCAGGCGCCATGCGCGACGCCATGACGCTGTTTGACCGCGCGGTTTCCTTCGGACGCGGCGAGGTGAAAACAGAGGTTTTAAACGAACTTCTGGGCCACGCCGGAGACGATCTTATAAACTCCCTGGCGCTTGCGCTGGTAAAACGCGACGCCGCGGCGCTGCACGCGGCTTTTGATAAGCTGAACGCGGAAGGCTACGAAATTCTCACTGCGCTGCGCGACCTGCGCAACCTTTTAGCCGGGACCTTTTTTTACTTGCAGGAATTTTCCGGCGCAAAAACCGCTTTGGCGTCCGCTTTGCCGAAAGATTTCTCCGTTTCAGCGCTGGCCAAATTGTCCAGAAAGGTGAATTTGGCGGTGGAAGAAGTTAAGTTCTCGGAGTCCCTCTCCATAGCCGCTGAAATGGCGCTTTTTACACTTATAGACACTCCTCAGGACCTGGATGCCCTGGTCAGGCGTCTTGAGAGCCTGGAACTGCGCCTCGCTTCCGGCCAGTCTCAGGCAACCCCGCTTTCAGTTTCCGATGCCCCCGTCCCGCGGCAGCAAAAAAAAAATGACATTTTAGCAAACCCGGCGGCAGACACCGGTTTTGCGGCCCCAAAAGAGCCCGCTGCCGCTTATCAATCCTCTGGAGGAGGGGAAACCGCAACAGCGGTGTCCCCTCAGCCGTTAGGAAAGGGTGTCCCAAAGGCCTATGGCCCACAAAACGGCCAGCCGGTTCCGGATGCGCCGGCGGCGCAATCCTCTCCGTCCGGCGCCCCTTCAGCCCTTTGGAAAAAGCTGCTTGCCCATGTGTCCGGAAAAAAACCGATGGTTTACAATATGCTGCTTTCCGTAAAAATAACTTTTGCCGGAGAGGGGAAGTGGCGTCTCAGTTCGGCAAATAAATTTGAGGCGGGCATGCTAGAAACCGCCAAATCCGAGCTTGAAGAAATTATGGAAAAACTCGCCGGCAGGAAAATAGAGTTTATTGTTGAGCACACATCCGGCGTAAAGTCCGCCGCGCCCGTGCTTGAAGAATTGTCCGTTCCGGAGCCTGCTTCCGCTGTCGAACCTGAGGCTGAAGAGCAAAGCGGGCCTCCGGCGCCTGAAGCCCGCTGGGAAGATTTGCCTGAGACAGGCGTTCCGGAAGTTGAACCGGAACTTAAAAAGCTTTCAAAAATATTTCACGGCAGCAAAATAACAAAGGTGAATAAAAAAACATGAAATCACTGGACAAGCTTGCCTCCCTTTTCCGGCGCCTGCCCGGCGTAGGCCCGAAGCAGGCGGAGCGCTTTTCCCTTTACGCAGTAAAAGCGTCCGAGGGCGAAATTGAAGATCTTGTAGAGGCTTTGCGTGCCGTAAAAAGTTCGGTGAAATATTGCGCTGAATGCTGCAATTATTCCGAGGAAAACCTTTGCGCCGTATGCGCTAATCCGTCAAGGGACCAGACCATCATCTGTGTGGTTGAGCATCCGCAGGATGTGGCCGCCATAGAAAAAACTAAAACTTTTAACGGCGTATATCATGTCCTGCACGGCGCCATTTCTCCCACCGAAGGCATTACGCCAGGCGCCATAAAACTTAAAGAACTGACAGACAGGATTAAAGCCTCGGATGGCGCGGTAAAGGAAATGATCATCGCCACCAATCCCGATACCGAGGGAGAGGCCATGGCAATTTACCTTACCAGACTTTTAACCAAGTATGTGCACAGAATAACCCGTATCGCTTACGGCGTGCCTCTTGGAGGGGATATAGACTATCTGGATGAGGTTACTCTGGGCTATGCCCTGAGAGGCCGTACAAAGATTTAGCTCTGAGGCGCTGAAGTTAGCTGAAACTCACGAATCTTCAAACCCCCGTAGGCACAATCCGAACCGTAAAAATATTTACAAAAAACAGGGTTTTATAAAACAGTTTCGTTTGAAAATTAATATTTTCAAATGAAAATGTTTTGAGCCTTTATTGCTTTTCATAACCTGAAAAATCAAATTGAATTTTTGGCCAAACGGTGACCTCCTATTCAGGCATAAAAATTGCTCTATGAGTGATGAATGCGGAAAAATTAGCCGTATACCTGGAAATTAATAACTCAGCCCTGCTTGTAATTGTAGCGGCAGTGTTTACCTGAAAAATTCAGTTGAATTTTTCCCTTCGCGGAGCTCAGGTGCGCTTCGCGCGGCATACGCCCTCGCAAATTCTGCGCGCAATGCGCTTGATTTGCGACCCGCAAAGCGGGGAATCCTGCATATTTTTGTTCCTTATGTTTTCCAATGAGAATGACCTTGAACTGCAGGATTCGGGTTTACTCAGTGGTGGACAGCGCCAGAGGCCAGCGACAGGCCAGCGTCGCTGCCGGAGAGGCAAAGCAAGCTTTGCAACTACAGGAGCGGGAGATGCAGATGTGGCGGTTGTCAGCTGAGTAGTTACGGGAATCGCCATTTTTCAGGTTTATACAGGGGGCCGATTTGCGTTTTGACTATTACAAAAGACCGCTTTTTATTTTGACGGTCTTCTACGCTCTGATAATTATATGCTGCCGACCGTATTTCGAGCGCCGGGCCGCCGGCGATGCGTTATCTCTGCCGCTTTATTGCGCTGAAATTGAGGGCGTAATAAAAGAATACCCTATAAAACACTACGGTCTTTGGCGCATGGAACTGCGAACAATAGGCGTCAACAGCCGGCCGCTTAAAGCCGGAATAATGGCTTACACCGGTGATTTGGGCGGCGCTACTTTGGGCGATACTGTTGTTTTTCGCGGCGACTTGAAAAAACCTCTCAGTAATGTGGTGCCAGGAAATCTGGATTGGCCGCGCTATCTTGCCGGGCGCGGTATAAATGCGGAGGGCCGCGGCGGTGCTTTCACTATCAAGCGCAAGGCCTGTTTTGCGCTTAGAAGGGCGGCGGCTTTCAGGCAGGCCGCGCTGGATGTTTTTGACTTAAAACTCAGTTCCGAGGCCGCTTCGGTGGCGGGCGGAGTGGTTATCGGCGAAAAGAAGAGTATCTCACCTGAGCTGAAAACCGCATTCCAGGATTCAGGTTCCATGCACCTGCTTGTGGCCTCGGGGTCAAATGTGGGCTTTGTGGTGCTGGTGATTTATTTCCTTTGCGGCAGGGTCGGGTTGAGGAAAAGGCATTCCTGGCCGCTTGCCCTTCTGGCCTCGGGTTTTTATGTGTTGGCGGCCGGGTTTGATCCGCCTCTTACCAGGGCATATTTCATGTTCGGGGCCGGCCTTGCCGCGCTGCTTCTAGAGCGCCGCCCCGGTATTTTTCAGGGACTTGTGATCGCCTGTCTGTTAATTCTTATCTTTGAGCCGCTGGCTCTTTTTGACGCCGGATTCCAGATGTCTTTTGCCGCCGCTTACGGGTTAAGTATGGGGATGACGCTTTGGGGGGAGCGCCTCCGTTTAAAGGGCCTGGCCGGTATTTTGGCGGGGCTGTTTGCAGTAAGCTTTTTCGCGCAGGCGGGTTTATATCCGCTGATGGCTTTCTATTTCCATAAAATCTCGCTGATATCGCTGGTTTCAAATATGGCGCTTGTGCCGGCCTCGGGACTTATAATGGCGCTTGGCTTTTTGCTGGTTCTTTCTTCAAAAATATCCGTTTTGTACGGTATTTTTTCCTTTCTCGCGCAGCGGGCGCTGGATTTGTTCATCCTGGGTATCAAATTTTTCGCCGGTTTTCGCTTTTCCGCTGCGCTCGTAAGCGAGCCCTCCGCCTGGTCGGCGGCTGCGTTTTTTGTGCTGGTTTTTATTTTTCTTCACGCTCCGCTTTTTAATTTTAAAAAAAAGCCTGTTTGGGCTATGTTTGCCCTGTCCCTGCTAATGTTTGGCTGCGGTAAATTTTTTACCCCGCGTCCGGGTGTCTCCCTGTTTTCTGACGGCAAAAGCGCTGCTTTTTTGTTTGGGGCGGGGGATGGCGGTCTTTTTCTGGTCAACGCGGGAATAAATGGCGCAAAGCTCTCAAACGCAATTCTGTCCGCCGGAGCGAGGGAGTTAAAGGCTGTCTTTCTGCCGTCGCTTGATGAAAAAGATTCAAGCGGGCTCAAAGAGCTTGGGAGCCTGATCCGGGTGCGGCGTTTATTTATTCCCTATGGCCCACTGCCTGACGGCCTTAATGCTGAAGCCGAAAAGCTTTCCAGGCAGGGGGTTGAAATTAAAAGGTTTTGGCCCGAAGAAAGCATTTTCATGGACGGGGTAAAAATTTCCGCCGCATGGCCCTGCTACGTCAGCGGAGGGAAAAAAGCGTATTCCGCTCCCGGCTATACAGGTCTTCCGGGGAAAAGCCGGTTGTCTTTTGTTTTTAATCTGCGCGGCAGTGAAGCCGGGGTTTGCTCAGGCGGAGGGCAGATATTCCTTAAAGGCCCCGCGTTTGAGGCCGGAGGCCGTTTTGTTGAGGCTTCGGGAGGAGCCGCTATTGAAATACCAATCAAAACAAACATTTTCAAATGAAAATGTTTGTTTCCGCGTTTACCTGTACTGATAAGGCCCCAAAATAAATTCCCCCGAGGGAAGCCCAGAATCCGGCCATTCCCCAATTTTGGCATAGAAATTGCTCTGTTAAAGGTGCAAGCAAAACCGGTGATGGAAACTTCAACGGTAAAGAAATAAGGAAAGCAGAGGAGAAATATGAAAATGAAAAAGTTAATAACGGCAGTGGCGGCGGTGATTAGTCTGGGACTTAGTTTTGTCCATGCTGCGGATATGAACTTTGACGGTAAAATTACGGGCGGTGTGAACCTTATGGAAGTGATTAAAGCTGTTGATGTTTCCCAGTGTGACAAAGATATAAAGTCGGTTTCGAAAACAGGGGAAAACTTATATCCAATTGATACAGAATGGTGGCAGAACGAAATCAACCCTGCCTATTGCGTGTCTACGTCTTCCGGGTCTAAGTGGTGGAGTTGTGTGGTAGCCTCTGCTGATGTTGATATAAATGGCATTGCGACTGTTCCCCAATCGCCGTATCTCAACAAGTCCATTGACCAGGCGACGATAAAAAAATTAGCCGGCTATTTTATGTCGCAGGACCAGCTAAGGAAAATAATCCTGGCCTATTTCAGCGCTCATAACGACTTCTCTTTAAATATCATTCAAATGGCTCAGGATGCGAAAACTATAATCTTGTATGATAATAGAGGCGTATACTTCGCGAACGGAAAGATACTGTACGGAATCAACGACAACGAACTAATAAAAAAGGCGGGGCTGTTCTCGAATCATCAGACTAAAATTTCAGGGTGGGACGATGTGGCACTGGCTGTAGTTCTTGGGTGTGCTTTTAGCGACGATTGCCGGGAAGATGTCTCAAATTATGTGCATAATCTTCATGATGATGAGCACGACACTTATCATAACAATCATGACGGTTCCAGCCCTGGTTATGAGGTTAACAAAAACATAAAATGATCGTTAATATTTTTGTTTTTTTATTTTTTTGGGCGTTAACCTTCATGCCCGCATTGGCAATATGGTCTGCCGAGAGTATCCCGGTAAAACTTAGAGCGGTTATGGTTATAGCAACGCTTTTTATTCTCTGTTTGGCCGTAATTGCTGGATTTATTAAAAAACTGGAAATGACGTATAACGAGATAGGCGTGAGATTTCCCCACAAAGCCGACCTTAAACAGAACGTCTTTCTTATATTCTCTGGAACCATAACCTGTCTTGTATGGTTCTGGATATATCTTGGCGCTTTTAAAATACTTCTGCCTGTGGAATACGCCAGGATAGACGCTTTGAAAACCACCGGATATCTACAATTCTTGTCTGAATGGGGCAGAGTCGGAGGATTGTGCGGGACGTCGGCGCTTTGGGGCGGGATGCTGCTTCTGGTCACTACCGAGGAGTTGGTCTTCAGAGGAATAATATTTAACTATTTAAAGCGAGAATACTCTTTTAAAGAGGCATTGGCGTGGAGTGCATCTTTATTCACTCTCGCTCATCTTAATCCGCATAATTTCCCTGTGTCATTTGTTTTGGGGTTAATATTTGTTTTGCTCTATGTAAAATCCGGCGGGCTTGCGGTACCGATATCCGTACATTTCGCGTATAACCTGTTTCTGATTTATTTTGGGAAATATATGCATTAAAGTTATGGGTACAATTATTGATATCTGGAGCGTCAACGGAGGATCTAAGCTAATGGCTATCATGCAAAGGAGAGCAAAATGACCGCGAAGTGGAAAAGCCTAATCGGTTCTGGAGTTGGAGGAGTATTAGTTATGGCTTGTTTGGATTTATTGCGAAAACACGGATATTTGACGGAGACTCCAATACTGCTAAGACTTTTTATTTGCGGCATTCTCGGGGCGGGAACTTCCTGGGCAGTTCACTCTATTTTTTGTCGTGTCGGAAAACACTGATAAATTGCATTTGTATTTCTTAGACTATCTTTTGCCTGCGTCTATAACAAAGTTTAAACACCACAACCGCGCGGAATAGGTGGTCTTATTAAAGGTGTGGGCCCAGCAGCGGATAGGCCATACGGCCCTTGTGGAATGCGGGTTTGCCGGCTAAACTGTAATTGTATCTCCTTGTAATTTGGCGGATTGGCGCCAGAGTATCCACGATCGGACCGTAATCCGGTGTACCCAGGGAAAGCAAACAAAAAATTGCTTTCCCTTTTTTAATGTAAAAGTTGATGGGAAAATTATAAAATGTACCAGAATAGGGGAGGAAAAAGTATGAAGAAAAAAATGATAGCGATTATAGGTATAGTGGGAATAATAGCTTTAGGGTGGATACTGATAGGCACAAAACAAAATCCCCTAAATTTACCGCATTCCGGTAGAAAGGCCGGAACTAAAACATTTACCGCTGGTCAGATATGCCCTCCTGATTGCGAGACCAAAAGAGAGAAGTTGGGATAACAGCACTTTAAAATCAAAGTGTTACTCTCCCAGCGATTAAAAAATAATTCCGAAGGCGATAAACTCAGTGCCTTTTGGAAATACCTGACAGCATGTGCAATAATAATGGTGTTGCCGGTTATGGTGTATTTTATGAATAAGACAAGCGATAAAAGCGAAAATATTTTGAGAGTGCTGCGTAGGTTTGATAGACCATTATCCACCTATGATCCCGTTGATATCCAGAACGCACCTCAACATATATTTTTGGGAAACATATACAGCCCTCTACTTGAATACTCACCGGACGGAAAATTGGTTTCCGCTGTCGCGGATCAATTCCAATGGGTTGGGAATGAAGCGCATTTTCATATAAATCCCAATTTAAAAACTATTGACGGCTACAAAATTACAGCATACGATGCGGAAAACACTTTGAAGCGGGTATTTATTCTGCATAGCAACACCCATGGAGATATTAAGAGTATTCTTTGCCCGGAAGCTAAATTTGCGAAGTTAAGCGACTGTTGTCCGAATATGGAAGTGCGTGATAACGGTGGGTTATTGGTGATGAAGTTTAAGGAGAATAAAACATTTCTGTTTTCTATGCTTACGGCGATGGATTACGGAATAATTCCGAGCCGTTCGGTAAACCCCAAGTCGCTGGCGATAATAGATTATCGCAACACTTCAGGGCCGTATTACGTAGATAAAGTTCACGAAAATAAAAATATGGATTTGAAAGCAAATCCGAACCATTTTCATTATTCAAAGAAGATGCCTCAAAAAGTAGAACTGGTTTATTCAAGCAATAAAGGTCCCAATGAGCCAATAAATCTTTTTTCAAACAAAACAGTGGATCACATCTTCACCATTGGTAGCACTCCTGACGTGCTGATGGATTATGCCGAAAAAAATAAGGACGTTAATCTTCATGCCACTTACCCGCTATGGCTTCGCTATTTTTCTTTTACCCGTAAGGGAAAGACGCGGTTAACCGAAGCCGAACGTATTACAATAGGAAAATTGGTCAGAAAAGCTGTGCTGCCGCGATATTCAAAATTGAAGTCATATGATCCAACCGGGCAGATATTCCCCGCCTTCAGCAAGGGGGCGCTGTCAGACGCCCAGCTTGACGCCGTTCGGAAGAGATACGCCTCTGTTAAAGAGCGGGAGGTTGTGACAACAAAAATGACGGCATGGTTTTTTCCTGAAGAAGATATTCCCGCTCTTAAAAAATATTTTCCAAACACGGAATTCGTCAACGGCCCGAATGTGCCTTGCTTTGTTGACTTCAGCAAGGGAAAAATTAAAGAGCCGGATTTCTCTTTCGCCGGCACGGATATGGGCTTTCAGGAAGATGCCAGTTTAATGGCCTACAAAATAAACACGGAAGATTTTCATCTTACAGGGGAAAAGGGAAAGGAGTGGTTAAAAGCGTATTTGGAAAATCCAAACGAGAAGCAACGGATTGAAATGCTGCGGGAACTGCATTTTGCGACACTGGAACATGCGGATACTGTGCCCCTGGTATTTTGCCCTTATGCTTCAATTGTGCGCAAGCCGTGGACTTTAAATTTTTCCAAATATACTTATGACAATCCCTTCTGGCGTATTTACAAAAAACCTTAGTTTATCGCCATTTCGCGCAAACCTTATGAATACAGATGTCGCCCCGCTTGTCCGCAAACTTATCTTCAAAATAGTCTTATTTCAAGCGGCTTTGCTGCCGGTTTTAACAGTAATGTCCGTGCTGACAACCAGCCACTTCAAACAACGATTGGCTACCCATATAACGGATACCGCCAGGGAAAGTCTGCTGGCGGGAGATACCCGCCGCGCCATATTTGAATTGCAGAAGCCGGTGCTTAGCGATTTTACTGGAGCAGTTTGGGAACAAAAGGGGAGTACACAAAAATTTTCCATACCCCAACACCTTAAAGTTCCAGACCTGCTGTTTCACGGTTTTGTCTCCGCCTCGCTTTTTTTTGACGAAGCCGAATCGCAAAATGCCGGTGAACTAAAATTCTATTACAACCGCTGGGGTTCCATATTTTGGGCTGTATTGGTGTGGCTGGTGATTGTCGCTCTATCTTTCCCTATAGGCTATAGGGAAAAAAACCGGCTTATACGCGAATACCAATTACTGTTTGATTTACAGAAAAAAGAATCTTTTGAACATGTATCCGCGCAGGTGGCGCATGATATACGGTCGCCTTTGACCGCGCTGGACGCGGCGCTTAAGAATGCGGCGCAGATGCCGGAAGAGCAGCGCATAATACTGCGGCATGCGGTCAACCGTATACGCGACATAGCCAATAATCTGCTTGAAAAAAACAGACAGCAGTCCAAGGCGGCCTCCAACGCTGACAGCATCATGGGCATCCGCTCTACCGCCATCGAGCCGCCTGCGGTCTGCCTGCTTTCCAGTCTTGTTGACCCGGTGGTTACTGAAAAGCGTCTGCAATTTGAATCAAAACCCGGCATCAACATTGATTTTGAGTTAACCGCCGCTTCTTACGGCCTGTTCGCCAAAATTCAGCCGGTGGAATTTAAGCGGCTGGTGTCAAATTTAGTCAACAATGCTGTAGAAGTTTTGGGCGACAAAGGTGTGGTCAATGTAGGTTTGGCTCATGAAGGCGAAAAAATTATTTTAGCTGTAGCCGATAACGGCAAAGGTATATCGCCTGAAATACTGGCGAAGCTTGGGCAGAGGGGGGAAACGCATGGTAAAACCGGCGGGTCCGGCCTTGGGGTGTTTCATGCCAGAACCACGGCTGAAGGCTGGGGCGGCAGTCTGGGAATTACTTCGGAATTGGGTAAAGGAACGACTGTAACCATAAAATTGCCTGTGGCCGAGCCTCCCGCATGGTTTGTTTCAAAGCTCGAACTGCCTTCCGGCAAAACCGTAGTGGTTTTGGACGATGATGAAAGCATACATCAGGTCTGGCGGGGACGTTTTGAATCCGCGAGGGTTAAGGAACATGGCATAGAGGTTTATCATTTTTCCGAACCCGATAAATTGCGCGGTTGGGTCAAAAACAATCCTGGAACAGCAGAAAGCGCAGTTTATCTTTTTGATTATGAATTATTGGGTTATAAAGAAACGGGATTAAGCCTGGCCGAAGAGCTTGACCTTGGCGGCAAAACGATATTGGTAACCAGCCGCTACGAAGAGAAGCGGATAATAGAAGGATGCGAACGCTTTAAAATACGGATGATTCCCAAAGGTCTGGCCGGATTGGTCCCAATAACGGCAGCGAGTAGCGTACAGCGAATAGCGAATAGTGAGGAAATAGAGAAAAAAACTATTGATTCCACGCCTGCTTCAGGCGTGGAAGTTTTACTGGATGATGACGCTTTGGTGCATATGACCTGGAAAATGTCCGCCAGAAACAACGGTATAACGCTGAAAGCTTTTAAAGCCCCGGTTGAATTCCTGTCAAGTCTTGAGGCTTTTCCCAAAGATACGCCTATCTATCTGGATTCCGAACTTGGCGAAGGATTGAAAGGCGAGGATATTGCCAAGGATCTGTGGGAAAAAGGTTTTACCGGTATTTATCTTGAAACCGGCCATCCGCCTGAAAGGTTTTCACATTTACCCTGGCTCAAAGTAATCGGCAAAGAACCTCCATGGGGCAATAACAGTTATTAATAACTCCCGAAAATTGCGGCAATTTTCGGGTAAAAGTTGTATTATATCGCTATGAAACGGATAAAAAGCGTTGTGATTTTTTATAATTCCAAAAGGAGAAAAGCTATCGTTTTCACGGCCGGCATAGAAAAAAAGCTGTCCGCCGCCGGAGTGCGGGTTGCCAAGATCTGCGTTAACGATGTCTTTTGCGATTTCAGGGCCGCTGACGCCGCCGTGGCCGTGGGCGGAGACGGTACCGTGCTTTACGCCGCCCGCCATCTGATGAAGCACTCCATTCCCGCGCTTGGTATAAACGCGGGGGGGCTTGGGTTTTTAAGCGGCATGGAAAACGCGGAATTTGTCTCAAGAATTAATGAGTTTATTGAAGGGAAATTTAAAAAAATAAAACGCAGCCTGCTTTCGGCTGAGGTCACGCGCGGCTCCAAAAAAGTGTTCGGCCCCTTTCCCGCTTTGAATGACTGCGTGATCCGGAGCATAGAGGCCAGGGCTTTCAGCCTTCATGTGTCGTATGGCAGCCAGTTCCTGTCAAATTATTTCGGAGACGGGCTGATTGTGTGTACTCCCACGGGTTCCACCGCCTATAATCTGGCCGCTTTGGGACCCATAGCCATGCCTGAGCTTGAAGTCGCCCTGCTTTCTCCGATATGTCCGCATACCCTTACGCATCGGCCTTTGGTGCTGTCAGCCGGTGAAAACATAAAAATAAAAGTGCTTTCAGCGCGCTACGGCCCGCATAAAGTGATTTTATCTATTGACGGCCAGGAAAATTTTGAATTAAAAGCCCGTGATGAGATAATTATAAAAAAACATCCGCAGATATTTGAAATGCTGGTGCCGGAAAATTTCTCCTACTTTGATATTTTGAGAAAAAAACTCAGGTGGGGGGAGCGGTAGGTAATAGGGGCGAGCGGATAGGGGTTAGGGAAGGAGTTCCTTATGATTTTACCCTCTCCCCTAGCCCCTAGTCTCTAGCCGCTGATTCTGTTCTATGCTTAAAAAACTTGCTATCAAAAATTTCGCGCTGATAGAAGAGCTGACGCTTGAACCCGGGCCGGGGCTTAATGTATTTACCGGGGAAACGGGGGCAGGCAAATCAATAATTATTTCAGCCCTTGGTTTTCTTCTGGGGGAAAGGGCCGGCTCGGATATCCTGCGCCCCGGAAGCGCGCTGACCGAAGTTTGTGGGGAATTCTCAGCCGCCGGGCTTGAGAGGGAACTCCTTGAAAGCTTCGGCCTTCTGGGCGGCTCTTTTACGCTTAAGCGCCAGAGCGATTCCAAAGGCCGCGCCAGAGCATTTATCGACGCCAGGCAGGTGCCGCTTTCCCGCGTTTCCGCCCTTGGCTCGGCGCTGGTGGATTTTCACGGCCAGAACGAGCATCAAAGCCTGCTGAAAACCGAGGTGCAGCGCGCCCTTCTTGACCGCTATGGCCGGCTTGAAAAACAGGCGGGTGCCGTGCGCGAGGCTTTCCTGCGGGCGCAGGCGCTGCGCGGCCGGCTTGAAGCGGTTTCAATGTCGGAAACGGAGAGGGAACGGCTGCTTGACCTGTACCGTTTTCAGCTTAAAGAAATAACTGACGCCGCGCTTAAATCCGGAGAGGAAGCGGAGCTTGAAACCCTGTATCCAAGGCTTAAAAACGCCGAAAAACTTTTTCTGCTTTCAAACGCCGCGTATGAACTTATCGCGGGTTCCGAAGGCGCCGCCAGGGGGAACCTTGAAAAGGCTCTTGAAAAGCTGAAAACCCTTGGCGAGCTTGATGAGGGCGCTCCGGCACTCGCCGCCCGGCTTGAAACCGCGCTCATTGAAGTGTGTGACATTTCCGAAGAGCTTTATAAATATTCAAAGGGCCTTGATACCGACCCGGGCAGGCTTGACGCCTGTCTGTCCCGGCTTGAAAAAATATCCTCGCTTAAGAAAAAATACGGCTCTGATGAAAACGCCGTGGCTGAAAAAGGCGCGGAACTTGAAAATAAAATAGCGGAACTTGAAGACCTCAGCCTTGACAGGGCGGAGGCCCAGAAAGCGCTTGAAAAAAGCGAAGCGCTCCTGCTTGGACTCGCGCGTTCTCTGCACGCCGCCCGGAGCGCCGCCGCGCTGAAACTGGCCGCCCAGACAAAAAACGAGGCGTCGGACCTTGGTTTTAAGGAATTGCGCTTTGAGGCGGCGGTGGAGGCTGAGGAGGGGAATATTTCATCCTATGGGATGGACGCAGTTGAATATCTTTTTTCCGCCAATCCCGGATATCCGCTGCGCCCTTTAAGGTTCACGGCTTCCGGGGGGGAAATGTCGCGCCTTATGCTTGCCCTGAAAACTGTGCTTGCCGCAGCGGACCGGATAGGCGCGCTTGTATTTGACGAGGTGGATACCGGAGTGGGCGCGGTCACCGGGCGCCTGGTGGGGCAAAAACTTCGCCGGCTTGCCTCGGAGAAGCAGATCTTCTGCATCACACATCTGCCGCAGGTGGCCGCTTTCGCGGATAAGCACTTTATCGTTGAAAAAATATCGCTTAAAAAATCCTCCACCGTCACGGCCCGCGAGCTTTCCGCCGCGGACAGGACCGCTGAGATAGCCCGGATGCTTGGCGGCAAACAGAAATCCTCTGCCCAGGCCGTAAAACACGCCGCCGAGCTTCTTGCGGAAAGCAGACAGGCTGAAGGCTGAAGGCTGAAGGCTGAGGGCTTAAGGCTTGAAGGATTAAAGGCTAAAAAAAATTTTGCCGTTTTGAATGTTTCCTGTATCCTTCAGTCCTCAGCCTTCAGCCTGTTCCTCTCGATTTGCTATTATTGACATATGAACTCAAGAGTAAGATTTGCTCCCTCTCCCACCGGACATTTGCATATCGGCGGCGCCAGAACCGCCCTTTTTAATTATCTGTTCGCCAAAAAATACGGCGGCACTTTTATTTTGCGCATTGAGGATACGGATGAACTCCGTTCCACTGACGAATCCGTTAAGTCGATTTTTGAAAGCCTGCAGTGGATGGGGCTTGCCTGGGACGAAGGCGCTATGCCTGACGGTTCACAAAAAGGCTCCTACGGCCCCTATGTGCAAAGCGCGCGCGAGGCCGCCGGCATTTATAAAAAATATGCCGAAGGGCTGATTAAGGACGGGAAGGCCTATCATTGTTACTGCACGCCGGCGGAGCTGGACGACATGCGAAAAAAAGCCCAGCTGGAAAAGCGGCCCCTTAAATATGAGGGTAACTGCCGGGCCCTTACTGAGGCGCAAAAAAAGGATTTTGAGGCGCAGGGCCGCAGTCCCGTAATCCGCTTTCGTATGCCGGACGGCGGCGTTACAGCCTGGAACGACCTTATCCACAACGGGGTGGAGTTTGAAAATAAGCTGCTCTACGATTTTGTGATGATAAAGGCGTCCGGCTACCCCACTTATAACTTTGCCTGCGTTGTGGATGACCACCTGATGGAAATAACGCATGTAATACGCGGCGACGACCATATCTCTAATACTCCGCTTCAGATAAATCTTTATCAGGCTCTGGGCTGGAAAATACCTGAGTTCGCCCACCTTTCCATGATCCTCGGTCCCGACGGCACAAGGCTTTCAAAGCGGCATGGCGCCACCAGCGTTGGGGAATACCGCAAAGAGGGTTATCTGCCCGAGACCATGAAAAACTATCTGGCGCTGCTTGGCTGGTCCACGCCCGACAGCCGGCAGCTTTTTAACCCCGGCGAGCTTGAGGAAAAATTCGACCTTAAGGGCTGCCAGAAAAGCCCGGCCATTTTTGACCCGGTAAAATTGCAGTGGATGAACGGTGAGTATATAAGGAAGATGACCAAAGAACAACTGGTGGCTCTGGCTATGCCGTATTTGAAAGATGCCGG
Source organism: Elusimicrobiota bacterium (assembly GCA_003450815.1). GTDB lineage: Bacteria > Elusimicrobiota > Elusimicrobia > Elusimicrobiales > UBA9959 > UBA9634. The sequence continues at coordinate 9,326 of DMES01000071.1, read as the reverse complement.
CATAAACACCGCCGCTTCCTATGTGCCGGTTGCCGATATTGTGGGCCTGGAGCAGGGGAAGTATAAGCTTTTACGCGAAATCCCGGCCTTGGTTAAATTCTTTTTCGCGGAAGCGGAATATGACGAGCATGCGGTTGACAAGGTTCTGAAAAATACCGATGTGCTTAAAATCCTGGACGGCATAAAACAGGTATACCTCGGCCTGGATGAATTTAAAGAGGACCGGATAGAAGCCGCCACCAGGGCTTTCGCCAAAGATAACGGCTTTAAGGCGGGGCAGGTGTTCCATCCTGTGAGGGTTTCTCTGTCAGGCAGGAGCGACGGACCGACGCTTTTCAGGATGATAGAATATCTGGGCCGTGATGAAGCCGTTAAACGGCTTGAAAAAGCTAAAGAACTGGCGGTGTAAAATAGGGTTTAGGGTAGAGGGGATAGGGTATAGGGAATGAGTTCCTTATCTCTGCACCCTCAACCCTCTACCACCTAACCTCTACCCTTCCGTTTTCCCGAACGAAACAATTTTGTCATATCTTAGCCTTAAATTCTAAATATCCTATTTGTAGAATTAGAGTATTAAAACCTTATGAAATACTGGTTCTACTCCGAAGGCAATATCCTTGGTCCCTACGCGCCCGGCGAACTGCTGACTACGCCAGGCTTCGCGCAGGACAGCCTTGTTTGCCTTGAAACTTGCGCTGGAGATAATCCTGGCGATTGGAAGGCGGCTTATCAGGTAGACGAGATTTCCGCGGCCTTGAGTGTCGGGGCCGGGAAAATGACTTCTTCAGGCTATGGCTCAGGCGGGGATTCTTACGCTTTTGACTCCGGCGCTTTACCGGCAGTACAGCCTGCGTATGAAAATTATCCCGATCAGGGGTCTTCCTACGAAAGCCTGCTTAACACCATTGAAGGCATTCTTAAAACCGGGAACGCCGCCCCTAATAGCGCGTCTGAGCGGGAAAAGTCGCTTGACTACGACTTTATGGATAAATTTGATATCCGCCTCTCAAAAATACAGGAGGAACTGGAAGCCGCACGCTGGGAAAAGAATCTTTTGCTAGAAAAAATGCGAATGAAGGAGATTGAGGACAAAAAACAGTGTGAGCGCATAGCGGAGCTGGAAAACAAGCTGAAGGCTGCAATAGGCCGGATAAGCGCTCCGGAACAAGAATTTGAGCGGCTTCCTCGTCCGGCGGAGTTGAAGGGAAAGGCTGAACCCATAAAGAAGATAGGAGAGATAAATAAAGATAATTTACATAAGGTTCCGCCCCTTCCCGCGCCTGAGACGGAGGAGTTGCAGGATACAGTTTACAAGCCACAAGACATCGGTCAAAAAGCGCCTGATTTTACTGAAGCCGAAGGTTCTCCTGTGGCTGAATCGGAAAGCGTGATTGAAGAGAAAGACGCCAATATTTTAAAAAACCTGGAAATTTCAGGTGAAATCAAACTGGAACGGCATGGCGTGCGCGATATGTCCTCCCGGGAGGGGACCGGTATAACCAGTGGTAAGCTGAAAAGTTTGGGCGGAAGCGCTAAGAAACCGGCCGACTTTGGACCGGGCCATCCCGAGCCGGCGCAAAACCCTCCCGCTATTGAGTCTGAAAAAGTCATAAGTCCGCTTTATGCGTCGCCGTCGCCGGCTGTTCAGGAACCGGTTCAGCCCGTAAAACTTGAGCCGCTTCCGCAACAGGCGGGAGGGGTGGTTTACGATTTTACCGTGGTAACCTCAAGAGGCGCCGAGCCGGTTGAAAAAATGCAGCAGTTTGAGATAGAGACAGTGGTTCCTCGCGGCGCAGCCCCTTCAGGGGGATTTTCCGGAGCGGAAACCACACAGCGGGTTACCCCGCGTCAGCCGCATTCCGCTGTTGAGACGCCGGCCGTTGACAATTCCAGCGGCCCGGAGGTGCGCCAGGCGCAAGAGTCATTTCAGGCGCCTGCTTCCAAGCCCGGCAGTGGCCAGCCCCAACCGTCCTATCAAATCTTTGGCGCCCCGGCAGGAAATGCAAACCATCTTTCACAGTTCTCCACGTCGGGAGGGGCGGATAGATCCGAGTCGCAACCGCAATTTCAGAGCGCGTTGCAGGCTGCGGACAACCTGCAACGCGGCGGGCAGACTGCGGAGCCACACCAGGAGGCAGGCCTGAAGAATTCCGCGGATAGATTTGGCGCCTCCGCTGAACTTCAGGAGCGGCAAGCTGATTTAAGCGGAATTGGATCTGCCAAACCTCCATCATATTCAAGTGAGCTTGAGAAAACTGAGCGTGTAACCATTCCCACCGTAAAAATACAGGCTGAAGAACAAATAGCCGCAAAACCGGCCAGCAAGGGCGGGAGAATGGCTTTTATGATAATTTTAACCATTTTTGGAGCTATAGCCGCGGGCGGGCTTGGCTTCTTTTTCCTGGGAGACGGCTTGAGCTTGTCCGAATTTTCAATGCTTGATTTTAATTCTTCAAAGCGTTCCACAAAAAGCATAATGCCTTCCCAGCTTGAGTCGCAGGCGAAGGAGACAACTGACGCCAAGCCGGCTGCGGATAACGCGTCAAAAAGAGACCAGGGGAACGCGGCGGTCGAATCACAATCTCGGACGGCCACCACACCAGTTGCAGGAGTGGGGGATAAGCCGGTGTCACAGAACCAGCCCTCTGCGCAGGCGCCAGATAGAACTGCCGCCCCTTTAGTCGCGAACGAAGGGGTAAAAAAAGCGATTGAGATAGTTAAGAACTATAAGCTTTCCGGAGGCAGGGGCGCTATCGGCGGATGGTTTGCAAATTCTTTCCTTTCCGGTTCGTCCGGCGGCGCGAGCGAGGTGTGGACGGCCACTCCTCTTCACGGAGATATCCTGGTTGTGCAGTATCGTTTGATAAGGCAAAAATATGATCCGCTTCTTTACCAGTTTGAAGTTGATGTGTCCAAAAACGAGATAATCCGCGGGTTAAATAATGACGCCATGGAACTGCTGGATTTTTCACAGGAAAAAACGGTTCGAAAAGAAGGACGCGGCGGACAAGCGGGCGGCGCTTTGACTACGCCGCAGCCGGAACCGGCCGTAAAAAAAGCATCCGCAAGAAAGCTTTCCGCAAAGGCCAAACCGGCCAGAAAACCGGGCAGGCTTTTGGAAATTCCCATGCTTGAGCTGCCCGACGCGCCCAAGGCTGTCACTAAAGAGGAAGACCCCACCGGCTTTGAGAATGACCAGTCTGAGGGCGGAGAAAAGGTGAGATACATAAAGGCTCAGGAATCCGATGAGGAATTGTTCTAGTCCGAAAATTGCCACAATTTTCGGAAGTTCTTGCACTTGCGTCCCCTGGGGCACACCGTTCTTGTTACGACATTTTGTAAACATTATCAAAACCCGCGTGCGTCTCCTTTTATAAACGCCGGAAGATTTTCATTATGTTTTCCGGCGAGAGTAGTCAGTGTGCTGACAATAATTGTAATATAAAATGTTGCTTCAACATTTTATTATGACTGAAAAAGGCATATCAATAAATATTTCAAAAAAACTGGGGGAGATGCTTGTTTCCTCCGGCCTTATCACCGCCAGCCAGCTCGCTTCAGCGCTTGACCGGCAGAAGACCGAAGGCGGAAAACTTGGCCAACTGCTGGTTCACAGCGGATATATAACTGAAAAAGCGCTGCTTTCATTTCTCAGCAAACAATTCGGAATAGAATTTGTGGATCTGGCAGTCAGGGAAATTCCGGCCGACGCGGTGAAAATTATTCCTGAAAACATTGCCCGGCGCAATAATCTTATCGCAGTCGAAAAAAAAGAAAACAGGCTTAAAGTGGCCATGGAGGACCCGCTTAATATCGTTATTCTAGACGATCTTAAAATGATGACCGGCTATGATATTACGCCTGTTTTCGGTTCCGAAACCGACATCATCTCGGCCATAGACAAATCTTACGGAGTCAAGTCCTCCAAGGAAGCCCTGGACGACATTCTGAGCAGGACCAAAGGCGGGGTGACGGATATTGCGCTGGTTAGCGAGGATGCTGATAAAGGCGGGGGCGATGACTTTATTTCCCTTGAGGCAAAAGGCGAGGCCGCGCCTATTGTGCAGATGGTTAACCTCATTATTTCTTCAGCCATAAAGGCCCACGCCTCCGACATACACATTGAACCCGGCTATAAAGATACCCGCGTGCGTTTCCGGATAGACGGTGTTTTGCATAACCAGCCTTCGCCTCCTAAAAAATTTCATAACGCCATTCTCAGCCGCCTTAAAATAATGTCAACTCTGGATATCTCCGAGCGCCGCGTTCCGCAGGACGGGCGGACCAAACTGAGAATTGATGACCGCGAAATAGATCTGCGCGTATCCATTTTACCCTGCGGCCCGGGCGAGAAGGTGGTAATGAGGATACTCGACTCCTCCGGCCTGAAACTTAAACTTGAGGACCTGGGTTTTGAACCGGAAAACCTGGCCATTTTCTCTAAATGCCTGAAAGCGCCGCATGGGATTAATCTGGTAACCGGGCCCACAGGTTCCGGCAAGTCAACCACGCTTTATTCGGCGCTGGCCACCATGAACGAGCCGGATGTTAACATAGTTACCATAGAGGATCCGATTGAATATAATCTTGAGGGAATAAACCAGGTGGGCGTTAACGCCGATGTGGGCCTTACCTTCGCCTCAGGCCTGCGCTCTTTTCTGCGGCAGGACCCGGATATTATAATGGTGGGCGAAATACGCGACTTTGAAACCATGTCTACCGCCATAAACGCGGCCATGACCGGACACCTTGTGTTTTCCACCCTGCACACGAACGACGCTCCAGGCGCCATCACCCGCATAGGTATGATGGGCGTAGAGCCGTTTCTGACTTCCTCCACCCTTTTAATGGTGGTGGCCCAGCGTCTTGTGCGTTCCATCTGTAAAAACTGCAAGGAAACCTACGAGGTAAAACCGGAGATGATGCTGGGACTTGGCGTCTCAAAGGCTTTCCTTGATAACAACGCGAAAAATGGTAAAATAATTCTCTCGAGAGGCAAGGGTTGCGACGTTTGCGCGCAGACCGGCTACAAAGGCCGGGTGGGTATTCACGAAATACTAGAGGTGAATGATGTTATCAGGGGGCTTATTATTGAGAAAGCCCATGTAGCAAAGATAAAAGCCGCCGGCCGCAAAAACGGAATGATAACCCTGCGTGAGTCGGCGATAAGAAAGCTGTTTGTAGGGTTGACTACGGTGGAAGAGGTAATAAGGGTTACCGGTTCGGATGTAGATTAAAAATTTTTACCGCAATAAAATGTTGTTCCTCAACATTTTATTAGGAGCAAATTTATGGTTACAATGAGCGAACTCTTTATAATGATGCATGAAAAAAATGCCTCTGATATACATCTTACAGCCGGTGCGCCCCCCATGTTAAGAATTGATGGCGAACTGCTTCCCAGTCCCTTTGACAAACTTACCGCCGACATGGCCCAGACTCTGGCTTTTTCGCTAATGACGGATGCCCAGCGCCAGCGTTTTGAAGCCACCAACGAACTGGACTTTGCTTTCGGCATAAAAGGCATGGGCCGACTCAGGATGAACGCGTATCGCCAGCGAGGCGTGGTGGGTGCGGCCATCCGTTCCATCCCCGGCAAATACAAGACCTTCGACGAATTGAATCTGCCTCCCGTAATTTACGAAATAATGAAACTGACCAAGGGGTTGTTGCTTGTCACCGGTCCGACCGGCTCGGGCAAGTCCACCACGCTTGCCTCAATGATAGATTATCTGAATGAGCATAGGAACTACCATATAATTACCGTGGAAGACCCAATAGAGTATGTGCATACCCACAAAAAAAGTATTGTAAACCAGCGTGAGGTGGGCTCCGATACTGAAACTTTCGGCGCCGCCCTTCGCCATGTGCTCAGGCAGGATCCGAATGTGATACTTATAGGTGAAATGCGGGACCTTGAAACCATAGGAGCGGCCTTGAATATCGCGGAAACCGGGCACCTGGTATTCGCCACTCTTCACACCTCGGATGCCGCGCAGACCATAAATCGCATCATAGACGTGTTTCCGCCGCATCAGCAGGAACAGATACGCGTTCAGCTTTCCTTTGTTCTGCAGGGCGTCTTTGCGCAGCAGCTTCTGGTTTCCTCTTCCGGCACTGGCCGTGTGCTTGCTTGCGAGGTTCTGATGGCCAACGCCGCGGTAAGAAATCTTATCCGCGAACAGAAAATTGAGCAGATTAACACCATCATACAGACCGGCGGCAAGTACGGTATGGTTACCATGAACCAGGCGCTGGTGGATCTATATAAAAAGCAGAAAATCACCTATCAGGAAGCCATCACCCGTTCTTCCGATCCGGAAGATCTTAAGAAGCTGCTGCAAAAAACATTATCGGTCTAAGGGGCTGCTTAGTAGCTCCTTGATCACACGGATTTAAAAAAGCGATTACAGCGATATCGATAATGGCTTTATCTGTGTAATCTGTTCTAATCTGTGTAATCATTTTAAAATCATGCAATTTGCATACAAAGCGCGAGGAGCTGGCGGCAAGACAACGGAAGGCGTGGTAGAGGCCGCCGATCAGAAAGCGGCTATTACCCGCCTGCGCGAGCAAAAACTTATTGTTATTGAAGTAACGCAGCAAGTTGTCAAAAAAAAGAAAGGGAAGGTTAAAAACAACGATATCGTTATCTTTTCCCGCCAACTGTCCACCCTGGTGTCTTCCGGCGTACCGATAGTGCAGGGCCTGAATATTCTTGAAGAGCAGGCTGAAAACCCGGCCTTTAAAACCGTAGTGGGGGCGCTTCGCCTGGATATCGAATCTGGGCTGTCTATCGCTGACGCCATGAAAAAACACCCCGTGGCGTTTACCGAGCTTTATGTATCGATGATACGGGCGGGCGAGGTGGGCGGCATACTTGATACCATCCTTGAACGCCTGTCCGCTTATCTGGAATCCGCGGAAGCCCTGAGGGCCAAGGTTAAAAGCGCTTTAATGTATCCCATGGTGGTGTCCATCGTCGCGGCGCTCATTACCGTTTTCCTTATCATGTTCGTGATTCCCATATTCAAAAATATCTTTGCAAGTTTCGGTGGCAATCTGCCTTTTATCACCCAGGTTCTTATTAGCCTGTCGGATATGTTGCGAGGCCCTGCCGGCATAGCGATGTTCGCGTGTATAGGTGTGGCTATCTGGGGCGGGAAGCGTTACATTAAAACCGGGAAGGGAGAGGAACAATTTGATGAGATATCGCTGAAGCTGCCGGTGTTCGGCATATTGCTTAAAAAAGTCGCCATCGCCAAATTCACTAGAACCCTTGGTACGCTGATAAAGTCCGGCGTGCCTATATTGCAGGGCCTTGAAACTGTGGCAAAAACCTCCGGCAATAAGGTCATAGAAAGAGCCATTAACAGCAGCCGCGATTCCATAAAGGAAGGCGGGCGCATTTCCGACCCGCTCAAAAAAGCAGGGATCTTCCCGCCCATGGTAATACAGATGATAAGCGTGGGTGAAGAGACAGGCGGCCTGGATAACATGCTCAATAAAATAGCCGATTTTTATGATCAGGAGGTGGATACCGCGGTTAAAGGCCTTACCTCAATGATAGAGCCGCTAATCATGGTGGTGCTGGGCGCGGTTATAGGCACCATAGTAATAGCCCTGTTCATGCCCATGTTCAGCCTGGGTGACCTGGTAAGCGGCGGCTAGTAATTGATAATATGCGGTTTAAACCCGGTGCTCCCGCACCGGGTTTTTATTGAGTAAACCGGAGTAAACCGGGGACATAATACACAATTCCAGGGAAACCAATTTCTTTAAACACGACAGACCGTTGTCGTGGTCACCTGCTATGGTATATCGGAAAGGCATTCTGCAAGAGGTGCGTTCTCAGTCCACCCCTTGGCCGTTTGATGGCCATGGCCCGTGACAGGCCAGATCACGGCATGGCCCTTGACAATATGTAAACTATAGTATACACTATATATGACACGTAAACGGTCCATCATCTATAAGACGGAGAAGGGAAGCGAGCCGTATGTAGAATATGTCGATTCTCTCAGGGATCGTGAAGGGGCAGCCAAAATCAGGGTGTGTGTGACCCGGGCAGAATTCGGGAATTTGGGGGATCATCGAAGCGTGGGACAGGGAGTTATTGAATTAAAAATCCACTTCGGGCCCGGATACAGGGTCTATATTGGCCTTCAGGGTAAAGAATTGATCGTTTTGCTTTGTGCCGGGAATAAGAACAGCCAGAATAAGGATATTAAAAAGGCGATGGATTATTGGAGCGATTACCGGAGGATTGTATGAGAACCTATCGAAGCCATGATGATTATTTGGACAAAGTGTTGACAAATCCCAAAGAAGCCGCCCGTTACCTGAACGCGGCTGCGGAAGAAAACGATCAGGCGCTCATACTTGCCGCGCTCGCACAGGTTGCTAAAGCGAATGGACTTTCAAAAACGGCAAAGATGGCGTCACTGTCGCGAATGGGCCTATATAAGACGCTTTCAAAAAAAGGGAATCCGGAATTTAAGACGTTCCTGGGTGTGTTGAATGCATCGGGCCTGCAAATGTCGTTTAGGCCCATGGTTTAAGGAACTCAAAAGGTCTACCTTTTGAGTTCATTTTACTGATGAGTTATGAAGTTTTTTACTATACTGTCTATCTCGGATGTCACTTCAGGGGGCTATTCAAATGACAAAAATAATTATTTTCCTGCTGCTTATCGCTCCTGGTTTTGCGACAGCGGCTCCTGCTGACGTTAAACCGAACAAGGCCCGGGCGGAAGCCAAAAACAACCCTGATGTTTACCGGACAATCGCGGGCGACCTCCTGAAAGACTGCACAGGCGCCAATAAAGCAATAGCCGTAGCCGGCTTTTCCTATTCCGACGGACGAGACTCCCGTGACGGCGGAGTAGTAGCCGAAAGAATAACCACCGAGCTGGTAAAATCAAAGAAATTCAAGGTAATAGAAAGAAAAGAAATAGAAAAGGTGTTCGAAGAACTAAAATTCCAGTTGTCCGGCGCCGTAGACCAAGATTCCGCCCAAAAAATAGGCAAAATGCTAGGCGCCAACTGGATAGTAGTAGGAACCCTGACCGAACTCCCCGACAAGCAGTTAGAACTAAATGTCCGCCTGGTATCAGTAGAATCCGGAGAAATCCTCTCCGCCTCCAATTCCCAAATAGAAAAAGACTGGCTGGACCAATACAGAAAACTTCTTGCAGAGCAAAATAAAGTGATAGAAAAAAACTCAAAAGATGCACAAGCATTTTATAAGCAAGGCATCATGTACACAGATTTGGGAGAATATGATAACGCTATAGCCAGTTTTGGTGTAGCGATTAGCATTTCCCC
>DMES01000012.1:246-15228 GCA_003450815.1 Elusimicrobiota bacterium | reverse complement strand
CGGTTAAAATTGTAGAATTGTTGTATGCAAAGGGCGGTGGCTAGACACGGCAAATGGGTTATTCTAGGCATGGACAGCCTTGCCGTGCTGATTTCCTGGTGGCTGGCTTTTCAGCTTAGGTTTGATTTTCTAGTGCCACAGGAAGAATGGAGCCGTTTTTGGGCGGCTTTGGCTATTATTTTAGTGGCAAGAATAGTGGCCTTCAATTACTTCGGGCTTTACCGCGGCATCTGGCGCTACGCCAGCCTTACCGATCTTTCCTCCATAATAAAGGCTGTGATTTACAGCCAGGTGTGCATAGTCGCTGTGATACTTTTTCAGCAGCGTGCCGATTTTCCCCGCACTGTACTTATTATTGATCCGGTATTTACGCTTTTTCTGGTGGGCATGATACGGTTTTTAATAAGGGCCACGCGGGAGTGGCGGTATGCCGACTGGAGAAAAAATTCAAAGCTGCCGCGCGTGGTTATATACGGGGCGGGGGACTTGGGCGAAACGGTTCTCAGGGACTTTCAGCGCTCCAAGCGCATCGCTTACAACATAGTGGGTTTTCTGGATGATAATCCGAATAAATGGAAGCACCAGATACACGGGCTTCCGATTTTGGGCGGAAGGAAAGTTCTTGCAAAAGTTCTTGCCGAGCATAAAGTAGACCAGGTTATTGTGGCGGTTAATCATTCCCGCGGGCAGCTTATAAAAGACCTCATGGAGCTTTGTTCCAAGGGGGAATGTCACATGGTGCAGTTTAAGACCGTTCCCACGCTGGAGGAGCAGTTAAGCCATGGGACCGGCGGCTTTTCAGTGCGTAAAATAGAGCTTTCCGACCTGCTGCCGCGTAAAAAAATACATTTAGATATGAAAGCTATGGCCGGGATAATTTCCGGGAAGACCGTGCTTGTTACCGGCGCCGGCGGGACCATAGGGTCAGAATTGTGCCGGCAGGTTTTGAGGTATAACCCCAAGCGGCTTCTAATGCTTGAAAACCATAATACCGCCCTTTTTTATATTGAAAAAGAGATCAGGGAAATGGGGTATCCGTCCCAGGTTGTGGCAGTGGCCGGGGATGTGAAAGACGAAGTTCTGCTAAAAAATGTTTTTGAAACCTATTCCCCCAATATTGTTTTTCACGCGGCCGCGCATAAGCATGTGCCGCTTATGGAGGCCAATCCGCAGGAGGCGATTAAAAACAACACTCTGGGTACTTATGCGCTAGCTGAGGCGGCTGTAAAGTATAAGGCGGAAAGGTTTTTGTTTATTTCAACCGACAAGGCGGTAAGGCCTTCAAGCGTGATGGGCGCTTCAAAGCGGCTTGGCGAGATGGTGGTAAGGGCTTTTGCGGAGGTTAACGGTACCAAGTGCATGTCGGTGCGGTTCGGCAATGTGCTGGGCAGTTCGGGAAGTGTGGTTAAAATATTTCAGGAACAGATAATAAACGGCGGGCCGCTGACCGTAACGCATCCCGAAACTACAAGGTATTTCATGACGGTGGAGGAATCCATACAGCTTATTCTGCAGGCCTGCGCCATGGGCAAAGGCGGCGAGATATTTGTTTTAAACATGGGCACCCCGGTTAAAGTAGTTGATCTCGCAAAAAACCTGATAGTTTTAAACGGTCTTGAGCCCGGCAAGGACATTGAGATAGATTTTGTCGGCCTAAGGCCTGGGGAAAAGCTTTTTGAGGAGCTTTTCAGGGCTGAGGATGTCCGTAAAGACACCGGCCATGATGATATCTTCATGGCGATCCCGGAAGAATCCGATATGGCAATTTTGAAGGAGCAGATGAGCGAGCTCAGTCTTCTTTCCGAACTTCCGGACCCGGCCCCTATTATCAGGAAGATCCGGCAGTTAATTCCCGCCTATACCGGCAATCCATGCGCGGCCAAAAATCATAAAACCCAGGGACAGACGCAGGTTTCCCGGTAATATATTTTTAAGGACAATTTGCTATACTATTTCCCTAAGTAATCAAAAATGATTATTTAAGGAAACATATGAAATTCTTGGAGTTTAAAGCTAAATTCAGGGATTTGCCGTTGCTCCCTACCGGTATTGTTTTTGGAAAAGCAAGCAGGGCGGATCTTAATCAGCTTGGCCGGTGGCGCAAACAGGGGTTTTTAATTCAACTGCGCCGCGGGTTGTATATGTTCGGTAAGGCAGAGCGGAAAATTGAACCAAGCAGAAGCTTTCTGGCCGGACAGCTTTATCAGCCTTCTTATGTAAGCCTGGAATATGCTCTTAACCGATATGGCCTTATTCCGGAAAGAGTGGCGGATGTAACATCCGTCACTACTAAAAAAACCACAAAATTCACCAATGATTTAGGCACATTTGCCTACCAGACCGTGAAGCCGTCCGCTTTCCGCGGTTTTCTCGCACGGAAGGACGAGGCCGGTTTGCCGTATTTTATCGCAGAGCCGGAAAAGGCCGTGGCTGATTTTGTTTATCTGAATCTTGACAGGATTGCGGCCGGCGCGGAGGAAAAAACCCTGCTTGAATCGTTTCGCTTTCAGAATCTGGGCTCATTAAGGAAAAAAAGAATCACGGATTATTTCAGTCTGTTTAATAGTAAAAAGATGGATGTAATTGCCGGGGTTTTAGGGTGTATGGCGTGGGGAGGGGGACATGATTGAGGCTTTGAAACAGGAATTGTCAGGCGGCGCCTCCGTTGAGGATAAAACCAACAGGGGCAGGGAATTCCTTCAGGTCCTGGCGCTTAAGTCTTTGTCGGATCAGGATGCGTTTTCCCATATCGCTTTTATCGGCGGCACGGCTTTGCGCATTATTTTCGGAACTCGGCGGTTTTCCGAAGACCTGGATTTTTCTGTTATAAGCGCCAAAGGGTATGATTTTGACGGAATTTGCGGCGGGCTTGTAAAGGCTTTTAACCAAAACGGCCTTAATGCCGTTTTGGATAAGAAGAATGCTAAAACAGTAAATTCCTCCTTTTTAAGCTTTCCCGGCCTGCCGCATGCTTTGGGTTTGTCCGGACACAAACAGGAAAAGCTGTCTATCAAAATTGAGGTGGATACACGGCCGCCGGAGGGATGGATGACGCAGACTTCGGTCGTTAACAGAACATATCTGTTCAGTGTTACGCATTATGACCTGCCCTCCATGTTTGCCGGCAAGCTGCATGCTTGTTTCTATCGGAAGTATACAAAAGGCCGTGATATTTACGACTTGTTCTGGTACCTTGGCCGGAAGGTTAAACCTAACTTTGAACTGCTGAATAATGCTATCGCTCAAAGTTCAGGAGAAGCTCCCGGAGTGAATGAGGGGAATTTTAAGGAGTTTATGCTGGGAAGGCTGGCCAGAATTGATTTGACGGCGGCAAAAAGAGATGTTGAGAGATTTCTTGATGACAAATCGGAACTGAGATTGTTTAACGCCGATATTCTTAAGTCTGCAATAGCTTCAGTATGAAATTCTGCCGGGCAGCCCGGCGGCTTTACAGTGGATGGCGGGACAACTTATAGGCGGGAAGAGACTATTTCTACAGCCGCACTTTACGAGGTAATATCCGGTGAACCCATGGCCCTCTCACATTTTTGCGTAGCTGCAGTGACACTGGCCTGTCGCGGGCCTCTGGCGCTGTCCGCGACTGAGCTTGCTCTGCGTAAAAGGGCAAAGCAAGCTTTGCCACTACAGGAGCGAAGCGCGGCTGTAGAACTATATATGTACTTGAAAAGTTTTAGGCGCCGTGCCGGCCATTTTAAGGACCGCAGGACTTTTGGACGGCATTGCCATAAGCTTGCGGTTTTGGGGCTTATTGTTCTGTTGCCGACCGCTGGCCGCGGCGGCGTTGTGAACACGGCCATTACCTCAAAAGCTATTTATTCAAGCGCGGAAAGCTCCTTTCTGCCCGGCCAGGAGGGCTTAAGGCTTAAGCGGGGTCTGAATTTGCTGGTGTTTGAAAGCGCGCGTGTGAATGTTTCTTCAAAAACAGCCGTTTACCTTGAGCTTAAGCAGAGTCTGGCGGATAACTTCACTCGCGCCGAAATTTTCAAGCTTTATTTCAGCGCCCGTCTAGCCGGCCTGTCGGTTTTGCTTGGCAAGGACAGCTTCAATATTGGCCCGGCGGAAAACGGGCTGCTGCTTTCAAAAAACGCCGCGCCGTTTCCCATGCTTAGGATAGCCAATGAAAAGCCGCTGCGGATCTTGGGCGACTGGTATTTTCTTGTGCTGAACGGCTGGTTTTACGACAGCGATTCCGGCGCCAGAACTCCGCAGCTGATCGCTGTTAGGGCGCGGTATTCTCCATGGTCCGCGCTCGCTTTGGGCGTGACCAGGACCTCTTATTACGGAGGGCCGGGCAGGCCGGGCTACACGCTTTGGGAATACCCGAAGCTTTTGCTGGGCGCAAACGAGAATGTTGTGGGGAGCCGTTACGATACCGACGGCTATCTAGGTTACGACATTACGCTGGCTTTGCCGGAAAAGCTCTTTCCCGCGGCAATTAAAAGCGCAAAGCTTTATTATGAGGACGCGGGTACTGATGTGCAGGCTTGCTGGCAGAAAGAGGACAGTTGTAAAAAATATTATTTCCCGTTCGGTATCAGACTACAGTTGCGTTCCTATACCGGCGGCCTGGTTGCTGAAACCGACCGTGACAGGTTCCGTTTTGAGTTTCAGTGTGTAAACGGCCAGTTTTATACGCATCACTGGTATCCGGTGGAGGCTTACCAGGGGCTTTCGTTCGGCAGCCCGTACGGGCGGAACCTGCAGCAGTTCTTTTTCAGCCACGAGCGCAAAACCGGAGAAAGATCCGGTTTTAAATACGAGTTTGGCTATATCAGGCAGCCCGCTTTCGCCAGATGGGACAGTCTGAATCCGGGAGCGGAGCGGTATTACGCTTCTTTCGCGCTTTCAAAAGGCAGGGGCAAGGTGACGGTTGAGCCGTTTGCGCGGCTGGATATGACAAAGAACAGGAACTCTGATATCGCTCCAGTAGCTCCGGGGGGATTCAGGACTATTAAAGGGAACAGGCTTTTTGTTACCCTCGGCCTTTCAGCTACACTGGGATTTTAGAAAAACGGTATAATAAATGGCTGGCAGGAAGACAGAATTCAGTAGTTAGAATTTAGAATAATAGAATCTTGCTTGTTACCGGCATTTTTATTCTGGCTCCGGAATTCTGACTTCTACCTACTTAGTGGTTCTTTATATGCTTAAAAAAATACTGCTGGTGGACGACGACAAGGTAGTTTTAGACTCAACCCGGCGCTATCTGACTGGCCGCGGGTTCCAGGTGGCGCATACCGACAATGGCTCAGAAGCCATAATTCTGGCCAGGGAATTCCGGCCTGACTTTGTTATAACAGATGCCGAGATGAAAGGCCTGGACGGGTTCGCGCTGTGCAAGGTAATTAAAGAAATCCCCGAATTGGCCGGAGTGCCGGTAATAATAGTTTCCGGCAGCAAAATAGCCGAAGAGGATATTCTTGCCGGGTATAACAAGGGTGCCGACGATTATATTTTAAAGCCGGTTTCTTTCCCTGTGCTGCTGGCTAAAATGAAGGCCGTGATGAAAAGATACGAGGCTTTCTGCTCGGACTCATGCAAAATTTCCAGACTGGGTATGATAATAAACCCCGCGGCCCGCTCAGTAACCATAAAAGATAAAGTGATCCGGCTTACCCGCAAGGAGTTTGATCTGCTTACCGCCCTTATAACCTGCGAGGGACGCGCGCTGGCGGTTCCTTACCTGCTTGATACTGTGTGGGGCTACGATCCGGCCAGCTATAACGACCCGCATACCGTCGGGGTGCATGTTTCTTCGCTCAGGAAGAAGCTGGGCCCGGAAATAGGCGCGCATATAGTCAGCGTTACCGGGCACGGCTATAAATTTGACTAAAATTTGACAATTTTCTGTCATTTCTCATAATTCCCTCTGTTATAGTATGTTTGTCGGATGGAGGGGTTATGAATGAAAAAAACTTCAAAAAAATCTTTTTAACAGCTATTCTCGCGCTCTTCCAGGGCGCATCTTTAGCCTCCGCTTCCGAGGATGTCTACCAAAAAATGGCGGATGACTTCGCCGGCTATTCCGCCGGCAAAAAAGTAAAAAGCATAGCTGTACTCGGCTTTTCGCGCAAGGCCCAGACTTCACGCGAGGAAAGCGAATATGTTTCAGAGAAACTGCTCGCCGGCCTTTCGCAATCAGGCAAAGTGAATTTGCTGGAGCGCGGCCAGCTGGATAAGGTGCTTGAGGAGCGCAAACTGGAACTGGCAGGCATTACCCAGGAAACTCCGGGCGGCGCTCAGAGGTGGGTAAATGCCACCGATGCCGTGATAACGGGTACCGTGTTCGGCACCGCGGAGCACCTTACTATAATAGCCAAGCTGATAGACCCTCGCACGGGCGCTGTGCTGCACATTGTGGAGGGCGAGGCTGAGCGGCAGCCGGAAATGGTTCCGCCGGAGTGGTCCGAAGACTTTTACATGCCGGAGCTGGGAACCATGTCGCCTATATCTTTAGGTAAAAATTTCAATCTTTCTTTCGGTAATTTCCGCGACGCTCCCGCCGGGCTTGACGAGCACACCTGCGGCGCCAGGCACGAGCGGCTGGCCGTCCGGCAAAGCGCCGCGCTTGAGGCTAAGGCCAAATATTGGGCGCTTAAAATGAAGGAGCCGGGCTTTAGCAGAGCCAGGCTTACAAAGAATCCGGGAGGGGAAATAAAGGACGGCAAGATTAAGAAAAGATTTTATGAACTGCTTCTGCGGTTCTACCGCTCCGCCCGCGCGCCTCAGCTGTCGGAGGCCGAGCGAAACATGGTCTCTTCGGTAATGGAGGAAGAGGGCAAAATATCAAATGAATGCGGAATGCTTTAACGGCTGCGTATAGCGTATAGGGGCTAGCGGATAGGGGGGGGGAGCTTTATAGGGATTTTTACTTCCCTATACGCTCGTCTCTATACGCTATTGCCTGTCCCCAGCACTTTTCCCACCATGTCCCGTATCTCGTTTATTCCGAACGGTTTTATAAGAAAGCCTTCCACCACGACTCCCGGCACTATGGGGTTTGAAATGTCGGAGACGGAGCCGGTAATCAGCACAACTTTAATATGCGGCCGCATTATTCTAAGTTGTCTGATCGCCTCTTCGCCCCGCATATCCGGCATTTTAAGGTCGCAGATCACAAGGTCAAACTCTTCTTTTTTAGCCAGCGCAAGCGCCGACACGCCGTCCGATGCCGTTTCCAGTGTATAGCCGCGGCTCAAAAGGGCGCGCGTTACATAATTGCGGATGATTTCCTCGTCGTCCGCCACAAGTATTCTTTTGGCCATTTTTACACCGGCAGATAGATTTTAAATACGGAGCCGCCGCTTGCGGGGCTGTGCGCCTCTATCCTGCCGTTATGTTTGTTGATTATGCCAAGACATACCGACAGGCCAAGCCCGGTGCCCTTGCCTACGGGTTTGGTGGTGAAAAACGGGTCGAAGACGCGGTTTATTATTTCGGCGGGGAGGCCGGGTCCGGTGTCGGAGATAGAGGTTTCCACTTCCATTTTTGCGCTGTCCGGCCCGGTAAGCCGCGTGCTTATGGTAAGAGTGCCTCCGTCCGGCATGGCGTCCCTGGCGTTGGTGAGCAGATTCAGAAAAACCTGCATAAGCTGCTGAAAATCAGCGTTTACCGGCGGCAGTTCCGGGGCAAATTGCCGGATTATTTTAATGCCCTTCAATTCCATCTGGCGAGCGCACAGCACCAGTGTTTCTTCTATCGCCTCGCGTATGTTTACCGGCTCCATGCGCGGCTTTTCCTGTCTGGCGAAAGAGAGCAAAGAGGAGATAATCTTCTTGCAGCGGAACACGGCCTTTTCAATTTCTTTCAGGTCCTTATAGTTCTGCGTTTCGGGGGAGGTCCCTTCCATAACCAGCTGGGCAAGGCCCAGAATGCCGGAGAGCGGGTTGTTTATTTCATGCGCCAGCCCGCCCGCAAGCTGGCCGAGGGCCGACATTTTTTCAGCATGCACCAGCTGCGTCTGGGTTTCCTGCAATTGCTTGTAAAGGTTGGCGTTTCTGAGCGCCAGGTTCACCAGCGAGCCGAAGATCTTTGCGCGCTGCAGGTCGCCCTCGGTGAAGTATTCGTCTTCCTGTCGGCGGCTTATGGCTATCATTCCGGTAAGGTTATTTCCCTCCATCAGCGGCAGCAGTATGGTGAACTTTACCTCAAAAAGGCCAAGGACCGGCGCCAGGGTTTTATCATTTACGGGCTCGTTTATAATAGCGCCGGGGCTTGCGGCGCCCTTGGGGAAGCTGGCTATGGCGCGGCTGCACAGTTCAAGCCGGGATTTGCGGCGGGTTTCGTCTTCAAGCCCCTCTGAAACCGCCATGTAAGGCGCTCCGTTCTTGTCTAGCAGTACCAACGCGGCTTCGTCGGCCTTCAGCGTGCGCGTTACGGAATCTATTATTATGCGCAGCAGCTCTTCGGATTTTATGGTTGAGAATATGGCTTTGGTGAGATCGTTGAATCTGCGTTTTTCAAGGGCCTTTTCAACCACGGCAAGCAGGTCCTTTACCTGGAAGGGCTTGTGCAGATAGTCGAACGCGCCTTTGCGCAGGCTCTGTATGGCGGTATTCATCGTGCCGTGGCCGGTGGCGATGATAACTTCTATTTCCGGATCTATCTTTTTCATTTCGCCCAGCGCCGTTATGCCGTCCATGCCCGGCATCATTATGTCCATTACGGCCAGGTCGAACTTTTCAGTTCTTATCTTTTTAACGCCTTCTTCGCCGTCGGAGGCGCAGGTTACGCTATAGCCCTGAAGGGTAAGCGCCGCCAGCATGAAATCGAGTATGGCTTCCTCGTCGTCAACTATGAGTATTTTGGTTTTATGGTTCATTTAAAATTTTTGCAACAAAAATTTTTACCAGCTAATCTCCGGCATGTGGATGGACAAAACCCCGAGCCGAGCGAGACACCATGCCCAAAAGCTAACGTAAAGGGCTTCCCCGGAACGATGAAAAATATCTCGAGGAGACCTCTGCCTTATGTGAGCTGTTTGGAATACAATGTTGTTCCACGATATTGTATTGTATAAAAAAAGCGGAGTCAGCCCCACCCGAAAACTGTCGCAATTTCCGGGTTTGTTTGGAAATACCCGGGAAAAGTGATAAAATAGATTTCCGGGTGTAATAACGGATTTAATGGGCCCGTAGCTCAGTTGGTTAGAGCAAGCGACTCATAATCGCTGGGTCGTAGGTTCAAGTCCTACCGGGCCCAGTAATTTAAAAGGCGGCCTTCTTTTAGGAGGCCGCCTTTTTATCGGTTGCCCGGAGGCTATTTTTTTATCGCTTTATCTTCCTTGTAACCGTACTCGGCTTTCAGTTCGCCTCCGGGGTCGTAAACCCGCAGGATTGTCACTTCGTTGTTTTCAAATACAAATTCCTTTTCCAGTTTGTCGTCTTTTGAATATACCTTAACGGCGCCGTCCGGCGCCTTGCCGTCCCTGCCTATAATATTAAGGTCCTTGTCCAGGTACACCCTGGCGATATATTTATTGTTGAGGTAAAAGGAAAAGCGTTCGCCGCGCGCCAGGCGTTGCGCTTTTGCTACTACCACTGATTCGTTTTCAGGTTCTTTGACGGGTTCCTTTTTCAGCTCTATTTTTTGCTCTACGGGTTGCGGGTTTTCAACCACACGCCCGTCGGAATAGAGCGTTTCGGATTTGACATTGCCCTGGGAGTCGTACTGCCTGAACCAGCCGTCCGGCGTTCCGTTTTTGAAACTCTGGTCAAACTGCAATATCCCGTTTTCTCCGCGGATGGTGACCGGGCCGTCAAGAATTCCGTTGGAATATTGCGCTTCAGTCTGAATCGTCCCGTTTGGAAAAAAGGCTTTAAGTATACCGGCGACTTTCCCGCCGGCCATATCTTTTATTGTTTTCAGGGCGCCGGTGTCGTAATATTCCCTATATGAGCCGTCCTTGACGGTCCCCTCAATGGTGGGCGGGGCGCCGGCGGCCGGGAAGGTTTCAGTGGCTATAACGACCGAATCCTCGTAGTAAAGCGTCTGAACGGTGGAGGTATCGGGCTTTACGGTTTTAAAAGTAAATTTTGCCGGCGCAGGCGGCTGGTTTGATAGTGAAACCACCGACCTGCTTGAAATCGCGGTTTCGGCCGGTATATCCGAAGCGCTGGAGACGGCAACAGCATCCGGGGTCCGTTCAAGTATGTCTTTGTTATTTATGGTAAGCGAGCCGTATTTTGTTTTTACAAGCGAGGTGTTGTCAAGTTCTCCGGTAATTTCACCTTCTATTTTTGTGCCGTCTTTAAGGGTTATAATCTCTCCGTGCGCGGTCGCGCCAAGTCCTGCAAGCGCGGCGGTTAAAATAAATACTTTCATAAAGCCTCCATTAGCGTATTATGTCATTTTAGCAAATGAGGAATGCAGCTTGTCTCACGTAAAAATCAGTAAGTATCGTGTTTTTTGCTTTCAAGCGGCCTGTTTGGGTATAATTATATGTAACCTTCGGTTACAATCATAAAATGGCAGCTTGTGGCGCGCTAAGGACAGCGGACAGCTTTTGTATGTCCCGGCTTTGCTGCGGCCTGTTCTGGAGAAAGCATGAAAAAACAAATATTTGGGGCGGTAGTATTGGGTTTACTGGTTTCGGCCGGCGCGGCCCGGGCCATTGATTTCGATCGCGGCGCGGATATAGGCGAAGTCATAAGACAAGCCAATGCCCTGCAGATAAACCCCGCCGTCACATATTATAGGAATACCTGTAAAACCATTACGCTAGCCGCGCAGGAGAATGCCGCCGCGATAGACCTGGTAAGCGTGCAGTATGCGGACCAAGCGGAGGAGATTCCCTCCGACCAGGGGGGGCCCGCTTTTGTAATGGTTCCCCACGAAACCGGGCGTTTCACCACCAGAGTTTCCATAGAGCGTTTTGCCGCGGGTTTGTACCCCTGGGAGAAAGAGTCTTTCTCTGTGTGCGCATTGGGTTCCGATGTGAACTTTAAAGTAATCTCGGGCGCCAGCCAGTATAAAAGAGTTGCGGCTATAACTCCGCTTG
This sequence comes from Elusimicrobiota bacterium, assembly GCA_003450815.1. Taxonomy (GTDB): domain Bacteria; phylum Elusimicrobiota; class Elusimicrobia; order Elusimicrobiales; family UBA9959; genus UBA9634. The sequence goes on along the minus strand of DMES01000012.1, from coordinate 4,208 downwards.
ATGACAGTTCGCAGAGCGCCGTTTACGAATTAAGTGCCATAAAAAAGATGCCGATGAACCCGGACCCCCTGGGCATCATTGTGTCGGAGTTTGCGTCTGGCGGCGGCGTTTTAAGCTTTACAGCCTCTGACAAGTGGTCCGCCTATTATGCTGGCGAAAAAGTCGTGTTCACCGCCAGGGTGTTCGAGAAAGTCACTATAGAACCGGATGCCCAGGCCAGCGACCAAACTCCTATCGGCTACCGCCGTCAGATATCTCAGACGCAACTTGAATTGTTTGTGGCGCCTGGTTATCGGCTGGCTTTTCCCATAGAGCATATTCCTGTTGGTCCGGATTACGGGGTTTCGGTCAGTTTTTCAAGGATAGGAAGCATTTCAACTCCGGAAGAGGTTGAAGCGGCTGTTTTCCCGCTTTAACCCGAATCCTGTTCATCGAGCGTCTTTTTTATCCATTCGTAAGTTTTGTAATATGTAGGAAAGCTTTTACGGCGCGGTGGCCAAGTGGTAAGGCGGCAGTCTGCAAAACTGCTATTCGCGGGTTCGATTCCCGCCCGCGCCTTGATTTTTTAGGTGATAGCCGGAGTTTAGGCGTTGGTCATAAGCTAGAAGTCAGGAGCCACCTAAAAGCTCACGTAAGCCCAGCTCGTCATTCCGTCGCAAGCCGGAATCCAGAAATATCGACGACACTGGACCCCGGCTTGCGCCGGGGTGACGTTAAGTGCTTCATCAGAGTGGTAATATCCGCTCCCCATATGAATCTCAGCAAACTTGCGATGTCTATCGGCCAATCGGCCACATTAAAGCTTAATGAACTGGCGGGCAACCTGAAAGCCGAGGGAAAGCCGGTTATCCATCTGGGCGGAGGCGAGCCTGAGGAAATGATCCCCTCGGGCGCCCGCGAAGAAGCGCAAAAAAGCCTTTCCGCCGGTTTCGTGCGTTACACTCCCACCACTGGCACGGCGGAGCTTAAACAAGAGATCTGCCTTTATACCGACAAACATTACAGCCTGAAGCCCGCGCCGAAGAATATTGTGGTTTCTTCGGGCGCTAAACAAGCTATTTATAATTTCCTGATGGCGGTGGTTAATCCCGGTGACCAGGTTGTTTTCCCGGCGCCTTACTGGGTAAGTTACCCTGAAATGGTCAAAATGGTTTACGGCACCCCTGTCGCGGTGCCGCCGCGGCCTGGTGAGCTCGTTCCGACAGCGGCCGACATAGAGGCCCACATAACCGCAAATACCAGGGCGGTGCTTTTAAACAGCCCAAATAACCCTTCGGGCCTGCTTTACACTCCGGAGTTTATACGGGAAATAGTGAAAATCTGCGAATACCACAACGTCTATCTTCTTATGGACGACATTTACAATCGTCTGGTATTCGACGGCGCCAGGGCTCCGTCCGCGTTTTCTTTCTCAAGCCGCGGTCTTGAAGATTCGGTTATTGTTTCCGTGAACGGAATTTCCAAAACTTATTCCATGACGGGTTTCAGGATAGGCTGGAGCGTGGGGCCTGAAGCCATTACCAAAGCCATGGCGAAGGTGCAGGCGCAGATCACCTCCTGCCCGTCGGCGTTAAGCCAGAAAGCCGCGCTTGGAGCGCTTCGCGGAACCGACGATTTTGTGGAAACACTGCGCTCCGGCCTTGAAAAGAAGCGCGATACCATGCTGGCCGCGCTGGGCGGGCTGAAAAAAGTTAAACTGTGCAAGCCGCAGGGCACTTTCTACAGCTTTCCCGATTTCAGCGCCTATGATAGCGATTCAGCCAGGCTTTCCGCCAGGCTGCTTGAGAAAGCCCTGGTTGTTACCGTGCCTGGCAGGGAATTCGGGCTTGAGGGGCGCCTGCGCTTAAGTTATTGCGGACCTGAAAAAGATATTATTGAAGGGGTTGAGCGTATCAGAAAAGAGCTGGATTAGTCCAAAAAGGCTCCGCCTTTTTGGAGTCACAAGTCACAAGTCACAGGTCGCAAGTCACAGGTCACAAGTCTTAAATTAGGAATTTCCTTTTGGGGTATTGACAAGAGGTGTCCGCTTTTGTAGTAGCAGAGTTTACTCTGCCGTAAAATAGTCAAAGCAAGCTTTGACACTACAATGGCGCAGGGGGATGACTTAGAAAGTTTACAAAGAATATGGAAACAAAAACATCAGCCGCTATACCTGACATAAAAACTGCAAAGACAATATTTCGCAGCCTGTCCGAACCGGAACTTTACGAACATGCCGTTTCAAAGAAAGAGGGACAGATAACCGCGGGCGGCGCGCTTGCCGTTAAAACCGGCGTTCACACCGCCAGGGCCGCGCAGGACAAATTTGTGGTGAAGGAAGAAACCAGCCGGGAACATATCTGGTGGGGGGATTACAATGTTCCCTTTGAAGAAGCTAAATTTGATGCCCTGGCGGGAAAGCTGTCAGCCTATCTCTCTGACAAGGATATTTATATCCGCGATTGTTTCGCTGGTTCCGACCCCAAAAACCGCCTGGGAGTGCGAATAATAACAGAATACGCCTGGCACAGCCTTTTTGCCAAAAATATGTTTATAGAGCCATCAGCGGGCGAGACGGTAAAACCGGAATTTACCGTTATTTCCGCTCCCGGTTTCAAGGCCGACTCCAAAACGGACGGTACCCGCACCGGCACTTTCATTTTAGTCAATTTCAGGCGGAAGCTGGTGATTATCGGCGGGACCGGCTACGCGGGTGAGATAAAAAAATCTGTTTTCACAATAATGAATTATCTGCTTCCGCTCAAGGGCGTGATGCCCATGCATTGCTCCGCCAATCTGGGCCCCAAAGGCGACACGGCTATCTTTTTCGGGCTTTCAGGCACCGGCAAAACCACGCTTTCCTCCGATCCCTCGCGGCGGCTGATAGGCGATGACGAACATGCCTGGTCGGATGACGGGATTTTTAATTTTGAGGGCGGTTGTTATGCCAAGGTTATCAACCTTTCCCCGGAGGCCGAGCCGCAGATTTACGCAACCACCAGGCGTTTCGGCACGGTGCTTGAAAATGTGGTTTACAATCCAATAACGCGCGAACTGGACCTTAACGACGGCTCGCTTACCGAAAATACCCGGGCGGGTTATCCGCTTGAATTCATAAACAACGCCATCAGGGGGGCGGCGTTCGGCCATCCTAAAAACATAGTGATGCTGACCTACGACGCTTTCGGAGTTCTGCCGCCCATATCTAAACTTTCTTATGAACAGGCTATGTATCACTTTATTTCCGGCTATACGGCAAAAGTGGCCAACACTGAGATCGGGGTCAAAGAGCCGAAGGCGACTTTCAGCGCCTGCTTCGGCGCGCCTTTTATGAGCCACCACCCTTCCGTTTACGCCGAACTACTTGAGAAAAAAATGCGCGCGAACAGCGCGAGCTGCTGGCTTATAAATACGGGGCTGGCCGGCGGACCGTACGGCGTCGGCAAACGCATAAGCATAAAAAACACCAGGGCGCTGCTGAACGCGGCTTTGGATGGCTCGCTTTCGGGCGCTAAGTTCCGCAAAGACCCTGTGTTCGGGTTTGAGCTGCCGCTTGAGTGTCCCGGCGTGCCCTCGGATATACTCAATCCGGAGAATGTTTGGCCCGATAAGGCCGCCTATGAAGCCAAATATAAGGAACTGGCCGGACTTTTTGTCAAAAATTTCGCTAAATTCGGCGTTGCCAATGAAGCCATTGTAAAGGCCGGGCCCCGGATTTAAAAGCGCCGGTTTGGTTTTTCTATTGACAAAACAGTGGAAAAATAGATTAATATGCAGTAGAAAGCGGTAATATCCAAGGAGGAAGTACACAAATGGCGACAACTAAGACGAACTCTAAGTTCATGGCCCCTATGACACCCGACGCGATTCTCTCGGACATCATCGGCAACAAGCCGGTACCCCGCACCGAAATCGTGAAGAAACTTTGGGCCTACATAAAGAAGAACAACCTGCAGGACAAGAAGAACAAGCGCAACATCAAC
>DMES01000012.1:0-125 GCA_003450815.1 Elusimicrobiota bacterium | reverse complement strand
AACCTGCAGGACAAGAAGAACAAAAGGAACATCAACGCTGACGAGAAACTCGGGAAGTTTTTCGGCGGTAAAAAACAGGTGACCATGTTCGAGCTGGCCAAATTCATCGGCAAGCACGCGAAATA
>DMES01000050.1 GCA_003450815.1 Elusimicrobiota bacterium | reverse complement strand
TGGCTCGTTCATCTTATCTATTTGCCCCGCACCTATAGGGACTGAAATTGTATAATAATGAGTAACCGGAGTAACTATTAGTTTCATTCGCAGAGGAGGCAACCATGAGAGTGCATATAGTAGCCAGGAAACTGAGACTTACCGATACGATAAAGGATTTCATAGAGGCCAAGCTTTTAAAGCTGGGCGAATATCTTGACAATATTGTCTGGGCCCAGGCCATAGTCAGCGTGGAAAAAAAGATACATACGGCCGAGGTCATCCTTCACGCCGGGCATCAAACAATGAAAGCAAGCGCCCAGTCGGACGATTTGTATTCCGCCATAGACAAAGTGATGTCTAAGATGGAAATACAGGTGAAAAAATACAAGGAGCGCCATGCCCGTCACCGGGGTCCGGAAATGGATCTAAGCGGGTTTACCACCCTGGTTGGCCCTGAAATACGGTTTTCAGTGGTGAAAGATGTCCCCATAAAACCGCAGGGCAGGGAAGACGCTGTGGTGGAAATGGAAAAACTGGGCTACAATTTCTGGCTTTTCCTGGACAAGGAATCGAAGCAGATGAGGGTGGTGTTCAAACGGCTTGACAGTACCTACGGCCTTTTGCAGCCGGTAAAAAAATAGTTGCGAATAAGACGAATGACGGCGAATGGTGCGAATAATAGATTACGCGAAAGAAAATGTGAGCATTCGCGGAATTCGTAATTATTAGAGCCATTCGCTAACGGAACTATCCAATGACAGAAGTTTCTAAAAGCCCCCAGAAAATATTTACCGTCAGGGAATTGCTGAAACACAGGGGAAAAATCCTTGGGCTTAAAGTAATAGGCGGAGCCAGGAATCTTTCCCGAAAAATACCCGTAAGCGAGATAAACCGCCCGGGGCTGGCCATTGCGGGCCACATGGAACGGTTCCGCTCCGAACGCATACAGATAATAGGCCAGGGTGAATACGCCTACTGTCTGAAGGAAGACCAGCGCCGGGTGCTCTCCAACCTTCAGAAGATGTTTTCTTTCTCCGATATCCCCTGCCTCATCGTAACCGGCGGCCTGCGTCCGTTGCCAGCCATAAAGGCGGCCTGCGCGCGCGCGGGCGTGCCGTTGCTTACAAGTTCCTTTGACACCTCCTCTTTTATACGGGAGCTTACCATATTCCTTGACGACCAACTGGCCGCCGTTACTTACGCGCACGGTGTGCTGGTAAATGTTTACGGCCTGGGGGTGCTTATACAGGGCGATTCGGGCGTAGGCAAGTCGGAATGCGCGTTGGAACTTTTAAAAAGGGGACATATTCTTATAGCCGATGATGTAATAGAGGTTAAAAGGCGCATCGGCTATATGCTGGTAGGCAATTCTCCTAAAAACATAAAGCACTATATGGAAGTGAGAGGGCTCGGCATTATAGATGTGGAACTTCTGTTCGGCGTGGGCTCCATAATGGACCAGTCCATCATAGAAATGCATGTACAGCTTGAATCGGTGGCCCCGGGAAGTCTCGCCAATTACGACCGCACCGGTCTGGAATCGCGTGAAATAACCCTGCTTGATGTTTCCATGCCTTCGCTGCGCCTGCCGGTCACTCCCGGTCGGAACCTGGCTGTGCTCATAGAGGTGGCGGCCTTGAATCAGCGGCTCAAAAACCAGGGTTATTTTGTGGCAAAAAAATTCAACGAAAGCCTTATAAAGGAAATGGCAAAAAAAGGGGAAAATATATAGCGCCATGACACAAAAGAGAACCGGCGGTAAGATCTTTATTGTTACCGGCATGTCCGGCGCGGGCAAAAGCCAGGCCCTTAAATGCTTTGAGGACTTCGGATTCTATTGCGTTGATAATTTGCCTATAGGATTGATCCCGGAATTCTCGGAATTTATTAAAAAACAGAAGCATTTCCGTTTCGTGGCGCTGGGAATAGATATGCGCGAGGGGCGGTTCTTTAAGGGTTTTGCCAGTTCCCTTGAGGCTTTAAGCTCTCTTGGCCTGAACTATAAGGTTATTTTCCTTGATTCCACGGATGGCGCGCTTCTTCAGAGGTTTTCGGAAACCCGCCACCGCCACCCGCTGGGCAAGAATGTCGCCGCCGCGATAAAAGAGGAGCGCAAGATCCTATATGAGCTTAAGGGGCGGGCGAACAAAGTTATAGACACCTCAAAGCTTACTCTTGGCGAACTGAAAGAAATACTTTCCGGAATGCTTGAGCTTAAGCGTTCAAAGGAAATGAAGCTGTCCATTATTTCTTTTGGCTACAAATACGGCCTGCCGCTTGACGCGGACCTGGTTATGGATGTGCGTTTTCTGCCCAATCCCAACTACATCGCGTCCCTGAAGAAAAAAACCGGGTTGGACGCGGCGGTATGCGATTATGTCAGGCGGCGTCCCGCTTTCCGGAATTTCCTTAAACAGTATCTGGCCCAGATAAATTTTTTGCTGCCATACTACATTAAAGAGGGCAAATCTTATCTGACCATAGCCATAGGCTGCACCGGCGGCCGGCACCGCAGCGTTTTTATAGCCGAACAAGTGGCACGCTCCCTTTCAAAAAGCGGCTTTTCAGTTTCAAAGTATCACAGAGATATCCGGAAGTAATGCGCATGGCGCAAGTTTCAAGTCACAAGTCACAAGTCACAGGAAATATGCGGAAGCTCCTTAATAACTTGTGACATGTGACTTGCAACTTGTGACCTGGCAGGACGGAAGTATGATAAACATAATTGTCATCACCCATGGTGAATTCGGCGCCTATCTGATAGAGGCGGCGGAAAGTATTGTAGGCGTTCAGCATGAGGGCCTTAAAAATGTTTCAATTTCTTCAAGGCTGTCGCTGGAAAGGGTTAACGCCCTTATAACAGAAGCCGCCGCGGAGATGGCCTCGGACGACGGGCTGATTTTTCTTATAGACATGCCAGGCGGCACGCCTATGAATGTGGCGCTTCCTATAGCGCGCGATATACAAAAAAGCGCGGTCATCTGCGGAGTGAATATAAACATGATGAACTCCGCTTTCGCTTATCGTAAAACGTTTGAGTTTGAGTCGCTTGTGAAGAAAATAATGGAAGACGGCAAAAAAGCCATCTGTGAAGTAAAAAGCCTGTTATGCCCATAACGCTATACCGAATAGACGACCGCCTGATTCACGGCCAGGTGGTAGAGGCCTGGGTGCCGTACCTGAAGGCCGGCGACATCGCCGTTATCTCTAATGATATATCACGCGATTCCATGCGGCAGACCATAATGCGTTTTGCCGCCCCGGAAGGGGTAGGCCTGAAAATACTGCCTGTGGCGGAGGCGCCCGCATACTTGTCAGCGGCCGAAGCTTCCGCCTCAAATATGCTTGTGCTCTTACCGGGGCTTGACGAGGCGGTGGAGCTTATAAAAAAAGGCGTAAAAATAGCCAAACTTAATGTGGGAGGGATGCATTACTCGGCGGGCAAGAATCTCTCCATAGGCAAGGCCATTTTCTTAAATGAGACCGATTGCACGGCGCTTCGGTTCCTTTCCGATTCCGGCGTGGTTATAGAGGGCCGTGGCGTTCCCTCCGACAGCCCGTTGGACCTTATTGCGGCCATATGATTTTAATATTCAAAGCTCTTATTTCAAGTTCGCTCGCCGGTCTGCTTGAACTTGATACCGTGCAGGCGGGGCAGTTCCTGTTGTCACGGCCGGCCCTTGTGGGGCCGCTGCTGGGCGCCTTAAACGGATGTGTTCTTGAAGGCGCGCGCCTTGGCATTTTAATCGAGCTCATCTATATTGACTTTATCCCGGTAGGCGGAGTGGTGCCTCCGAACGGGGCCGTGGCCGCGGCGGTGGGTGTGCTCGCGCACTCTTGGGCGGGACTTGTGCCGGCGTTGGCTTTTTTTACGGGGCTCTTTGCGGGGGGGTTGTATTCTTTTGTGGAATACCGTTTGCGTTCTTCGCGCTCGCGATGCAACAATGTTATTGAAGCCGAGGTTAAGGCGGGCCGTGAACGCCTTAATTACTGGGTTGCGGGCGCAATGCTTGGCGAAAGCGCGGCTGTTTCACTTTATGTTTTCCTGTTTTCAGGGATGGTTTTTTTAACTGGCCGGTTTTTTAGGCTTGAAGCTCTGACTCCCGCCATGAATTTGGCTTATTCGTTAATGCCCTGGCTGGGTCTGAGCGGGCTGTATTTCAGATTCAGAGCGCAGATGTATAAGCGCAGTTAGCGGGGAGGGGTTAGGGAATAGGGATTAGGGAAGGAGTTTCTTCAGGTATGAGTGACGAAATGGAAAATAAAAACTCTTCACCCTATCCCCTATCCCCTATACCCTATACCCTGCGGTCAATGTTCGTGCGGTCATTTTTTATACAGGCCGGCTGGAATTACGAGCGCAGCCAGAATGTGGGTTTTGCTTTTGCTCTTCTTCCGGCCTTACGCCGGGTTTACGGTAATACGGAGCGTTATTACGCGGCGCTGTTGCGGCATCTGGAGCTTTTTAATACCCAGCCTTACATGGCGGGTTTTATACTGGGCAATGTGGCTAAAATGGAGGAAAAACTGGCCGGCGCAGTTTCGACTACGGAAAATGAGGCGGAGATACGGACTCTGACCGGGGTTAAACAGGCGCTGGCGCAAAGCTTTGCGGCGATAGGAGACAGAATTTTCTGGGGCCGCCTCAAACCGATGACCGTGCAGGTCTGCCTGATAGTATGGACACTTGGAGGTTTTTACGGGTGGCTGTTTACATCGTGCCAGGAAACGCCGTCTCTTTGGCTGATTCTTGCGGGGCCGCTTTCTGGGGCCGCCGCCTATTCGGCCTTCGCCGTTTACTGGCGCTGGAAGGGCATGCAATCCGGGTTTGAATGCGGTGGAGCCTCAAACTGCGGCCTTGAAGACCTTAACTGGTCGCGATTTATAAGGCGGCTCAGCGTGGCGGGTTTCATTTTTTCCCTGCTGATAGCGCTGGTTGCCTTAGGTCTGTTTATCGCTTTTAACTACACAAGGCTCTCAGGTTCCGAACTAGCGCTTCGCCTTGGCCTTCTGGCGGGCGTTTTAGCCGCGCATCGCGTGGCGCGCAGATTAGGGCGGTCTGTTTTTTTTGTGATCGGCCTGACGCTTTCGGTTTCGCTTTTTCTGTTTTGGGCGCTAAAATTAAAGCCGTTTGATTTCTATTTATGATTAAAAAGGACCTTCGTGTTATCAACGAACTGGGCATACATGCGCGGCCCGCCGGGATGCTTGCCAATACCGCTTCAAAATTCGCCTGCGAGCTGAAACTTATAAAAGATAAAATGGAAGTGAACTGCAAGAGCATTATGGGCGTAATGACGCTTGCGGCCGGAAAGGATTCAACGCTCACCGTAGTTGCCAGCGGCAGTGACGAAGCGGCCGCTATGGCGGCCATAGAGGAACTGTTCGCTAGTAAATTTGACGAGGATTAAATGACAGGCAGAGGCAAAGGTAGAGGCAGAGAAAGATGGAGTTATTTATGCTTATAAAAAAGGGCATAGCGGCAAGTCTCGGTATAGCCATAGGCAGGGCGCATATCGTAAAAGAGGAAAACATCCTGATAGAGCAGAAAGAAATCCCGCCTGAAAAAATAAAAGCCGAGATAAAACGCTTCAGGGATGCTCTTGATAAAACGAAGTCCGATCTGGACCTTATCCGCGCAAAAGTGCTCACAGTGCTGGGTAAACAGCACGCGAAACTGATAGACTCCCATCACCTTATATTAAGTGACCCGCTTATAACCAAGGAAGTCCCTAAACTTATAGCCGAAAAGGGTCTGAACGCGGAATTTGCCCTGTCGGAAATACTGGATCGCGCCGAACAGGAATTTGAAAAAATAGACGATGAGTTTTTTCATGAACGCAAGCATGACGTTTTTGACGTCGGCAAGAAAATTATTTCAAATCTGGTTAACAGCGAAAAGGTTTCTCTTAAAGACATCAAAGAGCCGGTTATAATAATTGCCCACAATTTATATCCTTCCGACACCCTGCATATCAGGGAGTCAAACAAGGTGCTGGGTTTCTGCATGGACCTGGGCTCAAAATCAAGCCACACGGCCATTTTTGCGCAGAGCATGGGAATACCGGCCGTGGTCGGGCTCTCGGATATCAGCCGCCAGATACAAAGCGGGGATTCGGTTATAGTGGACGGCGAACAGGGCATGGTAATAATCGCGCCCACGGCTGAGATAATCGCCAAGTACAAGCTGCGCCAGGAAGAACTGCATAAACAGGAGATCTTTTTCCACCGCCTGAAAGGCCTGCCAGCCATTACCCGCGATGGACACCGGATAAACCTGATGGTGAACCTGGATTCTTCCGCCGATGTCCAGGAGCTGGCCGCGGCAAGATCAGAGGGCGTGGGGCTTTTCAGGACCGAATTCCTTTATATGAACCGTGATGCCGTGCCCACGGAGGATGAGCAGTTGAAGGCCTACTCGAATGTGGCGCGCGCTTTAGGATCGCTGCCGCTTACCATAAGGACGGCCGATATAGGCGGAGATAGGGCCACCCAGCTTGGCATAAAGGGCCTGAAGGACGAGCGCAATCCTTTCATGGGTTTCAGGGGCATAAGGCTTTTTATCAAATATCCGGAATTGTTGAAAACCCAGCTGCGGGCCATTTATAAAGCCAATGCCGGCGCGACTATAAAAATAATGATCCCCATGGTTTCCTCCCTTAATGAGGTAACCACCGTGAAGGAAATGGCCCAGGAAGTAAAAACGGAACTGTCAGAGGAGGGCTTTGAAATAAAAAAGGACCCCGAATTCGGAGTTATGGTGGAAATTCCGGCCGCCGCCATTATTCTGGACTCGCTGCTGGGTGAGATAGACTTCGTTTCCATAGGCACCAACGATTTAGTGCAGTATACGCTCGCCGTGGACCGGATAAACCAGTATGTTTCCGAACTTTACGAGCCTTTCCATCCCGCGGTGCTGCGGCTTATAAATCTGGTGGTGCAGACGGCGCACAAAAAAGGCAAGCCCGTAAGCGTTTGTGGCGAGATGGCCTCAGACCCCTACGCCATACCGCTGCTTGTGGGGCTGGGTGTGGATATCCTTTCGGTGCCCATGAAGATGTATCTTCGCGCTAAATTCTCCGTGCGTATAATGAATTTTGAGCGTTTTGCAGCGCTTGCCCAGCAGGCGCTCGGGCTTCCCACCTCGGAGCAGATAAGAAAAATGGTGGAGGAGGAATTGAAATAAGGGAAAGATTATCAGGATAGACTTTACATCATGAACATCCGCAACTTTTCCATTATCGCCCACATTGATCACGGCAAGTCAACGCTGGCCGACCGGTTTATAGAGATTACAAATACCATTCCCGAACGGATGATGAAAGAGCAGTATCTGGACGGCATGGAACTTGAGCGCGAGCGCGGCATCACTATAAAAGCCAAGGCTGTCAGGATGCTCTATACCTCAGTGGTGGACGGCAAGGACTATATTCTTAACCTCATAGACACTCCGGGCCATGTGGACTTCTCCTATGAGGTTTCGCGCGCCATGGCGGCCTGCGAAGGGGCGATACTGCTTGTGGACGCTTCCCAGGGAGTGGAGGCGCAGACGCTTGCCCACGCGCATCTGGCGCAGTCGCTGGGGCTTACCATTATCCCCGTCATCAATAAGATAGATCTTGAACACTCCAACCCAGATGCTACCGAGGAACAGATATGGGAAGTGCTTAAGAACCCGGCGGAATCATCGCGCATCAGCGCCAAGGACGGCCGCGGTGCCCGCGAAGTGCTTGAGCGCGTAATCAGCGAGATCCCCGCCCCGCGCGGCATCGCCGCCAGGCCGCTTAAAGCGCTCGTCTTCGACTCTTTCTACGATATATATAAAGGCGTAATTATTTTTACCAGGGTGGTGGATGGAGCCATTTCGGCCGGCAGGCATATTTCATTTCATTCAAGCGGGGCAAGTTATAAGGTTGAGGAGGTCGGTTACCTCACGCCGAAGCTCGTAAAGGCCGCCTCTATCAAGACCGGTGAAGTCGGCTATATCATAGCCGGCATACGCGACATCCACGAGATTAAGATGGGCGACACGATGTTTGAAAAAGAACATCCCATAGACGCGCCTCTGTCCGGTTATAAGGATGTCAACCCGGTGGTGTTCGCCGGCTTTTATCCGGTCAATACCACCGATTATACCGCGCTTAAAACCGCTATAGAGAAGCTAAACCTTACTGATTCTTCGTTTAATTTCCAGGGCGAAACCTCCAAGGCGCTTGGCTTCGGTTTCCGGCTCGGTTTCATGGGACTTCTGCACTTAGACATCATCAGGGAGCGCATTGAGCGCGAGTTCAATATTCCACTGATAGCGACCAACCCGAATGTCATCTATAAGGTGCTCGCAAAGACCCATTCCTCATCAAAAGAGAGTAAATATGTGGAAGTCACCAACCCGGCGGATTTTCCGCATTACGGCGATGTGCTGGATATAATGGAACCGTATGTGCGCGCCAATATTATTGCCCCGCTGGTTTATATGGAAGGGATAATAAATCTGCTTAAGGAAAAGCGCGGCGAGCACATCAAAATAGAGTATATCACCGCCACGCGGGTCATAGTGGAGTATTATCTGCCGCTGAGCGAGATCATCATCGACTTTTACGATAAACTCAAGTCCGTTTCCAAAGGCTACGCTTCTTTTGACTACGAACCGCATGAGTACCGCTCCTCGGATATGGTGAAAATAGAAATACTCCTTCACGCGGAGGTTGTGGACGCTCTTTCATTCATCGTTCACCGCTCAAAGGCGCTGCATAGCTCAAGGCTGCTTTGCGAAAAGCTAAAGGAGCTTATCCCGAGGCATATGTTTGAAATAGCGGTGCAGGCCCAGGTGGGCGGAAAGATCATCGCGCGCGAAACCATCGGAGCCATGCGAAAGGATGTGCTTGCCAAGTGTTATGGAGGAGACATTACCCGCAAACGAAAGCTGCTTGAAAAACAGAAGGAAGGCAAGCGCAAGATGAAAACGCTGGGTTCCGTGGAAATACCGCAGGAAGCTTTTATGTCGCTTTTGAAGATAAGCCAGAATAAATGAAGATGTAAAGCAATTTGGATGTAAAGAGGCCGGGAAGCAAGGCCTTCCCGCTAAATCGCTGTGCTTCTAAATTGCTTTGCCTCTTGCGATTTATTGTGCTTTGATTTCAATAGGAGGAAATTGTGGAAGAAAAACTTTTCTGGGTCGGGATTCTGGTGGGGATTCACTTTTTTTTAACCCAGCACTTCAAGGATAAAAACAAATTCGGGGGGAAAGCGCTTTTTGCGCGTATTTGGCACGCCGTGTTTATGGCGCTGCTCGGCTTTGTGGGCGGGGCGCTGCTTTCAGTAAGCCTTGACAACCGCAGCGGCGAAGTGGTGGCGGCCGTGCTTTTCAGCGCCCGGCAGCTTGGGTGGGGACTTGCGGCCGCTTTGGGGCTTGGATTTTACGCCTTTTTTAAAGGTGATAAAACCCGCTATCAGGGGAAACCGCAAAGCGGTGTCCCCTCAGTCGCGGACAGCGCCAGAGGCCCGCGACAGGCCAGTGTCACAGTTGTTGGGAAGGGGTCCGAAAACGAAGACCTTCCTCCGGCCATAAAAGAAGACCTTGAATGGTCTGAAACGGTGTTCTCCGCTGTTTTGCTTGCCTCGGTGGTGATGTACTTGTTCATGCAGGCTTTTAAAATCCCGTCAGGTTCAATGAGGACAACTTTCCTTGAGGGCGATCATCTTTTTGTCAATAAATTTGTTTATGGTTTCCGCATACCATATACCCACAAAAAATTTCTCGCTCTGAAAAAGATAAAACGCGGCGACATCGTTATCTTCCAGTTCCCGTCCCAGGATCCCAACGAGTTTCAGTGCGGCGGCAAACAATACGGCAAGGATTTTATCAAGCGCGTCATAGGCCTGCCGGGCGACAGCGTGGAACTGAAAGACGGTAAAGTGTTTGTGAACGGCGTGCCCCTGAAAGAGGATTCCTACGCGCAATACCTTGACAATTCCCGGTATCCCGCCGACAAAAGTAAAATTGCTTCCGGCGATTACCAGATTTATTGGGAAAAAAGGATGCTCGGCAAAATGTTTGCCGAATACATCAAGGATAATTTCGGGCCCGTGCGCGTGCCGCAGGGCCAATACATGATGATGGGCGACAACCGCGACCGTTCCTGCGATTCCCGTTACTGGGGACCGGTGCCGCAAGATCTCATAAAAGGCAAAGCCATGGTCATTTACTGGCCGCCCTCAAGGATGGGGTTCCCGGAATGAGAATTTCAGAAAAATTAAAAAAACAAAAGAGGGTTTTCTCCTTTGAGTTTTACCCGCCAAAAAAAGAGGAGGATATACCGTTTCTCAAAGCCGCCGTGGCTGAACTCAAAGGGCTTTCTCCGGATTTTGTGTCCATTACCCAGTCGCCTTCGAGCTTGAGCGGGCTTAGTTTTGCGAGTCTCTCCAATACTTTGGCTCTGAGCGGCGTTCTCAAACACGAGTTTTCGCTTGAGGTGATGGCCCATCTGACCTGTATTACCCTGAAGGACAGGGAAACCTTGGATGAAGCCGTTAAGCTGATGAGGATACTTGGGCTTGAAAATGTTTTGGCGCTGCGCGGCGATCGCGCCGGCGGGGGGCTTGAAAAACCTTTTTTTTCGAGGGCATGGGAACTTGCGGCCGAGCTAAACGGCCGCGGTATTTTTGATATAGCCGCAGCCTGTTATCCGGAAAAACATCCCGAAGCCCAAAGCCTTGAGGCGGACATAGACAATCTTAAAAGAAAAATGGATTGCGGCGCGGCGTTCGCTATTACCCAGCTTTTTCTGGATAACATCTCTTATTTCAGCTTCAGGGAAAAATGTCTGTCCAGAGGCGTTACCATCCCCCTGATCCCCGGCATAATGCCGGTAACGGGGGTTTCCCAGCTTGCCAATTTTGCCGAGAGGATAAAAGTTAAAATTCCAGCCGGGCTTTCCGCGGCCCTTGAGAAGCTTTCCCCCGGCGGCGCGGAGCCGGGGCCTGACGCCAGGGCGGCCATAAGAGAATTTGGCGTATCTTACGCCGCCGCCCAGTGCCTTGAGCTGCTCAAAAATGGCGCTCCCGGTATTCACTTCTATACGCTGAACCGCTCAAAAGCTACAGCGGCAGTGCTGAATCTGGTGAAGAGAGGATTAGGTATAATTTAGCCGGATCAATGGCCCGAAAATTGCGGCAATTTTCGGGAAAAGCGAGGATAAAATGGCCTTGATACATACCCTGGAAGCCAGAGCGCTGATAGAACTGCAAAACAAAGACAGCGCCATTGACGAGCTGCAAAAGCGTCTTAATGCCGTGCCTGCGGAGATAGAGGCCCTTAATAATGCTTTTGAAGAGCGGAAAAAAAATATGGACACAGCCAAGCAGGAGCTTTTGCGCCTGCAGGTTGAGAAGAAGGAAAATGAGTTAAAAATAGCTGAAAAAGATGAGTCGGTGCGCAAGCACCAGCGCGAACTTAACATGGTGAAAGAGAACAACGCTTTCAAAGCGCTTCTGGCGGAGATAGAAAATGATAAAAAACAAAAAGATGATATTGAAACCGCCATCCTCGAATTGCTTGAAAAAATAGACAAGGCCCTGGCTCAGGATAAGGGTCTGAAGGCGGAAGTCAAAACCCTTGAGGAGGCCAAAAATATCCGCGCCAGGCAGCTTGAAGAAAACGCTGTTTCCATGCAGGCGCAGATAGGAGCCGCAAAAACAGAGCGCGCCGCTTTTGCCTCCCAGATAGGCGCGGAAGTCATGGAACAGTATGAGTTTATCCGTTCGCAGAAAAAAGGCCTTGCAATAGCAAAAGTCCACGAGGATCCGTCCGGCGGAAAGATCTCCTGCGGCGGCTGTAATATCTCCCTCACTCCGCAGAAAGCGGTGGATGTAAAAAGACGGGATGTGCTTGGCGTCTGCGACAATTGCGGGCGCATGCTCTACCTTGAGAAGACGGTGTTCGGATAACAGCAGCAGGGGCTAGGGGTTAGGGTATAGGGGAGAGGGTTAAAAAATCAGGAATCCCTTATAAACTTCAGTTCTTCAGCGCTTCAGACTTCAGCGCTAATTTTCAGACTGCGGATGGAGGGCCGCTTTTCCCGCGAGGGAGGAGAGGAACTTCCGAACTTCACAAGGCAGGGTGCCGGTTCAAAGCCCTTCCGCTTTTTCCGTAAGGAAAAAGGAGGGGCCATAAGCCGGGAGGCGGGGGCCATATCCCTCGTCGACGGATAGCGCCACAGAGAACATACCGCCCCTCACTTGGGCCGGGCTTGCCCGGGAAAAGTGAGTGGTAAGGGTGAAAAGGTGCGGTAAGAGCGCACCGCCCGCCGGGCGACCGGCGGGGCAGGGCAAGCCCCTCCTGAAGCAAGGCCAAAATTGCGCCAGCAGATTGCCCGTCTCGGCGTCCGCTCGCGGACGCCGGCGCAGAGTGGGCCGCAATAGATAAATGGTCCTCCAGCCCCCACATGCAGCATGTGTGGGGGGGGACAGAATTCGGGGTATAGTCCGCAGTCTGAAAAATTCAGCGGGAAGCGACATTGGAATAATAGAGGCTTAGCAATTTAGATGCGTAGCAACCTGGATGATTAATGTTATGGCTACAATACTCTACGCTTCTACGCCTCCGCGCGTCTACGCATCCTGAAGGAGCAATTTATGGATTCAATGGGTGAAAAGATACCTGAAATAAAATACTCCTCCGATGCGGGGGAAGTGCCATGGGAAGATGCCGTGGTCTGGACCATAATGCCAAGGGTGGGGCCCAGGGTTTACGAGTGGATTGGGGGGGAGCACATCCGCTATGTAAGCTGGACGAACGGCATTGTTTCAATAATGCCGGAAAATTCCTCCATGTTAAGCGGCATGTGCCAATGTCTGCTGCTGCCCTCCGCCTTTGTCTGGATAGGCAAGCACGTGAAAGTAGCGTAAGCCCTAAAATTGCCGCAATTTTAGGAAGTTGCAAGGCATGTCCGATAGGATAAAATGTTGTTCCTCAACATTTTATTAAACGCCGAAGAAGTTCTTTATCTTTGAAAGCAGGTCCTGCTCTTCCTTTTTAAGGCCTTTGGCTGAGGCGTCGCCCTCCAGCTTCTCCTTGGCTTCTGTCAGCTCCAGACGCCTTTTAGCCAGCAGCGTCGCTATGGATCCGGCTATCTCGGGGCGGCTTGCAAGTATGCCGCGGAAGCCTTCCCTGTCCAGCCGGTAGCAGCACACCTCGCCGTTGGCCACTACTGTCGCGGAGCGCGGCTCCCCTGTGAGCAGCCCCATCTCGCCCAGAAAATCCCCAGGGCCAAGCGTTTTCACAGCCCGGTAGGAGCCGTCCGTATCCAAATACAGGCGAACCTCGGCTGAGCCCGTGTGAATTATGTAAAGCCAGTCGGCTACTGTGCCCTGCCTGGTAATAACTTCACCGCCGGAAAACGGTGTGGATTTAAGCTGCCCGGAAAGGATCCCCATTTCTTCCGCGGTAAGCGCCTGGAATACATATACGCCTTTAAGCGCCTCCAACTGTCTTTTCTGCGTAGACCTTAAACTCCTCTCCGCGGACGCATCCGCCTCTTCTGTGACCACCACCGACCTGGACGGGGTAGAGAGCTTGATTCCGGCGCGGGAAAGCGCGTAATATATCTTAGACCGCACATTGGAGTCGGTTCTTCCCGGTACTGAGAGGTCCGTAAGATAATAGCGGACTTCGTAAGTAATTCCGTTGTGCTGGAATTCTTTGATAGCGCAATAAGGAGCCGGTTTAGCGGCCACGCAGGCGGGCGGATCCTCGCATAAGGCCCGGTCTACCGCGCTTATCACCGAACCCGGCGCGCGGTCATAATAGACATTGAAAGCGACGGCGCGGAAGCGGGTGTTACCGGAAGCACGGCCGAGGACGGTAACGGGGTTCTTCATAAGTATGATGTTTGGGATGACAATCAGGTCGCCGTCGAGCGTTTCCAGCGTGGTCTGGCGCCAGCGTATTTCGCGCACTATCCCCTCGTATTTGTCCACGCACACCCAGTCGCCGGGCATGAAAGAGTCCTCCAGGTGCAGCACCATGCCGCCGATAATATTTCCGAGAGTGTCCTGAAGTGAGAACGCTACCACGCCGGTGACTACCGCGGATGTGGCCAGTACGCCGCTGAGGTTCGCGCCGGAGGCGGAAATTACGGCGAGGCCCGCCACCAGGTACGCGCCGACCAGTATAAGGTCCTCCACGAACTTGGAAACGCTGGCTTTCAATTTAGGCATGACAAGGGAAAAGCCGACAACCCCGGCCACATTTATTGCCGCTACGACGGCAAGCAGGCGTGAAACCAACTCAACCAGTTTCAGAAGGCCGCCGGAGGCCGAGCCGCCAAGGAGTATAACGGCTAGTTGGCCGGCGAGAGAGCCCACGGCCATAAAAGCCGTCCCTCCAAGTCTTTTACGCGAGGCCGGCCCGGCCAGGTAAAGCAGGGCTGTTGAGATCAAAAGGATGGTATAAAAGCCTATTATCCAGGGACCGAATAAAGCTGAAATATTTTGCATGCATATATTGTAGAAAATCCCGGGCCCGGCCCAAAGCCCATATCGGCACATCTTTAAGGAAGACCGGGCCGGAGCCGGCGCCACGCCAGGACGAGAAAAGGGCGCGGGATTTATGCTATAAATTTATATACGCGGTAAAATCACAAAGGAGATCAAAAAATGAAAACTATATCGGCATTAGCTCTTACAATCTGCCTTTTCACATTCGCCGGAGCGCAACCCGGTTCCCCAACCGCCCTTCCGGAGCAGGCCGTTGCAGCCCCTGCGCAGACCACGGCGGCTCCGGCTATGCCCGCCCAGCCCGAGAAGAAGATGATTTTGGAAGACCTGAAAAAGCAGCATATAGACGCAGTGGCCGAGCTCAGAAAAAAGAATATCGACGAGCTGAAGGTCTTCAAGGAAACCTTAACCGGCAAAACTCCCGAGGAAAAGAAAAAAGCCCTGGGAGCCAGGAAAGCCGAGCAGAAGGCCGCCGTCAAAGAATTGGAGAAAGCCAACAAAGCTGAGATAGAGCAGTTCAGGAAAGACCACCCCAGGGCGCATAAAAAAGATAAGAAGCAGGAAGCGAAGCCGGAAGCCGTGAATAAATAATCAAGCGGAGTTCAGGCGCTAAAATGCCCGCCGGAATAAATATCCGGCGGGTATTTTAGTCTATACTGGGTAAAACGAATTGGGTTAAATTTTGTATTATATCGTTAGAGGATATCTCCGGGTAACTTTTAGCCACAGGAAGTGAAATACTTTTTGGCGAGAAATATACGGGCGCTTTTGGTTCCTGCGGATTTTTATGAATATTATAATTGCTGACGACGACTCCAATCTTCTGAGTATGGTTGTTTCCCACCTGCAGTCCATAGGGCATAAAGCGGTTTGCGTTGGTGACGGCAACGAGTTATTCGAAAAACTAAAAGAATTTATGGCCGATGTGGTCATTCTGGACATAAATATGCCGGGACTTGACGGCTTGGCTGCTTTTGAAAAATTGAGGAATCTGGAAGAATACAAAAAGATCCCCGCTATTATATGGAGCGGGTTGAAGATTCCTGAAGGTGAAAATGTGGCTTCAAAAAATACGAAAGTCCGGTTTATCAAGAAGCCTTTCAGTCTGGTTCAGTTGGATCTGCTTATAGGGGAAATTACGGGGCCCGCCATTCTCCATGGTTTTGACAGCTACTTCAGCTAGTTTCAAATTGACTCAATAGGCGTAAATAAATATAATTAACAGACTCGCGGGCGTAGTTCAATGGTAGAACACTAGCCTTCCAAGCTTGTTACGTGGGTTCGATTCCCATCGCCCGCTCGTCCAGTTCTTTGGTTATTGAAGAGGCCGGCTGTCCTTGCTTAAAGGTGCAGGTTTTGATAAGCCCGCGCGATTACTTTCGTTAGTGAGCGCGGGTACCTTATAAAAGGGGTTCAGCGAGCGGTTCCGGCTTAATGCCGGAATAGCGAGCGACGAAGGGGAGCTTAGCTCCCCTCGTGGAGCACCGGGCGCCACCTTATAAAGCCCGGCGTTAATTGCCCCGCGCGCTGTGCAGTGCGGCGCGGGGTGCGATAAAGAATCACCTTTCAGGAAAGGGGTTCAGCCGTCCTGGCCCTCGCGTAGCGAGCTGGCCGACGGCGACGAGATAACGGGGAAAACCTGGGTTTTCCCCTTGTGGAGCACCGGCCGTCACCGATTAAAGGCCGGCGGTTAATCCGCCCCGAACGCTGTGCAGGCCGTCTGTAGGGCATAGCCC
>DMES01000022.1 GCA_003450815.1 Elusimicrobiota bacterium | reverse complement strand
TAAAATTACGTGAGCTTCTGGGGGAGTTTACGAAAGGTTATTGCCAAAACGTTCTTTTGACCAAGAGCCGTACAGGTTCGGAATAAATTAAAATGGTGAGATTAAGTCCGATCCATAGGCCGGCGGCGGACAAGGCGGCTTTTTCAAGTTTTTTGTCTTTTATCCTGCGCCAGAGTTCTTCCGCGCCGATTGCCGCCAGAAGGATAAAATACGGTCCGAGTGTATGACGGTACCGGGTTGTGCCGCAAAAAGCGAAGGTGAGAGGGAAATATTCAAACATGACGAAAAGCGAAAGCGCCTGGATGTTTTTTGTCCTGAGCACAAAATACACCCCGAACAGCCATAACGGGATGATGAGGACGTAAGTCAAATCGTATGCCGGCATAAACGGGTACAAGAATGTGAACATTGTAATCAAACCTCCTTTCAGGAATTCCCTGGCGCCCCGCGCCTTGATAACAGATAAGCCATCTTTCAAATCCTGCCGGTCTTTTTCAAGCTCGGGAAGGTTCTCATTGGAGCATAGATACTGCGGCGGGGAATGTGGGGGGGCATGTGTTGCTTTCGTGGCAAAACCGGTCTCAAGGCATACCGGTATAAATGCTCCGAAAACACGGTAGTTCCGGTACCACCATGGAGTCATTATGGCCACAAAGGCCAGAAGAACCATAACGCCGGTTTTCAACGCTTTTTTAGCGGGAAATCTGAGAAGGAGCCACAAAATAGCGAAGGGCGGCACCAAAAGCCCCACCGGCCGGGTCAGCGCGGTAAAGGCAAGCGCCGCGCCACAGGCGGCGGCGTACGCCTTGCTCTTTCCGGATTCCAACAGTAGCAGAATGGAGAAAGCAAACAGGCAGGTAAAAGTCGATTCGCTTAAAATACGGGCCGGCTCGCGGACAAGCCCAAAATACAAACACGCAAATCCCCCGGCGATAACGGCGGTTTTCCTGCTGGTCACTCGGCGGCCGATCAGATAAATAAACACGGGGATCAGGGCGCTTACGAATATCTGCGCTGTTTTCAATATAGGGACAGATTGTCCAAAAATGGAATAGACAGCCGCTATGAAATAAGAGTAGCCCGGGGGGCGGGAAGCATGATATGTCCCATTCGTAAACCCCAGGCCCGCGACAATGTTTTTCGCGTAACCAAGGTAGTCGGCGGAATCGGCATCAAGAACCAGTGTCAGCCCGAAGAAAAACACTACGTAGACCAGCCTTACAGCCAGAGCGGCGAGAAAAATATAGACAGGCGTGCTGATATCGCGGGATTTCATGGAGCTCCTTATCAGTTGAATTGCCAGGCATGCGCAATTCCATTGCCCGGGGAACAGATCTCTATGGATATTATATAAAAAAGTTTTTCAGTTCGGGGGGGGGTGAGCGGCCATAAAAACATAAAAAAAGGTATAATTAGCCAGGCCGCGACTGCATACCCGCACCGATCTGCTGCATTGGTACATTGAGGACATTCCCGTGAAACGCTTCTTTCTTTAAGGATTCAAGAGATGAAAAACAAAGCAGGGATTATTGCGATCATTGTATTCCTCACATTCGTTTCGCTGGCATTAAATGTTGTTAATGTCAAAATAGGGCTCCCATCCCCGGAACAGATTAATCTGGTTTTCGGCGGTCGGGAGACGGTGGCCGGTCTCAGCACTGTAATGAAACAGCTGCGCGACAAGGTTTATACCGATTATCAGAAACAAACCGAACTGGAATTAATGAAGATGTACATGCCTTCAGAAAAACAGGTCACAGTCAGGCTGAATAACAAAAATATAAGGGTAGAAGAACAAAAGATTCATTCCATGCGGTCGGCCCTTTTGCAAACGCGCTGGCCGGATGAACAAAAAACCCTTGTTTCCATCTCGCAGTTGGGCCACGGTAACTTCAATCCCCATGTATTTCATTACGGCGGTTTTTATCTTTACTCCTGCGGAGCGGCGTTGAAGATCTGTGAAAAGCTCGGTATTATAAAATTGACTCCGGATATCGAATATTATTTTTTGAATACTGGCGACGCGCAAAAGCTGTACGCGATCCCGAAAATATTGGGGGGAATATTCGGCGCATTAAGCGTGCCTTTGATCTTTTTTATCGGACTAAAATTTTTTAATTTATACACAGGGCTGTTTTCCGCCGCATTTATGGCTGTTGTCCCGTCATTAAGCGCGGAGGCCCACAGTTTCAAACCGTTTGCGTTTTTTATCCCGTTTGCGCTTGCATCCCTGTATTTTTCGTTTAAAATGGCGGAAGATAAAACTGGGTTTGGAAAAAACTCTTTTTTTTCCGGGGTTTTTGCGGGCCTCTCCATGGGCGCTATGTTCCTGAGCGGAATTTTAATATTATCGCCCATTCTTGCCCATATTTTCCATAAAAGCGAAAAGAAGTGCGGGTTTGTATCCTTTGATCTGTTCTGGGTGTTTTTTGGATTTAGCCTGGCTTTTTTGGCTACTAACCCGTTTTATCTGACTTCTTTCGGCGAAGTGTTTCGGGAATTGGTCCACCTGTCCTCAGTGCAGCCTTTTGAACCGGCTTTATATAAAATGGTCCATTACTCCGTGTCGGCATTGCACCAGATACTCGGCTATCCGCTGTATATAACCACAGTAATCGGAACGGGTTTTTTTATCGCCAGGGGAGGCAAAAGGGAATGGCTGATTTTAATCATTTTTTTGCCGTTTTATTTTTACACTTCCAACGTCCACTGGGATGTGCCTCATTATTCAATGCTCCTGGTCCCCCTTTCCGTGCTTATCTCGGGCAATGTTATCACGCATATCGGGGACGCGGTAAAATGGCGGCTGCCTTATAAAGTTTTGGCGCTTTTTGCCGTTCTCTTCACGTTTGCGAATTCCAGCTACTATCAGCTTGTTCTTGCCGCCAACCAGAAGAATTTAATTGAGGCGGGGAAATGGATAAGTTCGTCTATCCCCAAGAACAGCTCCATAAACATGTCCGGTTATCCCTATTTCGGATTTGCATCATGTCCTCCGTTTGATATTTTGAATTACTCCATAAATAAGGCAGCCGGGAGCGGCTATTACATAATGAACGATATTAACTATATGCGGCACGGGGTGCCTCCCAGAATAAAAGACTTGTCCTTGAGAGACCCGGCAATAAACGACGCGGAATTTCCTAAAAACCATAAGCTGCTCAAGGAATTCAGGCGGGATAAAAACTTTTTGGACGCTTTTTATAAAAACTATCTGTATATCATGCTCGAACAGGAATTTAAAGTCTATTCGAAAACATTATGCCGCCCGCTGGGCCACGAAAAAGCCGTGACGAAAGGCGGAAGCTCTTCGGGGTATGCGGCTCAGGGGATCAAGGCCGGGTAGATGCGGCTTGCGATATGGTTTTTGGCTATGCGCGATTGTACAAATGAACATATCCCGCCGACGTATAATTGATATATAATATTGTTTTATGCATTCCAAATTTCAATACGTAGGAAAAATCCGGCAAATTAAAGAATGATGCCTAGAATATTATCGCGCCATATCATTCACACAACGCCATGGCTGCGGCTTATCGAGAAAGTGGTGGAATTACACCCCGGAAAGAATGACGAATCCTTCTACTGTATCACTCAGCCTGCTTATGTGAGCGTTATGACTCAGCTTGAGGATGGGAAGATAGCCCTCGTCAATCAGTTCAGGCCCTGTGTTGAGGAATATACATGGGAATTCCCCGGCGGAACGGTTGATCAGGGTGAATCTCCGGCCGAGGCGGCCAAAAGGGAAGTGGAGGAAGAAACGGGCCTTATCGTGCGGGAATTGATATACCTGGGCAAACATCATCCCGATACAGGCCGTCTTCAAATTGATTCTCATTCGTTCTTTGCGAGGGCGGCCGTTGCCGGTAACACTGCGCAGGCGGAACAGGGTTTAACGGTTAAGCATGTAACAGTGGAAAACCTTAACCGGATGATTTTGTCGGGGGAATTCAAAACACAGCTTCATCTGGGCGTTTATGCCGTCGTTTTGCTTCGCGGGATTGTTCTAAAAGGTTCCTGACTGAGAAAACCAATGGAGAATGTTAAGGATTATTATCTATGAAAAACATTTATGACGTCTGTGTTATCGGCGGCGCGGGGCATGTCGGCGCGCCGCTGGCCATCGTCCTTGCGGACCGGGGAATGCGGGTCCTCATCTGCGATATTAATGAGTCTGCCATAAGCTCTCTATCCCAGGGGCAGATGCCCTACCTCGAAGAGGGCGGCGAAATCATGCTTAAAAAAGCACTTGCGGAAAAAAAGCTCGGTTTTACCACCCGGCTGCAGGATATTGAAAACGTCCCGGTCCTGATTCTGACGATCGGTACGCCTATAGACGAATTTCATAATCCTGTCTTCAGTATGCTCACCCGGTGTGTAGACAGCATGATCCCCTTTCTTTCCGATGATCAGACGATTATTCTCCGCTCTACAGTGGCTCCCGGCGCCACGGAATTCCTGGAGCGTTATCTTAAGGCCAAAAACCGGAATACCCGGCTTGCGTTCTGTCCCGAACGTGTGGTGCAGGGAAGAGCGATCACAGAGATCCAGACCTTGCCGCAGATTATCAGTGGAACAACGCCAGAAGCCGTCCGGATATCCGGCAGCCTGTTCCGGCAAATTGCCCCGGAAGTGGTGGAGGCCACACCCCGTGAAGCGGAATTCGCCAAATTGATCTGTAACACCTACAGATATATCCAGTTCGCCGCCACTAATCAGCTGTATATGATGGTGGAATCGGCGGGATTGAATTATAACGAGCTTCTTCATAAAATAAAAAAAGGCTATCCCCGCATGGAAAGCCTTTCAGGTCCGGGCTTTGCCGCCGGTCCCTGTCTGATGAAAGATACCATGCAGCTTTTCGCCTTTGAAAAGCAGAACTTCATACTCGGCCAGGTCGCCATGACCATCAATGAGGGGCTTCCGAACTTTCTTGTCAACCGGCTTTCAAAAAAGCATGATTTAAGCCGGAAAACAATCGGTATCCTGGGGATGGCCTTCAAAGCGGAGAGCGATGATATCCGTGATTCCCTGTCCTACAAGCTTGGAAAGATTTTGCGGTTTGCGGGCGCAAAAGTCCTGTGTTCCGACGAATATGTGAAAAATCCGGATTTTGTGTCAAAAGAAGATCTTGTTAAACAAGCGGATATAATCATAATCGGCGTTCCCCACAAAGCTTATGAATCGGTCCATTTTCCCGCCGGAACGGAAGTCGTAGATATGTGGGAAATAGCGGATCTTAAGAAATATGAACAGCAATGAGCAGAACAAGAAGGCCGAAGCCGCTTTCTTTGACAATTACGGCCTGAATGCGGAGTATGATGTACTATCCGAACAGGCGTATTCGCGGATTATCGGCGAGTTTGTTAAACATATTGACTTATCCGTACCCAATCAAAAGGTCATAGATTTAGGCTGCGGCACCGGCGCCTTTATTTCCCGGTTTTCACAATTGCCTTTTATCCGCTACGGCATGGATATTTCGCCGAACTGCATCCATTTCGCGAGGAATACGTATAAGGACGTTGTTTTTGATATTGGGGATATTGAAAAAACGAAGTATCCTGATGAGACGTTTGACGCGGTTTTTCTGAGCGGGGTGCTGCACCATTTTCCAGATTTAAAAAATGTGGTGAAAGAGTCATTCAGAATTCTAAAGAAAGGCGGCGTCCTTTTGGCATATGACCCGCATAAAAAGAATCCCTTTATGTGGTTGTACCGCTGTAAAGCTTCGCCGCTATATTCCTCTAAGGGCGTTACAATAAATGAAGAACCGCTCGGGAAAGAGGACGTGGTTTCAACACTGGAGAAATTCAGCTTTTCCCAATACGCCGTGTACAGTATTTCAGGGATCACCTATAAGGCTTTAAAAAGCGGATACGCGATGTGGCTGCTGCCGCTTTACAATTTAATCGAGCGCATTTTAGGGTTTAAGCCGATCGGGAAAATATTCGGTTCTTTTATAATAACGTACGCGAAAAAATGAAAAACAAAAGCATCTTAGTGACCGGCTGCCCGGGCAACCTGGGAACGCGCATTGTTGAAGCCAATAAAGACCTGAATATTCTCGCGCCCACCATTCATGAATTGGACATCAGGAATGCGGAAAACGTCCGGCGTTTTTTTGAATCACATGGCGTTGACGCCGTTATCCATTGCGCGGCTATCGCAAAAATGGCTCTTTGCGAAGAAGATCCCGTAAACGCGATAGACACGAATATAATCGGTACATGTAATCTTGTAAAGTGCGTATTGCGCAAAGAAGCGGAGTCGCGCCGCAGCATCCGGTTTATTCATATATCTACCGATGGCGTCTACCACTCCGAGGCGGGAAACTATTCGGAAAAAGACAGTACGATACCTTATAACAAGTACGGCTGGACAAAGCTTGGCGCGGAAGCATGCGTAAACCTGCTCTCAAATTTCTGTGTCATCCGGACGCGTTTCTTTATTCCGGAGGGCATAAGTTACAATGAATCGGCCGCTGATCTATTCACGTCCAAGATCCCGGTAAACGAGCTTGTCGAAGCGATCAAACTGCTTCTCTGGTCCGATTTCCGCGGCACAATCAATATCGGCGGTCCAAGAAAATCGGATTACGAGATTCACAGAGTATACAAACCTGATATCCGGCCGTGTAAACGACTGGATATGGTAAAGGATCTGCCCGTCCAGTTGGCTGGCGATGCTTCAATGGACGTAACCTTGTGGCTTCGTTTAAAAAAACAGCTGGAAAGCGGTGCAAATGGAAAATAACGGTGAAATTCTTTTAGACATCATTATCCCCGTTTACAACGAGGGGCGGAATATATTGAGGACGTTGGATTCACTATGCCTGCATGTGAAGACGCCGTTCCGGTTACATATCTGCTATGACTATGAGAATGATAATACCCTGCCGGTTATCCGGGACTGCAAGAGATATCCCGATATTAGTTTCGTCAAAAACAGGGGGAAAGGCGTACATGGCGCAATTGTAACCGGCTTTGAAGTCAGCAGGGCGCCTGCGGTCCTTGTGTTTCCGGCCGATGATGACTACAATGCCGCTATTGTGGATAAGATGTATGCGCTGTTTGGTGAGGGCTGCGACATAGTGGCCGCGAGCCGGTTTATGAAAGGCGGCTCCATGGAAGGTTGTCCATGGATCAAGTCCGTTTTTGTGAGAAGCGCATCTTTCACGCTGAATAAATTCGCTTTTATCCCGATCAAAGATGCAAGCAACGGTTTCCGGCTTTTTTCAAGAAGAGCTATAAAAGAGGTCCTTCTGGAATCTTCAGAGGGTTTTACATATTCCATTGAACTTCTGGTAAAATGCCATCGGCTGGGCTGGAAGATAGGCGAAGTGCCCGCAAAATGGTATGAAAGAACGCAGGGCAAGAGCAGATTTAAAGTGTTTGGATGGCTTCCGTATTATCTTAAATGGTACTTTTACGGATTTAAAACAACATACTTAAAAAAATATGCCTGCAAGGTTAAAATGACTGGTGCAGGCGATAAAAGCGAGGCGCGAACACTATAAATGACCGACAGTTTTTCCATACAGGGCAAAAAGTTTCTTGTTACAGGCGGCACCGGTTTTATAGGCAGGGGGCTGGTCCGCGGCCTTCTGCGTTCAGGCGCCGGCATCCGGATACTGGACAATGATTCGCGTGGAGCCCGCGGCAAGCTGGGCGCCGACGCCGGTCGCGCTGAAATTATCACCGGAGATATCCGCGACCCCGATATCGTCCGGAAGGCCGTTGCCGGCATGGACGCCGTCTGCCATCTGGCCTATATCAATGGCACGGAATTCTTTTATACCAAGCCGGACGTCATACTTGAGGTTGCGGTCAAAGGGATGATGAACGTCCTGGACGCCTGTGTTGCGGAAGGGGTCAAAAACATCTTCCTCGCGTCAAGCTCCGAAGTCTATCAGACTCCGCCAGCGGTGCCGACAGATGAAAACGCCCCCCTTATAGTCCCGGATGTCCTCAACCCCCGCTATTCCTATGGCGGCGGCAAGATCATCAGTGAACTTCTTGTGGTTAATTACGGGAGGAAGTTCTTTAACCGGGCCATAATCTTCAGGCCTCATAATGTCTATGGACCGGATATGGGATGGGAACACGTTATCCCCCAGTTTGCCATGCGCATAAAAGAGTTATCCGCCGCAACGGACGAGGTCATCGATTTCCCTATCCAGGGCACAGGCGGTGAAACCCGAGCTTTTATTTATATCGACGATTTCGTCGAGGCGCTGCTTACGATTATTAAACAGGGGGAACATCTTAACATCTATCACATAGGTACCTCTCAGGATACTCCAGTTGGCAAGCTCGCGGAGATGACGGCCCGCTGCTTTGACCGGAAGATCCGTATTGTGTGCGGTAAATTGCAGCCGGGAAGCACACTCCGGCGCTGTCCTGATGTGTCAAAACTCTCAAAACTCGGTTTTACACCAAAAACCGACCTGGTCACAGGCCTGGCAGAGACCGTGGCCTGGTACCGTAAAAACAATCCCCCGATAAGGAGCTGACTATATGACTTCCCATAATACCTTCGTTTCCCGTGCCGCCGGCACCGGTTCCAGCGTTGTAGTGGAACGCTGCCAGATCTGCGATTCTCCCGATCTGGATTCCATCCTTTTTCTGGGGTATTTGCCGCCGGTCAACCGTATGAACCCGATAGGCGAAAAACCACGCGAACAATCGGCCTATCCGGCCCAGCTTCTCTACTGTCCGCGCTGCCACCTGGTTCAGCTCGGCCTGGTAGTGGATCCACATGTCCTTTTTCCTCCAGAATACCCTTATACCAGCAGCACGACAAAAATTTTGCGGGAAAACTTCGCCGAACTTTACCGGGAATGCTCAGCTGTTATCGATCTGAAAAAGGACGATCTGGTGGTGGATATCGGTTCCAACGACGGAAATCTCCTCAGTAATTTCAAAGACCGCCATCGTGTCCTGGGAATTACCCCTGAGGAGATTGGCCGAATCGCCATTGAACGCGGGATCCCCACTATTATCGAGTATTTCACGGAAAAATCCGTATTGCGTGTCCTTTCGGAGTACGGGAAAGCCCGGCTCATCACGGCAACAAATGTTTTTGCCCATATTGAAAACGTCAATAATATTGTTGAGCTCATCCTGTCGCTTCTGCAGCCCGGCGGCGTCTTTATTTCCGAATCCCACTACTTTCTGTCCCTGGTGGAAACGCTGCAGTATGACACCATCTACCATGAACACCTGCGCTATTATTCGCTTCATAGCCTAAAGGGCCTTCTTGAAAGCCACGGGCTGGAAATCTTTCATGCGAAGCGGATTCCTACGCACGGCGGATCCGTTCGCGTCTACGCGGCCCGGAAAGGGGATTATCCCGTCAGGAAGACCGTCACGGAACTGCTTGAGCTGGAAAAAAAGGTCGTTCTGGAAAAGAAGAGCCTTATGGAATTTAAAAACAAGGTCGTCATTTCAAAACTCAGCCTCCATGAAATGCTGTTGAGGATCAAGGAAAAAGGCGAACGCATATATGGCATCAGCGCGCCTTCGCGCGCAAGCACTCTAATCAATTATGTGGGCCTGGATGACGGAATACTGGATTGCGTCCTGGAAATAAAAGGTTCCCATAAGATCGGGAAGTATGTTCCGGGCACCCTGATTCCCGTGGAGGAAGAATCCCGCCTGTTTACCGACCAGCCTGAATACGCGCTATTGCTTTCCTGGCACATTGCGGACGAACTGATGCCTAAATTGCGGGGCCGGGGGTTCAGGGGAAAGTTCATCATACCTTTGCCGATGCCGAGAATTGTCTGCGATTGAGCCTTCCATTTGTTCCCATGCCGGAGAATCGGATGCCCGGCTGACAAGGTAAAGATTGCGTGAAGGCCGGCGCCCCAGTCATCCAGCCGGGGGAAAAGGAGCATGCGATGGGGAAATTCCGCTATGTGCTTTTGGCCTCTATACCTTTTGTAATCTTATGTTTTTTCCTGATACATAATGCGTCTGATTTTCCTGTGGGGGATCAATGGGACCTGGTGCCATTGCTGGAAAAATGGCATCTTGGCAGCCTGACGCTGCGTGATTTGTGGGTTCAGCATAATGAACACCGTATTTTTTTCCCGGAGCTGATTATGGTATCCGTGGCGGCAGTTACCCACTGGAATCTTTATTGCGAAGTTATAATTAATTTGCTTTTGGGAACCGGCATTTGCGCTCTTCTTTTCCTGCAGATAAGGAAAACGGAGATATTTTTTAATACACGGGCGAATGCTGTATATTTTTTGGCGTCGGTCTTCGCTTTTTCCGTGGCGCAGAGCGATAACTGGCTTTTGGGCTACCAGATGGGAATCCCTTTAAATATTTTGTCTTTTACCGCGGGGGTTTTTTTGCTGACTTCTCCGGAATTAGGCCTGAAACGGCTTTTATGCGCCATGGCGGCCGGCATAATCACGACCTACTCGTTTGCTAATGGCATGCTTTTCTGGATCATCGGATTCCTGATTTTGTGCGCGCGTCCCATTGGAAATAAAAAAACCGCGCTTGCATCCTGGACCCTGATTTCCGTTTTGATCGTGGCGAGTTATCTATGGGGTTATCAAAAAGCGCCTCAGCACCCCCCGCTTTTATTCGCCCTGCAGCATCCTTTGCGGGCTGCGGGATATTTCTTTGTTTTTTTAGGCAGTCCGCTTCTGCCATTCGAAAGATTCGCCCCGCTTATCGGTTTTTTTGGTTTAATTTGTTTCGCGGCCTCCATTTATGCGGCGTATCATGTGTATATGCTGACGCGGAAAAACCAGGCGGCTTTATTAATGGTAATTCCCTGGTTCGCATTGGCTTCTTACGGAATTGCCAGCGCGGGTGT
Source organism: Elusimicrobiota bacterium (assembly GCA_003450815.1). Taxonomy (GTDB): domain Bacteria; phylum Elusimicrobiota; class Elusimicrobia; order Elusimicrobiales; family UBA9959; genus UBA9634. The sequence goes on along the minus strand of DMES01000022.1, from coordinate 17,237 downwards.
TTCCATGATCGGCCGGGCGGGGTTGGGTATCGGCCAGGCAACGGCGTCACGCTATGTTACGATATCAAATCTTTTATGGCTCTCTCTTATCGTCCTGGCTCCGGTTGCCGCGCAATCATTGATGCGGCGCCCCGGCTGGTTGTCAAAGATCGTGCGAAACAGGGCTCTGCAATATGCCTGTCTGATTGTGTTTTTTTCGCTGCAAGTATGCATGGTAAAGCAAAAGTGGTTTTGGGAAAATGTGCGTAAAAATGAATGGATAGGCATCAGGAATGCCCTGCTGGCCGGAGATTATAACGAAGAGCTGATCAACGCCCGCGTATATCACGGCGACCTCCGTGAGAGGATAGCCGTTTTAAAGAAATATCAGCTGGCTTTTTTTCGCGGCAAAGAATTTACGGAAGGCTCTTTAGATGGCGGAAATCATAAGTAAAAATAGTTCTTATGCGCCCAAAAACAGAAGTTCCAGCCTGGCGGAGATAATAATTCCATAGGTTTATAGCGGCTGTTTTATCACCTGAATCTTTATGGTGACGGAATGCACGACATTCCAGAGGAAGCGGCGGGCGAAAAGTATAAGCGGCCAGGTAAGCGGCCAAAGGAAAAACAGCTTGCGGCCGACGAGCAGATCAAAGGGCGGAAGATAATCATATTTTACGCCGAGCAGCTTGAAATTAGTGCCGAAGCCGTAATCGGAACCATACCACTTTTCGGAAGAAAAATAGCGCATGGTTTCCGGCAGGATAACAGCTTTATGCGTGGGGTCTTTGTATTGGGTCAGGGACTGATAATAGGGGACGCGGAACTCCACTATGGCGTCTTTTTTGCAGACACGATACAGTTCCCTGAACAGGCCCGCCGTATCGGCCACGTGCTCAAAAAGAAAATTGGACCACACGCTGTCAACAGTGTCACCCTCAAAAGGAAGGCCTTTTTCAATATCCCAGACTATGTCCACGCCCTCCAGCTTTACCGTGTCCACGCCTATGTGGCCGGGGCGTTTGCGGGCGCCGCAGCCCAGGTCCAGCCGTATGCCGCCGTTTTTTAAGCGATCCTGGAGCATGTTCTGTAGTTCCTCCGCGCAATAGTGTCTATCCATAGATCTTAATCCTCATAATCGGCGAACAAATCCAGTGTCTGTTTTCTTATGTTATGGTTGTAAAAACTTTTCAGCCGGTGTCCCTGGATGACGAAAAACGCATCCGCCTGGAACCGGTAATTTGAGTTTTTTGTCCGCCACCTGGCTAGTTTGACCAGCAGAATATTTTCAAAGATAAGCCTGAAGATCTTTTTAAAGATATTATTCAAAAGGCCGATTTTTAGGTCAGTGTGCTTTATGCCGGTGGAATAAGGGAAGTAGTAAAAATAGAAGTATCTTATTTGTTTACGGTACAGGCTCTTTATCCACGGGGCCTTGAATTTTCGCAGGGTGTGCTGGGACCATTCCTCCAGGCTCTGAGGTTCTTTCATGCCCATTTCCAGCGCTTTGGCATACAGGGGGGTGGCGGGGTATGGCGTGTAATAAAACAGGCGGAACCGGAGATCTGGATCTATATCCCGGCATTTCAACAGCATTTCCATGGTCATGTAAATATCTTCCGAAGAGGTGCCGGGGAAACATGCCATAGTGGAGAGAAAAGATCCGATGCCTACGGCTTTCATCTTTTTGACGTATTCCAGGGTCTGGGCGGCGGTAGCCTCTTTGGCCAGCAGGTCCAGCACTTCATCCGACCCCGATTCAGCGCCGATATAAAGCTGCCTGCAGCCGGAATCTTTTATCAGTTTCAGCGTGTCGTCGTCGTAATGCTTCAGTAGAAGCCCAACGTGGGCTCCCGCGTCCCAAGCTATCTTATAGGGCTTCTTGAGCAGCTTTTCGCAGAATTCCCGGACCCTGCGGGCGGACACAAAGAAGTTGTCGTCGTCGAAAGTTATGGCGTTTATCTTGTGCTTTTCCACCAGACAATCTATTTCTTCCAGTAGCAGGTCTATGTTCCTGTAGAAGGTGTGGCATTTGTAGACGCTCGCGACCGCGCAAAAACCGCACTTGAAAGGGCAGCCGAGGCTGGTTATTACGCCTATCGCCCGGTCACCCCAGGGCTGTTTATAAATATATTTCTCTACCTCAACCGCGTCATAGTCCAGCCTGAGCTTCTCAAGAACCGGAAGCAGTTCCCGGTCCGGATTGTGAAAGAGCTCCCCGCCGAGTTTGTAGGAGATTCCTTTTACTCCCGACAGGGGCTTGCCCCCGGAAAGTGCGCGCAGGAGCTCGCGGAACGTCTCTTCACCCTGCCCTCTTACCACGATGTCCACCAGCGGATGCTTCAAAGTCTGCTCCGGCAGAGAGGTGGGATGCCAGCCGCCCCAGACCACGGGCGTTTGGGGAAATTTTGCCTTTAACAGGGAGGCGATCCTCAGGCCGTTGGCTATCTGTATGCCGGTAAATGAGCTTATGCCGAAACAGAGAACATTGTCGCCCAGGCCGTTGATCAAAGCGGGGATATCCGGAGAGGTCCTTTCGTCCACTATCCGGACCTTGAAATCCTCGCCCTTTAGATAGCTGTACAGATGCAGCAGGGAGAGAGGCACCCTGCCCGCCATTTCAACTCCGGGCCATGGCCTCGGAAAAAATAATATTACCTGATCCATAAAGCGTACCTGCTCACGAGCTGCTCCCTGAAAAGCGTCCAAATAGCGCCGGCCTCTTCCAGAGAGAGGATTGTCTTGCTTATAATAAAATACAAAATAAAACCTGTGGCGCAAAATACGGCGGAGACCGGAGCCCTGTCGCCTGCCAGGTGCGTCAGCGGATATATAAGGCCAGCCGCCGCCAGAGCAGCCGCCGAGCTTTTAAGGAAGAACCGCGACATAGGCGGCCAGGCTCCGCTGAGCTTTTTCCTGAGAATGAGCGTTGTGGTCAGGATGGCGCAGTTATAGTAGAGCGCGTAGGCTGCCGGGATGGCCAGGTAGCCCAGCGGTTTTATCAGGAACAGGCAGAGCCCCGCGTAGACAAGCATCAGCGCTACGCTAATGAGAGCGATGAGTGTGTTCTCCTGGATGGCATAATAAGCCTGGGAGACCAGCGTTCCGGCCGCGCCTGCGGGCAGCGCCAGCAGATAGAACACAAAAGCGTAATAAACTGCGGTCGTGTCCGCAGAGGCGAACGCGCGCCGTTCAAAGATCAGCTGTATTATAGGCCTGCCGTATATCCCCAGCAGGACTACTATGGGGGCGCCCAGAAAAAAGAGCATCTTTACGCCCTTTGAAAGCACCTCTTTCAGCGCGTCCAGGTCCTTTGCCGCCGCGTAGCGCGACATGGCGGGAAAAATAGAGATGGAGATACCGGAGACTATTATGGGAAGGATGGACCCTGTCAACTTGGCCGCGTAGCCTATGTGAGAGATGCTCCCTCCCGGCAGGCTTGAAAGAAAGAATGCGTCCACTATCGGGACGGCTTTGTATATAAGCATGCCCAGGACCAACGGCGTCATAAGTTTCACTATCTTTATCACTCCGGGATGTCTGTGGTCCAGCGTGAAAGAATAGTGAAATTCCCCGCTCTTTGCGAAGCCGATGATCAGCAGCGAAGCCTGAACAAAGGAGGCGGTCAGCATTGCCAGGACGATGCTTTTTGTGCTGAGTGAGGAGTGGAAGGCCAGGACATAGGCCATGGTCAGCACCGGGCTTATAACCTTATTCAATGAAGGTATGATAAATCTTTGGGTTGAATAATAGACGCTTGCCAGCAGTTCGTTTATGGCGGTGAAAATTATTACCGGAAGCAGCCATCTCAGCAATTCTGCCGATCGCGCCAGTTTGTCTTCGCTGAAACCGGGCGCGATGGCGCTCATTATGGGGCGGGCCAGAATAACGCCTATAATGCACAACGCCAGGGCCGCCAGTGTGTTCAGGTTGATGAAGCTGCTGACCACTTTCCAGATTTCCGACGGCTCTTTTTCCCTATATTCTGCGAAGACCGGAATGAAAGTAAAATTCAAAGAGCCGGACAGGATGTTAGTTATGAAGAAGGGGAGAGTGGTCGCAGCCAGAAAGACATCCATGTCCATGCCGGCCCCGAAATTGGCCGCGATTATGACGTTGCTCAGGAAGGAGAGTCCCAGCCCGAGCAGCGTGAAAACCGTGACGATCAGAGAGGATCTGGCGATTTTGCTCACTTAATAAAATCCAGGACCGAACTCTTTATTAGTTCTATCTCCTTCTGCTTAAGGTCCGGGAAAAGAGGCAGGGTAAGCAGTTTTTTCCAGACCGCTCCGGCAACCGGAGTGGGTCCCCGAAAACCCTTGTACATATCGTAGTTATTGTTCGGGATATAGTGCACTCCGGTAGCAATCCCTTGCTGTTTGAGGCTGGCGTTCAGGCCGTCCCGGTCCTCCACTTTGATCACGTAATTATGGCAGGACGGGCGGGTCATATAATTCTTTATAACGGGTAGGCCGATCTTTTTATTGGAAGAGAACGCTTCTGTGTACATCCTGGAAATCTCGGCGCGCCGGCGGTTCATGGTGTCCAGTTTTTCCAGCTGGACCAGGCCTATCGCGGCGGTAATATCGTTCATGTGGTATTTAAAGCCCAGTTCCTCTATGTTGTAGTACCAGGAGTATGCCTTTGTGGTCGTATCCTCGCGGCTCCAAGTGTCCTTTGAAATGCCGACCCAGCGTAGCTTCATGAGCCTCGCGTATATCGCGGCGTCGTTGGTTGTGACCATGCCGCCGTCGCCAGTCGCCAGATTCTTCACCGCGTGAAAACTGAAGCAGCCGATATCGCCTATCGTGCCGAGCTTTCTATTTTTATATTCCCCGCCGCAGGCGTGGGCCGCGTCTTCTATGACTTTAAGGTTGCGGCGTTTTGCAATGTCCAGAACTTTGTCCATGTCCACCGCATAGCCGCCGTAATGCACAACCACTATGGCTTTTGTCAGGGGGGTTACCAGGGCTTCTATCTTGTCGGCGTCTATGTTTAAAGTGTCCGGCTCAATGTCGCAAAATACCGGAACCGCGCTGTTGTAAAGTATGGCATGGTTGGTGGAGACGAAAGTCATCGGGGTGGTGATGACCTCCCCTCCGTCCACTTTCATGACCGCCATCGCCAGATGGAGCGCGGCGGTGGCGGAATTCATAGCCACCGCGTATTTGCAGTTCATGTAAGCCGCGAACTTGTCTTCAAATTCTTTTGTTTTCGGTCCCAAGCCGATCCACCCGCTCCTTAAAACCTCTCCCACCGCGTTTGTTTCAGCATCGCCCATGCTGGGCCTGAATACAGGGATCATGTGTCCTCCTATTTGCCATTGTGCCGCTCTCGTCGGAAAACCGCGCGGCTGTTTTGCTCGTCTTCAGGCCGGAAAATTTTTTTTAATACTATCCAAAATGCCGGCCCGTTACATTATATATAAATCTCTTAGACGGTCACAGAACCCGTTCCCCCAAGTCTATGCTCTCGCGGGCAAGGGCATCTTTTCCAATAAGGTAAAAACTCCAGAAAATTATGGCCGACCCCGCAAGAAAAAATATTTTGCCGACCCCGGCGGTGTGGGATATAAGCCCCGTTTCCGTAAGCAGGCAGGTCCAGTCGTGCTCGCCGCCGCCTACCAGCGGCAGGGCCTGGTTTATGGCATCGCCCGCGTAAATACTTATGTTGAGCAGATTCTCACCTATCCAGAACAGGCATAGCTGCCAGCCCAGATTTGCGCCGCGGGATTTAAGGTGCGCCAGACAGACGGCGGGAAAAAGCAGCTGGAAAATAGTGCCGCCGGAGATCATGATGAAGCGCGGGAACAAACCAAAAAACAAATGCCCGGCCTCATGAAAGGAAAGATTGACGAAATCAAGCAGGGAAAAGTAGGTGTCCTTCCTGAGCCATTGCAGATAAAAGGCGAAAAGCCCGGCTATAAGAGCCAGCCTGAACCAGAGGCGGAAGGCGGGGCGGGAGTCCCCGGTTGATTCCGCCGGCGGAACGGCGCCAAACCCGGCTTTTAGAATCTTTTGCGCCTTCACCCCGGCGCGGATTTCTGCCGGTATGCGCATTTTTTTGTAACAGGCTCCGCAGAATTCGCTATCCGCCGCGTTATCCGCACCGCAGTAAGGACACTTTATGTTTTCGGGGAGAAATTCCTCTTTTTCCATATTGTCGATCCAATTATATTAAAAAGAGGCCTGCTGTCATTTTCGGGCGTGTCCCCCAGCCCACAACCAACCCAACCCCCCGCTGGCCGCTGAATCTCCCTTAAAGTTCCTTCGCGGACAAACCAGCGGTTTGGATTTGTCAGACTATTTTTTTCTGAACCATTCCATCTTTAAAGCCAGTTTAATGTCATTGAATATGGTTTTATTTCTGATCGCATGTTCAAGCCGCCGCAGTATGTATCCTGGGCTGAAGTAAAAACTTCTGTAGAACTTCGCCTGATACGCTTCCACAACGCTCCAGTTCAGGCTGGGGTGTCTATAGACTTTATGCGGAGCCATGTACGTGTTGAAATTTCTGTAATCCCCCGCCGGATATATCAGGCCCTCTTTATTGTATTTTTCATACAAGGGGGAACCGGGGAACGGCATCATGATACTTGCTTTGGCCAGATCAAGCGGGAGACTTTTTGCGAAATTTATCGTATCTCTCATGGTTTCTTCGGTATCGTCTTCAAACCCGAAAATAAAGAACCCGAATACTTCCAGCCCGGCGGCTTTTGCCATGCCGACCGAACTTCGTATCTGCTCCAGCGTAATCCCTTTCCCCAGATTGTCCAGCACCTTTTGATTTCCGCTTTCTATTCCGAAAGAGATACTGTAACAGCCAGCCTGCCTCATCTTCTTCAGCAGTCCCTCGTTGACCCTGTCAACTCTGATGCCATTAACGCAGGCCCAGGTAAATTTCAATTTCTTTTCTATAATAAGGTCGCAAATCTCTTCCGCCCTTCTCACATCGGATGTGAAACCATCATCCGTTATATGGAATTCCTGTACGCCTAGTTTCAGCAGATATTCAATATCGGAGATCACCTTCAGCGCTGATTTCGGCCGGAAGGTTTGGCCGTGGACCACTTTGTTGCAAATCTGGCAGTTGAACGGGCAACCCCGGCTCGTCTCAAGCCAGACCACGGGATTATTCTTCGCATGCAGCGATGAAACGCGGTATTCCGACAAATCATAAAGCGTGTAGTCGGGAGGCGGGAGATCATCCATGTTTTTTAAAAAATCCTTATTCCGCCTGAAACGCAGCCGGCCTTCTACGTCCAGGAACGCTATCCCATCAATTGCCCCCGGGTCCGTCCCCCGTAAAAATTCAGCGAACGACAGGTCCGCTTCGCCCGCGAACACATAGTCAAAACATTTATTGCGGAGAGTTTCCTCTATCAGGGAACTTACGTGAGTTCCCCCGACCAGGACTTTTATGCCCTGAAGGATTTCTTTGGAGATGTTAGCTATCTGAATTGCCTGGCCGTAAGTCGCGCTAGTGCAGGTGATCCCGATGTATTCAGGTTTTAGTTTCAGTAGTGTGTCTTTAAGGGAGGCCGCCGGATCTTTCTGTATTCCCAGGTCCAGGATGGTTGGTGTGTAATTATTCCGTTTTGCTATCGCGGAGAGTATGGCCAGCGCAAGCGAGGGCATGTGAAACGCCCCCACCCGGACATTTACATTTTCATAGACCAGTCTTTCATCTGGCATCACGAAGAGCACTGTGTTCCCGCCAAATTTATTGTTCTTTAGCTCCTGGTCCATAAATGATCCTTACCGTTTGCTGCGCATTAAAGCTGCCCAAATTTTTATCTGCGCCCCGATCGGCAGAAAATAAGCGGCGGCATACATTGCTTTCCCGACAAGCCCTATCACAATCTCTCGTTTTCCCCTGTAAACGGCGTCCAGAATGCGCTCGGCCACAAATCCGGGAGACAGGAGCTTTTCACCCGGGGTGCGCTTTACACCGGCGGTATCCTGAAAACCGGTCTCGGTCCCGGAGGGACTTGCGATCAAAATATGTATACCCGGGATATCCGAAACTTCTCCGGAAAGGCTTCTGGAAAGAGCAAGGATATAAGCTTTAGTGGCCGCATAAACGGACATGCCGGGCATGGGCTGGAACGCCGCCGAGGACGCAATGTTAACCAGTACCCCGCGCCCGATAGATATGAACTCCGTTATCGCCAGCTGAGTAATAAATGTGGCCGCGGAACAATTCAGGTCCAGCATCATTTTCTGGCGCTCAAACGGGATGCCGGCCATGGGGCCGCGCGCGCCGATCCCCGCGTTATTGAGTATCCAGTCCAAGGTGTATTTTTTGGATATAATATGATCGCGCAAAGTCACCCACGACAATGGAGATGCCAAATCCAGGCATAAGCTGTCCACATCATATAGCCGGGAAAGCTCAAGAAGTTTTTTCTCGTCTTTATCAACCAGCAGCAGTTTATGCCCTTTCAGGATCATCAAGTCAGCCAGTGCTCGCCCGATCCCGCCACCGGCGCCCGTAATCACACTTATCAGCTTTTTTTCTTCGGCAAAATGATATGGACACAGGCCGAGAGACTGTGCCAATAACCTCATGCCCTCCCTTGCGCCTATCAACGGTATAAAACCAAGTTCTGACAGGCGGGCGCTGCTGGCGCATAAAACGTCGCTATGCAGATTTTGTACGGTTAATGGAAGATATTTCCTGATTCCGCGTAAAGCTTTGGCTGCTATCGCGGGGATATTTATCCTGGCGGTTTTTTTTCCGGTCATTTCCCCCATGATCCTGAATAAATCTCCCAGCGAAATGGGGTATCCGTCGCTGGCGAAAAAAATCCGGTTTTTAGCCTCATTCTTTTCCGCGATCAGAACAAAAGCGCGCACTAAATCGCTTACCGCCACAATACTGACCCGCCCTGGAAAATTGAATAATGAAAACAATTTTCCGTCATGCACGCCCTGCATAAGCTTCCGTATGTGGCTGTCAGGCCTCATCCCCGGCCCGTAAGCCCAGGTAATGCGGATTATTGAATATTTAAAACCGGATTCGGCCACCGCTTTTTCCCCAAGAAGCTTGGACCTGCCGTATTCAGAAAGCGGAAACGGCGGATCATCTTCATTAAGAGGGCGCACGCAGGCGTCCCCAGGCATCCTATCTACAGCGCCGATGGTGCTGGCGTATACGAATCTCTTTACCGGAACGCCGGCCAATGCCTTTAATAACGATAAAGTTCCCTCGTAATTGTGCCGACGGAAATCCGACCCCTTTCTCATATCGGCCTCAGCGGCCAGGTGGAATACATATTCGACTTTTTGTAAAAGATGGCCCATTCTAGGCAGGTCATCCAATTCGCCTGCCAGGGGGGTCACTAGTTCACTCCTTAAGTCTTCAGGAAGATTGTCAAGGTTCCTTGTTAATAACAATATATGAACCTTCTGCCCGTCAAAGCCGTGCGACAGGAGGTGTTTCACTAAATGCCGTCCTATAAAGCCGGTGCCGCCGGTAATAAGTATATTTGTCATCGTATTCCTTTTCGCCTCAGCCTCATCCAGGTTCAATGGTCAATTTTGCGGGATGAAGGTAAACTGCTCTGGCAACAGCCTCTTCTTTTTTCGAAAATAAATATCTCTGAGAAATCGATAATGCCTGTTTTTTTAAAGAAATAGCTCCAGATCCTGTGAGCAGACCAGATTCTTTTATAAATTATTTGAAGCGGGAGCTTAATTAAAAACTTTACCAGCGGCAGTAAGAAAGGAAATGACACAGTGATCGAGAACAGGTTCTGAAGCCTTTCTAATCTTTCAATATCCTTCATTTTTATCGTGCTTCCGGTAAAATACGATTCGTTAAACGAGTTTACATCCGCGTTGAAATATCCCTTTTCAACTGCGTATTGCCCGAGATCTGTGCCGGGATATGGCTGGAAGACGGACACCCAGGTACAATCAGGTTTGCATTTTATGTTTAGTCTTAACGTCTTGTAGGCGTCTTCTAATGTTTCGTCGGGAAGCCCGATCATATTCTGAACAAATTCTTTTATTTTGTATTTCTTAAAGATGCTGTTCGCTTTAAGAATCTCTGCTTCAGAAATATTCCTTTTTAGGATCTTATTTCTAATATGCTCATCTCCGCTTTCAATAGCATAAACTGCTGTCACACACCCCGCTTCTTTAAGAGCCTTGACTATTTCCTCGGTAACCAGGTTAACTCTTAAGTAAACCATGAACGGGATCGTTATCTCTCTTTTGTAGGCAGCGCAGAATTCCAGGGTCCATTTTTTATCAATTATAAAAGTGTCATCCACAAACTGGAACCTTCTTGGTTTGAAATTATCCCTCACTTCTTTCAGCTCTGCAATGACATTCTCAACGCTTCTCTTCCTTACCACTTTCCCAAGCCCGCTATACAATTTATTGTAGGAATGGTTGAAACAGTACGAACAATTATAAGGACAGCCTCTTCCGCTTATGACAAATCTTCTATGCATTTTTCTGTAATGCTCGTATTTTGCTGTCAGCGACCTGTCGGGGAATGGAATAGAATCCAGATTCTCAACCAGCGGTCGAAGACTGTTTTTGTGTATCTCCCCATCCAGTTTCACCCAAACATTCTGGATTTTGGTGATCTCTTTTCCTTTTTCTAGCGCTTCTATTAAATCGAGCAACGCAAACTCGGCCTCCCCCCTGATAACGACATCTACGCCGTCCTCTTTGATAAATTCCGGAAAAAATGTGCAATGAGGGCCTCCGAAAACAGAAAGGAACGAAGATGTTTTCTTAAGCGAAGCGTTTAATTCCTTATAGAACTTGTGTTTTCCGGTTGTGACCGAATATCCGATCACCTGGGGGGCTATTTTCATTACTTCCGAGCTGATATCTTTTTCGAATGCGATATCAAGAAAATATACTTGATGCCCCCTGCTTTTTAAAACACTGGAAAGATACATTATTCCCAGTGATTCCACATATTCAAACTTGTAAATAAATAGTATTTTCATTTTTTTTAAATTCCCCCGCTTTACTCCTGGCTTGCTCCGGTGTCCGGGATAAGCGGAATGCTGCACGCAACAACCGCGTTCCAGCAGAGAAGCCGGAGGGGCGGGAAAATTACGAGTAAAACCCGGTCAAGCTTTTCCAGCGGCTGATATAGCCTGCGCCACTTCCTTTCTTCCCGTACGACAACCTTCCAAAACCTTTCCTTGTTAGGGTTTCTTCGCTGCGCCAGAACCATGATCAGAAATATAAGCAGCGTAGTGAGCCAGAAATACCGTGTTTCCACGGTTGCGAAATGCTTCCGGAACAGCCGCAGATCTCCCACTCCCAGTGGATGCTCATCAGGCGTCCGCACATCGGTTGCGATAGCGCGATAAATATTAATTACCGGATTGTAAGCCAAGGGATCCCAGGTAACCATTACGCCTCCGGGCGCGAGGTGAGGTTTTATGCGGGAGAGCGTCCGGTCAATGTCCACATGATGCAGTAAATTGCCCGCGTAAATAATGTCAAACCGCGCTTCGGGAGGAAGCCGCATATCTTCGGCGGCCGCGAGATGGGTGGTCACCTTGACGCCGTTTGTCCCGGCGAGCCTGCCGGCGGCATCAAGCATTCCCCGGGAGAGGTCGCACGAGGTAACATCAGCGCCCAGCAGCGCAAAGTACACGCTGGCTTCTCCCAGCCCGCACCCAACATCCAGCAGGCGTTTGCCGCGGATGTTGCCCAGACGCCGCGTAATGTAGCGCATTTCCGGCGCGGTACAGGCTTCATTAACCGCGCGCACATCTATGTTTTCCATGTCTTCGCCGCTGGCCCACGCGTCGTGAAATGCTCGTTCCTTCTCCAGGCGCCGCCCCCGCTCAGCCGGCTCCGCCCCGGATGCCGCATAGCCGGCCGATTGAGCTACGCTAATAACTATTTTCTTAAAGTAGTCGCGATTTTTTAGTTTTACCGGATCCTCGGTATTCAAAAAGCCTGGCTCCCGCTGAAAAACTGTCTGCCGCTCATCATCGCCCCGCAAATAAAAGCCGGCTTCATCCAGAGCTATAGGCATAGCGCCCGGAACCGGGATTTTCCAGGTAAGGCTTGCCCTGCCATTTGCGTAACCGAACTCAAGCTGTCGGACGAAGTCCTCCCATGACGGGCGCCCGGAATCCGCCGGCAAAAACCTTGCCTCCTGCGCGGCTATCAGGAAACGGTATTTAAAACTTTCCAGCTTGATATTTTTAGCCATTCACGTTAGTGGTTCTATTTTTTACAGATTAACGCGACGGTAAGCGCTCACGCGATTCGCCGCGTATTTTTTCCGCCAGTTCCAGCAACCGCTCATAATTTAACGGCCAATTCTTCTCGGGCGGAGAAGTTAAGAACGTTTTCACCCGCTGCAGCTTGGCGGCCATGTAGCGCATGGAGATGCTCATCTCCGGGTAACTGCCGTACATACAGCCGTCACATGCGCGGGTGACCCGCGCCACTTCCTGGCGCCATGCCTTGCTGCGGTAAACCGCGGGGAAGTCGCCGGCGTAAGCCGGATAGCTTCTGCCGAGGCGATAGTCGCAGCATGGCGCGAATTCCCCGTTGGGAAGCAGGGCAAAATACAGGTTGGGAGCGTCACATACATTTTTGTTGCGGCTTCGCCAACTGACCGGTTCGTTGCGCACAAAGCGCTTGATGTCGTCCAGATACTGGTCGCTGTCAAAAAGCAGAAAACCTTCTTCCCGCATTGCGCGGACGCGCTCCACAACGGCATCCACAACGGTCAGTTCCTCCGGCAGGAAGCGCAGCGTTTGTTCAAAGGTACGAAAACCGCGCGGGTGCGCGTAATCGCTTACATGCACGGGCACCAGCGAACTGAACCAGGAAATCTCCGTGCCGAAGCGGATCACATCCTCGATATCCCCCATGTTCTGGGGCAGCAGCACACAACCCAGCGAGGCAAAACTGTTTTTTTGGGGAAGATACCGGGAAAACAGCGCGATGGCTTTCAGCGCCTGGCGCCAGGAGTTGTTGAAAGCGCCGTTTATTTTGTCCTGCCGCTCCGGGTTTAAAGAGTCCAGGGAAATAGAAATGTCCCTGCCTCCCGCTGAAACCGCCTGCGCGATCTGCTCTTCGGAGGCAAAGCCGTTTGTCTGCATGCGCACATGCACTCCCCGCGACTCGAACGCGCGGATGATCTCGGGCAAATCCCTGCGCATAAAAGGCTCTCCGCCCGTGAGCAGAACGATAGCCACTCCCATAGCGGCGAAGTTATCGGCTATAAGCTTGATCTCGTCAATAGTGCATTCCCGCACATCAGAATTCGCATAAATAATATTGCATTGCCCGCAGGTCAAATTACAGCGGGAGGTGACATAGAACTGGACATAAACCGGCGCATCCTGGAACAATGCCGCCCTGGCTAAAGTTAGTTTTGACAGGCTGGAGAACATGTCTTCTTTTGTTTGCTAAAAATCATTTTTGGGAACGCTTTCCACCAGGTTGAACGTTTCATTAATAAGGTAAAGAGGGCGCCCTTGTACTTCCTCAAAAATGCGGGCGATATACTCTCCCACCACGCCTATCAGCATCACCTGTACGCCGCTGAACACAATCACGCACAGCAGCGTCGTGGCAAACCCCGGGATAATGGTGTTTGTGAACAACCTCGCGTAAAACAGATAAGCGCCAAATATCAGCCCCATGAAAATTATAAAAAAACCAAGCTGGATGGCCACCGTCAAAGGTTTCCTGGAAAAAGACAAGATGGCGTTGACAGCGAAAGCGAACATTTTTCGCAGCGGGAATTTTGTGGTTCCCGCGTATCTCTCCGCGCGGTCATATTCAAGCGGAGCTGTACGAAAGCCGAGCCATGGTACCATGCCGCGCACAAAACGATGCCGCTCGCGAAGCCGTGTGAACGCGTTGACGACTTTACGCGACATAAGGCGGAAATCGCCGGTATCGTTAGGGATTTCAATTTCACACATATAGTTCAAGAAGCGGTAGAAAGCCGAGGCCGTCGCTTTCTTGAACAGCGATTCTCCTGCCCTGCTGCGGCGCTTTCCATATACCACATCGTAACCTGTCAGCGCCAGCCGGTACATGTCCGCTATTAACTCTGGCGGGTCCTGCAGATCCGCGTCTATTAAAGCCACATAGTCACCGGAAGAGAGGTCAATTCCCGCCGTTATGGCAATCTGGTGGCCGAAGTTGCGGCTGAAGGAAATTATTTTTACATCCGGATCCTTATCGGCGGCGCTCTTGAGCAGGGATAAGGAACTGTCCCGGGAACCGTCGTTGACAAACAGCAATTCCAGCTTAAGCTCAGTCAACAGGGAGTCGCGCAAAGCGAGGAAACGGCGCACAGACTCGCCGATGGATTCTTCTTCGTTAAAGACCGGAATAACTATGCTGAGCAGTGGCTTTTTCTGGAGCATACCGTGAAAACTCCTAGTAATCCAAGATTTGCGGCGTCCGCCGATCACGGAAAGCTTAATGTAGATGGCGCCGCGATTCCCGCCTCCATTTCTCTTGGTAGTATACAGGATATCGCCCTATCTGTTCAACTATCAGAACTCTCCCCGGCAATTACGCAAATGACCGCGGAATTGCCGCTCGCGCTATTTTCGGGTTTATAAAGAGCCTATAAATTTGTTTAATGATAATACTATGCTTAAAAAACTTGTTGAGGCTTTTATAGGTTCCAGAAGCGAACGGGCCATGAAGAAAATCCAACCGCTGGTGGAGCAGATAAACGCTTTAGAAGACGAAATCTCCAAACTTTCAGACGGCGACCTGCGCCTTAAAACCGCGGAATTCAAGGAACGGCTTACCAAGGGCGAAACCGAGGAGGACCTCCTGCCCGAGGCGTTTGCCTGCGTGAGGGAAGCCTCAAAACGCACGCTTAAAATGCGCCCCTACGATGTGCAGCTTATAGGCGGCATAGTTCTGCACCGCGGAAAGATAGCCGAAATGCGCACCGGCGAAGGTAAAACGCTGGTGGCCACCCTGCCTTCCTACCTGAACGCGCTGTCGGGCAAGGGCGTGCATGTTGTTACCGTCAACGATTATCTGGCCAAGAGAGATTCACAGTGGATGGGGCCCGTGCATGAATTCCTGGGCCTGAGCATCGGCTTTATACAGCACGACATGAACAACGAAGAGCGCAGAAAAATGTATAACTGCGACATTACCTATGTCACCAATAACGAAATCGGCTTTGATTACCTGCGCGACAACATGGTGATGGATAAGTCCGAGCGCGTTATGCGCTCGCGCAATTACGGCATAGTGGACGAAGTGGATTCTATTCTGGTGGACGAGGCCCGGACCCCGCTCATCATCTCCGGCCCCTCCGAGGAATCCACCGACAAATACTATATAGTCAACCGTGTCATACCGCTGTTAACGCCCCGTTTCGTCACCGAGAAAGAGGAAATAGAGTCCAAGCGCGAAGGCACCGACCTCGGCAAGGGCTATGACGCGCTTGTGGATGAGAAAAACCACAATGTGACGCTTACCGAGGAAGGTGTGGCCAAGGCTGAGAAAATTTTGAGCGTGGGCAATATCTACGACGATGTCGGCTCGGAGTGGGCGCACCATCTTACCCAGGGACTTAGGGCGCATCACCTGTTCAAGAAAGACGTAGAGTATGTGGTCAAGGACGGCGAAATAGTGATAGTGGATGAATTCACCGGCCGCCTTATGCCGGGACGCCGCTGGTCCGACGGCCTGCACCAGGCTATAGAGGCCAAGGAAAACCTCCGCATAAAAGAGGAAAACCAGACGCTTGCCACCATCACCTTCCAGAACTATTTTAAGCTTTACGCAAAACTTTCAGGCATGACCGGCACAGCCATGACCGAGGCCGACGAGTTTTGGGAAATATATAAGCTGGATGTAGTGGAAATACCGCCCAACCGCCCCTGTGTGCGGCTGGACTCCGCCGACCGCATTTACCGCACCGAGCGTGAGAAAAACAACGCCGTAGTCGCGGAGATAGACGAGCGCTGGCGCAAAGGCCAGCCCATGCTTGTGGGCACCCGCTCTATTGAAAAATCCGAAAAATTTTCGGCCATGCTGCGCGCCAAGGGCATACCGCACCAGGTTTTAAACGCCAAGTACCACGAGATGGAGGCGCAGATAATCGCCCAGGCCGGCCGTAAAAGCCAGGTGACCATAGCCACTAATATGGCCGGGCGCGGCACAGATATAGTTTTGGGCGGCACTCCGGCGGAAGAGGAAAACCAGAAACTGGTCACAACGGCTGGCGGCCTGCATGTGATGGGCACCGAGCGTCATGAATCGCGCCGCATAGACAATCAGTTGCGCGGCCGCTGCGCCCGCCAGGGCGACCCTGGCAGCTCGGTGTTTTATGTGTCGCTTGAGGATGAGCTGATGCGCCTTTTCGGCTCGGAGCGCATTTCCGCCATAATGGAAAAGCTGGGCATGGAAGAGGGCGAGGTTATAGAATCCATGCTGGTCAGCCGGCAGATAGAAGGCGCGCAAAGGCGCGTTGAGAGCATGAATTTTGACTCCAGAAAGCAGCTGCTTGACTACGACAATGTCATGAACAAGCAGCGCCTGGCGGTTTACGAACTGCGCAATGTGGTGCTTGACGGCGCGGAGGTGACCGAGCGCGTAAAAAGCATGATAACCGAAGCTGCAGCGGAACAGCTGGCACAAAACGCTCCCGAGGGCCAGGCCGCTGCCATGTGGAACATGGAAGCGCTGAACATCTACCTTAAAAAAGTTTTCGGTTTCACGCTTCCTTATGGCGAGGAGGACTTACGCGGCCTTACGCACGCGGCCGCGCAGGAGGACATAGAAAAGCGCGCCCTTGAGGCTTACCAGCGCAGAACCGAGGAATTCGCCCAGCGCGACGTGAATTTTGGCGAGATGCAGCGGGTGCTGCTTTTGCAGATAATAGACCATATCTGGAAAAACCATCTTTATGACCTGGACCATCTTAAAAAGGGCGTGGGCCTGCGCGCTTACGGGCAAAAAGACCCGCTGATAGAATATCAGAAGGAATCCTATCTGCTGTTTGAAACCATGCTGGGGCGCGTGCGCGACCAGATGGTGGAATATATTTTCCGCATACAGGTGCCGCCGAAAGTAGTCCCCCGGCCCGTTGCCGCCGAGCCTCAGGGCCGGACAGGCGCCCAGGCTCCGGCCGAAAAAAAACCGCAGAATAAATTTATCGACTCCAAAACAGGCCGCAACGACCCCTGCCCCTGCGGTTCCGGAAAGAAATACAAAAAATGCCACGGGCAATAAGAAGGTAGCTTAGATAAGATGAACGAGCCAGCA
>DMES01000060.1 GCA_003450815.1 Elusimicrobiota bacterium | reverse complement strand
AGTGCCCCTGATTACACGGATTTAAGAGCGATTACACAGATTTTTAATCGGAATTTACCAGTAGGTGCGGTTCTGTCTGCAATCCGTGTAATCTTACTTAATCTGTGTAATCATGGGTCTGCTGGACTTTTTCAGCAGACCCTATTTCAGCGTCAGCGTGTAGGATTTAACTTTTCTGCACGGATAATATGATTCTTTGGCTTTGGCGAGGCCCGGCTTTTCCAGATCGCTTTCCTTGTTGATAAAAGCATACTGTGCGGGAAGATGTTTTGCCAGCTCATTGTCCAGGAACTGATACAGCCCTTTTACATTGTCCAGCGCCTTTTCGAAGTTAAGCACGAAGGTGTCGCCTGAAAGCCTAGAGCCGAAAGCGAAGCCTGAGATCTCGCCGCCTATAAATACCAGCACCCCTTCCATTTCAAGCTGTTCAAAACGGTTCAGGGAATTTATTATGGCTTTGCGCTCGCAGTTAAGCATATCCAGGTGTTTGCCCGTTTCCGGGTCGGCGGCCCAGCGGTTCAGCAGGTCAAGGCAAAGGCCGCTATTCTTCTGGGTCATGGGTTCAACTTTTACCCCGCGCTCTTCTGCGCTCTGTTTATTGAACTGGGCTATCAGGTTGCGCTTTTTTGAATATTTGTGCCCGGCAAGCCCCGCCATGTCGCGTAGATCATAGATGTAGTCCATATAGCCTGCCTGTTCTGTAATGTTGAAAAGCGTTCCAAGTTCAGCCCGGTGCGGTTCAATATAACTTTCCGGAACATAGTAGTAGCGCGCATGCCTGTTGCGCCGGGCTATCTCAGACAGTTCAAGGGGAGATATTTCGCGGCAAGGGCAGGGCAGCGGCATCAGCAGGCGTCTGGCGGCGGGCGGCTCAAGGTCGGTTTCAGCTACCAGCAGCGTGTCACCTTCAATTTTCCAGGAAACTTCGTAGAGGCAGCGGTTCCAGACTATAATGGAAGCCAGGGAATATTCGCAAAGCGGATAGCGGTGCCCCGTAAAAAATATTTTCAGAGCGCTGTAATCCTCCGTTTTAAGCGGGTTAAACATTTGTTTCTTTTGAAAGCATGGGCTGCGCCCGGCGAAGGATTTTAAAGCCGAGGCGGGAATAAAAGGCGGCAGAATTATCCTGCGCTATAAGGCCTATCCATTTTATCCCGTCCGTTTTGAGGCGCTTGTAGATGGCTTTAACTATGGCGGAGCCCGCCCCAGTTCCCCGTTCGGACTTAAGCACCGTCACATCCTGTATGTAGGCGTCGCTTACTCCGTCGCTTATGGCGCGGCCTATGCCTATTATGCGGCCTTCGTGTTCCGCCGTCAGAAAACAATGGCTGCCGCTTATTATACGCGAGAGCAGCGCCGGCTTATCATAACGTCCCCACCAGCCCTGCGCGCGGTAAAGTGTTATAATGCAATTCAGGGTAGAGGGGTCCGCTTTGCTTATAAAACGGAGTGTTAACCGGGAGGCCATAAGACTATAATATCAATCTTTGGAGGTAAAATGTATATTGAAGAAAACAATGGACTAAAACTTCTTAGATTTGACAGTTTTACAGACAAACAACCCGGCGGGGCCGCCTCAGACGGAAAAGGACTTCCGGGTGTTTCGTGCGCCGTTTCCACCCGGACGGGAGGAGTGAGCCCCGAGCCTTTTGGCGGGCTGAACCTTGGCGCCTGGAACGGAGATAGTTTGGAGAATGTGGGAAAGAACCTGGATTTATTCTGCTCGGCTCTCGGCGCCGCTCCTGATAAGCTTGCTGCCATGCGCCAGAACCACACGGCAAATGTTTTCGTGGTTGAAGAGGGAAGCGTGTTGCCCGCAGAAAATACTGACGCGCTGGTAACGGCTGCCGCCGGCGTGCCGCTGCTGGCTCTTTCGGCAGATTGCGCGCTGACCGTTTTTTATGACAGCCGGCGCCGGGCGCTGGCCGTAATTCACAGCGGCTGGAAGGGGGGGCTGCTGAATATTTACAGTTCAGTGCTGAATATCATGCGCCTGCGTTTTGGGACGGTCCCGGAAAACATCGTCGCCGGCGTGTCGCCCATGATTTCCGCCGACCACTGCCCCGTAAGGGAGGACTTCCTGGAAAAGCTCCAGGCGTTTTATCCCGGCTTGGAAGGCCGTAAATTTTTAACCCTTCGCGAGGGCCGGCATCATTTCAGCCTGCGCGAACTTTTAAAGTATCAACTGACCGCCTTGGGCGTGAAAAAATACGAATTCATGCACCTGTGTACCTATGCTGAAAAAGAGCTTTTTTATTCACGGCGGCGCGACGGAGAGTCCACAGGCAGGTTCGGATTGATGGCGATGCTAAAAGAAGGGTATAGGGGATAGGGTAGAGGGTATAGTAGTAAGGAGTTCCTTACCCTAAACCCTATACCCTCTACCCTATACCCTGCCGCACCATATCCCAAACAATTTTAGCCAGCAGCGAGCCTGAAACCAGCAGAAGCGCCGGGCGTATCACCCAAACGCCTTTTTTAAGCGCCAGGCGAGAGCCGAAGTAATTGCCGGCCATCCCGGCGCAGCCCATGGCAAGCCCAAGGCCTATATTCACTTTGCCCAAAACCAGAAAAGCCGCCAGAGCGGCTAAGTTTGAGGTGAGGTTTATAAGTTTGCTTAAAGCCGTAGCGCTAAGCAGGTCGTAGCGGCAGAAGCGCGTGAAAGCCACCGCCAAAAAAGCGCCGGTACCCGGGCCTAGCATGCCGTCATAAAAACTTATAAAAAAAACTATCACGCCCGCGCGGGCCAGAAGCCTTTTTTCACCAAGGCTTGAGCTGGAATCCGAAAGGCCGAAATTATGCCTTGCCGCCAAAAAAACGGCTACCGGCGGCAGCGCTAGTATCAGAAGATATTTAACGGCTTCGGGCGGAACCAGGGTTATTACGCGCGCCCCCAGCGCCGAGCCTGCGGCCGCCAGGACTACCAGGGTAACAAGAAAAGACTTCCCAAAACTGCAATCCTTTAAAAACCTGAAGGCCGCCACCAGCGTGCCCATTGAGGAGGAAAGTTTATTGGTGCCAAGGAGCAGCTCCGGCCGCAGGCCGAAATGAATATAAGCCGGCAGGGTTATCAGGCCGCCGCCGCCCGCCATAGAGTCTATGAAGCCGGCCAGAAACACAAGAAGTGCCAGAACCGCCAAAGCGTCAAAACCCGGCAAAGCGCTCATAGCCACTATTATATTGTTTTAGAAGGCCGTAAAAAGTAGAATTTAAAAAAGAGCCTGCGGAGGGTAAAACCATGACGGACACCGAAAGCGTACTTGCACAAATTAAAAACACCATTGAAATTTCAGGCGGAGGGAAGAAAGTAGACCTGCTGCTTAAGAACGCTCGAGTTATAAACACTTTTTCCGGTGACATACACAAAAACCATGTGGCCGTGCACAAAGACTGCGTAGTGGGCTTCGGCGAGTATCCTGCCAAGCAGGTTATAGACCTTAAAGGCGCCTATCTCGCTCCGGGGTTTATAGACGGCCATGTGCACATTGAAAGTTCCATGGTTAAAATTCCGGAATTTGCCAGCGTCGTCCTGCCGCATGGCACTACCACCGCCGTTATTGACCCGCATGAAATAGCCAATGTGCTGGGGCTTGATGGCATAAAGTACATGCTGGCCTCAAGTCTCAACAGCGTTTTAAGCGTTTATATAATGCTGCCTTCCTGCGTGCCCGCCACCCACCTTGAAACCGCCGGGGCCGAGCTCTCCTCCCACGACCTGGGCCTTCTTTTAAACGACGAGCGTGTGCTTGGCATCGGCGAGATGATGAACTACCCGGGCGTTATTAACCGCGACGAAGAGGTTTTGCGAAAGATCGCCATTGCCGGCAATAAGGTTATAGACGGCCACGCGCCCATGCTCCAGGGGAAAGCGCTCTACTCTTATGTGTCGGCCGGCATCCGCTCCGACCACGAATGCACCAATGTGTCCGAGGCGCGGGAAAAGCTGCGCGCCGGCATGTATATAATGATACGCGAGGGCACGGCGGCAAAAAACCTTAAAGGCTTGCTGCCTCTTGTGAATTCAGAGAACTCCAGAAAATTTATTTTTGTCACCGATGACCGGCACCTTGATGACATCATGCGCGAAGGCCACATAGATTACCTGGTGCGCACCGCGATCCGCCTGGGCGTTGAGCCTATACGGGCCATCCAGATGGCCACCATAAATACCGCCGAATATTTCGGGCTTAAAAACCTGGGCGCCATAGCCCCCGGCTACTCGGCCGACCTGGTTGTTTTTGACGACCTGAAAAAGCTGAAAATTTCAAAAGTGTTCAAGCGGGGCCGCCTTGTTTCCAGAAACGGCGTGATAGAGCCCGGAGTTATAAGCGAGTATAAAGGCAAGGCCCGCGGCACCATAAATGTTAAATGGATAGAGCACGAGGATTTTGCCCTGAAGGCGGAAGGGCGCCTGGCGCGGGTAATAAATGTTATCCCCGACCAGATAACCACCAAAATGAGCATTGAGCCTGTAAAGCAGGACGGCGGGTATGTTTCTTCCGACACCGATAAAGATATTCTTAAGATAGCCGTGATAGAGCGCCATATGGCATCGGGCCGCATCGCACTGGGATTGGTAAAAGGTTTCGGGCTTAAAAAGGGCGCCATCGCTTCATCGGTTTCGCACGATTCCCATAACATAGTGGTTATAGGCACTCACGACGGCGATATGTACACCGCGGCGGTACAGGTGGTTAAAATGCAGGGCGGAATTGTTGCGGCGCTGAACGGACAGGTGCTGGAAGCCCTGCCGCTTCCTGTAGCGGGGCTGATGTCTGACCGCAGCGCGGACTTTGTACGGGAAAAACAGCACCAGTTAAATGAAATAGCCCGTATGCTCGGCTCGCGCCTAAGGGACCCGTTCATGGCCATGTCTTTTCTGACCCTGCCTCCTATCCCTGAAATCAGGATAACCGACCGGGGCATAATTGACGCGATAAAGTTTAAGGTCACGCCTCTTTTTGTAAGTAAAGCCAAAGGCTAAGAATGCAAAAAATATCTGCGGCTGTATTGTTGTTTCTGGCCTTCAGCCTTAAGCCTTCAGCCTGTCTACATTGCACGGTCTTCGAGCGCGGACCTTACCTGGAAAATATGTCTTCCAAAATGGTTACCGTCCGCTTTCGCCTTGACACAGCCACGGCCGCCTGGGTTACATACGGCGCTCCGCCTGATTGCGAACGGTTTATGGTTATGGCCCCGTTTGCCGCCGAACAAAAAATAACGCTCAACGGCCTGTTCGCCGACACCACTCATTGCTATCTTATTTATCTTCCGGCGGTTGAAGATGTGCCGGCCTCCTCGCCGTCCATTTTGCCTGAAAAATCGCCCTATTTATCCGCGAATAGCGAGGAAGACCCGGCGCTGCCCGGCTTTATGGATGAGCCGCCGCCTGGCGGGGCTTCTCAAAAGCCTGCAGTTCAGACGGGCGGGGCTGTATACAAGGCTTTTGAGGGAACATTCCGCACTTTCCGCGACGAGGATAAACCTTATTTTGACTTTCTTGCCTTCGGCGATTCCGGCTCCGGTTCCGCGGAGCAGCTTGCGGTGGCGGCCCAGATGGATAAATTTAATCCTGATTTCGTGCTGAATACCGGCGATATGCTGGAAACAGGACTTGACTCCGACGCCGCCGCGCAGTATTTCAGGCCCTACGCCAAAATGCTTTCCCGTGAGCCGTTTTTTTTGGCTTTGGGCAATCATGACTACGGTGAAAAATACAACAAAGAAGCCGGGAAAGGGTTTATAAAGGCCAATTACCAGCCTTTCCACACCGTTCCGCTGACCGGCCTTCCGCCGCACTACTATTATTTTGATATCGGCGACGCCCGTTTTTTTGTGCTGGATACGAACGCTTTCTACGGGGCCAGATTCGCCCCCTCGCTTGAGCCGGGCTCAAAGCAGTATAAGTGGCTGGAATATATGCTTGACAAGACGAAAAAGGCCTGGAAATTTGTGGTTATGCACCAGCCGATATATTCCACTGGAGCGCATGGCGGGCTTGAGGACGAACGCGCCACGCTTGAACCGCTTTTCCTGAAATATAAAGTGGATCTGGTCCTTCAGGGGCACGACCACAATTATGAAAGGACCAGGCCGGTAAAAGAGGGCCTTGCCGACGATATTGACGGTATAGTTTATCTTACACTAGGCGGCGGGGGGCGGCCGCTTTATTTCCAGCGCGCGAACCAGGACTGGTCGGAGAAGTTTTTGCCCGTTTATCATTTCGCCTATTTTGAAGTGCGGGACAAAAAACTGAAGATTACCGTCTACGACAAAGATGGTCAGGTTATAGACACCCTGGATATACAGAAGTGACCGTAAAGCTTACAGAATGCTAGCCTAAATTCCTTGGGTGCAACACCATAAACGTCTGAGTAAGCCGGATTTTTTTGTTCCGTCATTCCGGTGTAAACCGGAATCCAGGGAATCCTTAATCTGGACCCCGGCTTTCGCCGGGGCGACGTCTGGATACCGGCCCCCGTATCAAGTACAGGGCAAGCTTCGCCGGTGTGACGAAGTAACTGTTTTTTTCAGACTAGCGCTCTTAAATTACCTGTACTGCTGTATCTTTACCCGCTTATTACCGTTACGGAATCCGCAATACTCTATCTGAACAGCCCCAGAATAAAGGCGGCTCCTGCAGCGGCAGTTTCTTCGCCGGTGCAGCCGTCGCCATGCGCCAGCGCTTCGTAACCGAACTGGCCGCTGTATATTACGTTGCCGTATATGTGGCCTATAGCTTCAAAGCCGTACGGCCCCTTGTAGATGATTCCGTTTTCAAAACGGGCTATTCTGTCGTAGCCGTACTGCCCGCGGGATACAACACCGCCTTCAAAATGGGCAATGCTGTCGTACCCGTACTGTCCCCTGTATATAACTCCATCTCTTACATGGGCCACGGCGTTATAGCCGAACTGCCCGGCATAGAGAACACAGTTGGCGATAGATGAGGCTTTTTCAGCCTTCACGGCCGCCGTGCCAGACGGGAGCACTGTCGCTTCCGCGCTTGCAAGGGCAGAAGGTGAAACAGACATTTTCAGCGTGTTCAAAGCGGTATCGGACGCATAAGCCGTCCCGGCCGCCATAATCGCCAAGGCTATGAAATAAGCTGTTTTTTTCATTTCTCTGACCTCCTATTATTTAACTGTGTAACGATATAAGGCAAGAATAGCTTAGCTCCTTATTTGCGCATCTGTTCCGTTATGAAGTTCCAACTGGGGATGTCTATATCAAGATTCTCGCAGCGCTTCAGCACGAAAGCCGGCGCATTCTCGAAATCGTCCATGGTCATAACATAATTGGCATTGTAGTTAGAGTCCCACTGGCCATCCGCTAGAAAAGAAAGCTCGATCTTCTTGACTCCGTTCCCCTCGCCATCCTCGCCCAGCATCTCATAATTGCTGAGAGAATATGTCATAAATCCGGTTCCGTTCCAGTCATTGCTAATGGTAAATGTGCGATCTTTCGTCATTAACGCTCCGGGATAGACCGAGTATGTAACCCGCATAACAGCGGTTATTGTGCTGCTGTTACCAAGGATGCCTGTTTTTTTGTAGGCCACAACAAACTTCCTCATCGTATCGCCTTTAACTATAGCTACTACGGCAGGGCCTTTGGTCACAACCGAGGTGATTTGGGTGTATGGGCGTGTCTTTGAAGAACTGGCCGCCATAAGATCACCTGCCATGAAGAAGCCCAAATATGCCGCCGCGAAGACAGCTCCAGCTGTCCGTAATTTATTTTTCATTATTCATCCTCCACTATTAGCCTTAAGTTATTTTACCGCAACCATATCCTAGCAATAGTGCCGGAGTTCGCAATAGGAACGAAAGGCCTATTTTAAAATGTTTTCCGGTCCTCACAAAAATAGGACTATGGGGCAATATCCAACCGACGAAACGATAGTGTGGCACGGTGTTTTTGAACCCGGCATCGCGTTCATCTACAAGCCCTTCACGGTTAACGCCCTCTCCAAAAAAACTGCGAGATGTTCTGGGCGGCCCCGCCGACCAGGCGAAGGCGTAGTGAGTATCCAGCCGGGATTAATGATATTATAATAGGGAATAAAAGTGCCAAGAAGAGTTGCCCATGAAAAAGCATATTTGCACTTTGTTCGCGGCTTTAGCTGCCGGTTGCGCTAAATTACCGGAAGGCATGGTGCCGGTAAGCGTATTCGAAGTGCAGCGTTATCTGGGCATCTGGCATGAGACAGCCAGGCTGGATTATTCCTTCTAGCGCGGCTTGGCAGGCGTAACGGTTGAATATTCGCTGCGCCAGGATGGCGGCGTGAAAGGTTAATATCGATGAAAAGAACAGCGCTTTTGGCAGGATTTTTATTATTTTGTGCGTTACAGGCGCACTCGCAATACTATTTAGACGCTGAGGGGGGCCGGGCCTCCGCAGCCAATAATACCGTCAGAATACCATCGGATGGCGGCACCCGGCTTTCACTTACCGAAGACCTTAAAGCAGACCCTGCTCTTTACATAAGATTCAGGATTGGCAGGGTAGTGGGAAAGCATGACATTTCCCTGCTTATTGCGCCGCTGACCCTTAATTCTGAAGGTGTCTTGAGAAAAGATGTTTCTTACAACGGGAAGACTTTCGCAGCTGGAATTAACACAAAAGCTGAATACCGGTTCAACTCCTACCGTATTAAATATCTCTATACTTTCAGAAAGGATGCGCGCCTTGTACTAAAGTACGGTGGCGCGCTTAAAATGCGCCACGCGGGGATAAAACTCCAAAACGATATACAGGAAACTGAATATAGCAATACCGGGTTGGTGCCGCTGGCGGCCTTTTCCGCAGAATGGCGGCTGAGGCCAGGCTATGCTCTGCTGTTTGACTTAGAAGGCCTAGCCGCGCCGCAGGGCCGGGCTGAGGACGCCATGCTGACCGTTCAGAGAGACCTGGCCCGGGGTGTGAAGGCTCGTCTTGGGTATCGCATACTGGAGGGCGGCTCCGGGGCGGGGGAAGTGTATACTTTCGCCCTGGTGTCCTACTGGCTCGCCGGTGTGACCTGGCAGTTCTGAACTCTCTGTAATGAATATCTTCGAAGAAAGCCACGTCGCTGTGGTTTCCAGGCATCAGCAGACATCACAGCGT
This sequence comes from Elusimicrobiota bacterium, assembly GCA_003450815.1. Classification (GTDB taxonomy): domain Bacteria; phylum Elusimicrobiota; class Elusimicrobia; order Elusimicrobiales; family UBA9959; genus UBA9634. Next base: position 10,471 of record DMES01000060.1, on the reverse strand, counting down.
GAAACCGATCACTAAAACGAACACCATTTTAGACCGTACACCATCTGCTGATCACCGTCGATAGACGGTTTCCAAAAAAAGTTATATTTTCGCTAGTAAAATCTGCTTTATCTGCGACGAGTGTTATACCAATCCTGCGGGGTAGAGCAGCCTGGTAGCTCGCAAGGCCCATTTGGCAGGTATTCTCCACATATCACAAGACATCATCAGACGTCAGCAGTTCAACCTAGAATTGATTACTAAAACGATCACCACTTGTGACCGATCACTGTTTGTGAATGCGCTATGGCTGGGTGGACTTACTGCGCCGTTGCCAAAACCTGGCTTGGTATATAAATATTTGAGGAATTGTACCCCGGAGTGTTCGCTGTCTGTGCCAGTTATCAAGTATTCCTTGATAACTGGAACCTTTAAGTATTCCTTAACTGTTGCTACTAAAGGTTTAAATTGTTTGGGTGAGGTTCTAGGACGCTGGTAAATTTGGCGCTAGGAACAGTTTTGCCGGACCCACACCCCCATCCAATGGTCCGTAAAGACGTAGTCTGCGGATTCTTTTTCTATGATATCTTTGGAAATTAATAGGCTTAGCGATTTTTTTACCAGCGAAGACGACTTTAATTGAAATCTGGTCATAAAAGTCCCGCTGAAGATTGCGGCGTCGGGTTTTGCGGCCAGTCCTTGCAATAGTCGTTTTTGCGTTTGAGGTAGGTTTTCCCAAAGATTTTGGTAAACCGGAGTATTCCTTTTTGCGATCATAGTTACAGCCCGCTCCACATCGGTGTCTGTAATCCTCTTTTCCTCGGTTTGAAGATCCCATAACTCGTGGGCGAGATACTGGATATAATATGGTATGCCTCCAGCAGAGCTTACGATGGTTCGAAGGGTTTCCTTGGAACAGGCAAAACCGCCTTTAGCGAAATTACCGGCAAGATACTTCTCAAAATATTCTGAAGGTATTCTTTCAAGATGGGTAACCGGCCCCATGCCGAAAAATGCTCTGGATTTCTTTGAGACCATTTCGCTCATCATGGTCTTCTTTGAGCCGCAGAAAACATAGCCAACATTGCGCTGCTTTTGTATTACCGCGCGCATGAGCTTTTCCAGCGGTTCCCCGCCCAGGCTGACTATTTCCTGGAACTCATCGAACATTACAACTACCTGCTTCTTTTCCCGGCTGGCGAATTCCTGGGGGTATGCCAGCAGGTTCTCTATCATCTGGAAAACCTCTTTCTGCGGCGGGGAGGCGTCAACGCCAAGACTTAATGAACCATCCGGATTTACTGAAAACTGAGGCCGTAAGCCGGAGATAAAATCCTTGATAAAATTCACGGCCTCGGCAAAACCCAGTTTTCTCATTTCAGCTGCTGCTTTTCCCAACGCGGCGGCGAACTGTTCGACCGAGGCGGTTCTAAACAGGTCCAGATAAATTACTTTTATACCCTTTGCTTTTAGCTTCTCAGCGGCGGCAAGGATCAGCGAAGTCTTCCCATACCTGCGTGGGGCGATCAAAAACACTTTCTGTCCGTCGGAAAGATCTTTAGCGATGGTTTCAAGCTCCGCTTTCCTATCAATAAAATCGGCATCCTTCACCACCTCTCCAAAGATAAATGGGTTCATAGCTCCTCCATTAAACCTAAAGGTTGCTAACCTATAGGTTAAGTGTATAAAACCTTTCCATAAATGTAAAGGGGAAGGAACAAGGAGAGAACTGGGCCATTGACCGGAAGTGGTTCCGGGGGGATAATCCGGCGTCAGGCAAACGCGTAAAGCTGGCCAATGAACGGAAATTCTGGCGGCCCCGGTATCTATCAGCAGAGGAGCTCAAGCACCTTGTCGATAATGCGGATGAGAAGCTTAAAGGCCTTATTATTTGCGCCGTCATGACCGGGCTTCGCAAAGGGGAACCTAAGAATCACAACAAAAAAGATGTCCGCCCCGATAAATGTGCCTTGTTCGCCCATCCTGAGACACTGGCATCCATAAAGGCCACTTCATTGCAGCGTGTGGGAGTCTGAAGTAACAGCACCCGTATCCATCCTAACAACCAACTGTGTTTGTGAAATTTACTGCGGGACTGTTTTGTATAATTTCCGGATAAGAAAGCGCTGAAGCGCTTTCTGAAAAGATTCTGACAGCGGAAATATTAAGCTAGAGAATAAGTTTCCGATAGCTGTTCTTGCCAGTAATTTCGGACTACCTGCCCCTTGGTATACAGTTATGAGCAAACTTTACACGGCATTTTTATTTTTTGCAGCTCTTGCGGCCCCGGTCTTAGCTGAACCTTTCACCCCTAAATCCTATATTAAAAAAGTCCTTGACGCCTCACCAACCCTCCGGCAGGCGGAGGAGAGCTTTAAACAGGCGGAGAATTCCTATAAAACCGCTGTGCTGGGTGCGGCTCTCCCGTCTTTTACGCTCAGCTTGTCCGATACTCTTTACGACGACCAAAACAGGAGCCTGCTGCTGGACAGGAACGATGTCGCCGCCAGTCTGTACGCCTCTTGGAGCCTTTACGATTCAGCCTCCAGCCCGGTACGCAAGATAAAAATAGCCAGACTGGATTACGAGGCCGCCCGGCTTATCTACCAGACCTCAAAGCAGAACGAAGCCGTGAAGGCACTTGTCCGTTTTTATGCGCTGTATTCGGCACAGCGGCGCATTGGTATAGCCAAAATGAACCTCGTGTCCCGTGAGCAGCAGTACAAGGATACTAATGAACAGTTCCAGTCCGGCACCAGGAGCCACATCGAAGTGACACAGAGCGAGGGGGATAAATTGGATAGCGAACTCTCGCTGGCCCGGGCGGAAACCGCCGAGATCAAGGCCCTGATGGCCTTTAACGAGCTGATTAACACCGAGCCGGACGCTCCTCAGGCGGTAGAAATAAGCACGCTATCCGCGAATATAAAACTGCCTCTGCCGAAAGAGGATGTAGCGAAGGCGCTTGAAAACAACTTCAGCCTGCGCCAGCAGAAACTCTCATTGCAAAAAACACAGCTTTCCAGCCGTTCGGGTGTGCTGTCCAACTATCCCCGCTTCAAGGTGGATGCGGCCTGGAGGAAAACGGCGCTGGGCCTGCCCGGTACCAAGGGCGGCTCCTGGGACGGCAACCCGGCCTATAGCCTGGGCGCGTCCTTAAGCCTTCCTTTCGGTTTCCTGGGTGCGCAGAACTATCTTGAGGTAAAATCACTTGAAGCCGCGCTCAAGTCCGCCGAGCTGGAGATAGAAAATTCTGTGCGTGCGCTTAAGACAAGCGTGCTGTCAGCGCAGAAAGATATAGAGCTGCAGTTAAAATCCAGCCAGCTTCTTGAGTTTCAGGTGAAGGCGCAGAAGGAAACCACCGACAACCTGCTGGGTGAATATTCCCTGGGCGGCGCATCCTTCCTCCAGATGGACAGCTCGCAGACGAAACTTCTGGATTCCAGCAACAGCCAGATCACGGCCGCCAACGACCTGGACCTGGCGCTGGCCAACTACAGAGTGCTGCTCGGCGAGAAGATCTGGGAATAGCGTAACCGGAGATATATGAAAAAAATGGTTAAACCCGCACTTTGGCTCGTAACTATGACACTCGTGAGCGTTCTTGTTTTCGCCGGCTATAAGCGCTACCAAAAAATGATGGTGCGCGAGGACCTTTTGGATTTTATCAGGGAAGTGAGCAAAGGCGACCTCAAACTGGACATGCAGGAATCCGGCGAGCTGGTCTCGCGCGACGCGGTAGATATTTTTCCTCCCAGCAAGGGGTTTATAGTCGAGATCTTAAAAAAGGAAGGCCAATATGTGGAGAAGAATGAGAAGATAATGATGTTCAAGGGCGGCGAGCGTATAGACTCCACACAGTATGTGCCGGTCCCGATAGTGGCGCCCCGCTCCGGGTTGCTCACGCGCTGTATAAGCAGCGGCTGGAGAGGCGGCAGCGAGGAAGAGGTTCGCGAGGGGAAGCGCGTAGAAGGCTCAGGCTCCTGCGTGTCCCGCGTTGTGGATATGAACACGCTGGCGGTAAACCTGCAGGTGAGCGAGATAGATATTTTCAAGCTTAAGCTCGGCATGCCGGTCTTCATAACCTTCACATCCATCCCCGGTGAGAAATTCTCGGGTAAGATAGATGTGGTAGCGCCCATGGCCGAAAGCAAGTCCAACAACTGGGGGGGCACCGGCACTAAGGTTTTCCGCGTGGTAATAAACATAGATAAGCCTAGCCAGAAGATGCGCGTGGGTATGAGTGCCGTGGTCACCGCCAACATGCAGGCTAAGAAGAATGTGCTTAAGACCCCCATAGAGACCCTTTTCCAGGAAGGCTTAAACCATTATGTCTACCGGCAGAAGATCGGCTACGAGGCAGAGAAGCTGGAGGTATTCCCTGGCTTAAGGTCGGAGGCTGAAGTAGAGCTGGCCGGCCCGGTCAAGCCCGGAGATAAGCTTTTCACTGCGGTGCCTGAGAGCTTAAAGTGAACATAAACTGTTCGCACCTTACCAAGGTATACGAAGGAGGAAAAGTTGGCTGGCCGGCTCTCCGCGGCATATCCTTTGATATAAAGCCGGGTGAGTTCGTGGCTGTCACTGGGCCCTCTGGCTGCGGGAAATCCACGCTGCTTAACATCCTGGGGCTTCTGGACGAGCCAAGCGGCGGAAAATACTCGCTTAACGGGCGCGATGTTTTTACCCTTTCGGACATGGAGCGCTCAAATACCCGCCGTGATGAGATAGGTTTTGTTTTCCAGTCTTTCCACCTGCTGAACAGGCTTTCTTCCGTAGAGAATGTGGCCCTTCCGCTCATGTACGCCGGAGCCGACAGCGCGGAGATGCATGAACGAGCCCATTTACTGCTGCGCAGGGTGGGTCTGCACGGCAAAGAAAAGAAGATCCCGCTGGAGCTTTCCGGCGGCGAACGCCAGCGCGTGGCTATAGCCCGGGCGTTGGCTAATTCTCCGAAGCTTATCCTGGCCGATGAACCTAGCGGCAACCTGGATTCCGCCTCCAGCAAAGAAATAATGCAGATGCTCGTAGACCTTAACGCCGAAGGCATAACAGTGATCATGGTGACGCACGACAAAGAACTGGCAGCGCTTGCCGGGCGCAACCTGCGGATGCGGGACGGGAGGCTGGAACAGTGAGAGCCTTGCTTAACGCCGCTAAAACCGGTTTCACCGAGATCTGGGCGCACAAGACGCGCTCTGTGCTGAGTTTCCTTGCCATCGCGGCCGGATCGGTGGTTTTTATCGACGCCTTCTCGGCCATCTTCGCCACTTACACGGGCTTGGAGCGGCAGAAAGAGGTTTCCGGCATGGCCAGGATGAAGATATCACAGAATTACAGCCAGACCTACTCCTCCCCTGACGACTATGTACCCCCGCCTGTTTTTAGATACGAGGATGTGCTGAGACTGCGGGAGAAGATGCCGGAGCTGTACATGGTTTCCCCGGAAGGCCGCGATTGGCGAAATGTCCTGGTCTACGGCGAGCACCGTCTGACCACAAGCATCATGGGTGTGACCCCGGAATGGGTAAAGAGGGATTTCATCTATACGCTCAAGGGCCGCTTCTTGGACTGGTACGATGTGGAAAATAAACTTCGGGTCTGCGTATTGGTTAAAAAAGCGGCCCCTCCGCCCGGCAACAATTTCAATAAGAGCGTGATGAAGAAATATAATTTTACCGGCGGCTTTGATATGCTTGTGGCCCATAACGACATGCTTGGCAAGACAGTAAATATAGACGGCTTTACTTTCACAGTGATCGGTATACTAGAGGAGCTCCCGTATTCAAAGCGCCCGGACACGATCACGGCCCGTTCCCAGGAGTATAAAGTACTGGCGCCGGTCACCACACTGGTCCATTACAATTTTATAGGCCAGCAGTCACTGGATATAAACATAGACACCGGCAGCGAGCAGAATTTTGATGAGTCGCTGAGGAAGATAAACAATTTCCTCAAGATACGCTTCGGCGACGGTGATTTCTTCATCGTTGAGAACCAGCTGGAGATCATCCGCGAGAGAATAGCCGCCAGCATAAAATCAGCCCTGGTCACCATTTCGCTGGGAATGCTGGCCTTCCTCGCCGGCGGCATAGGCATAATGAATGTTACGCTGGCCACGGTGTTCGCGCGCACCAGGGAGATTGGCATCCGTCGGGCCATAGGCGCCAGCCGCCGGGATATAATGCTGCAGTTTATCGTTGAAGCAGTGATGTTGGGGCTCATCGGGGGAGTGCTGGGTTCGGCCCTTGGGTATTTGTGGGGCGTGCCTATAAAGGTCATGCTTGGAATGGGCGGCAGTCCTATTAAAGTCTGGATGCCGCTGGTGGCGGTTTTTATAGCCGCTTTTACCGCTTTTGCTTTCGCCATCTACCCCGCCTGGGTGGCCGCCGGGTTAAAGCCCGCCGACGCGTTGCGCGCCGAGTAGGACACTCCGCCGGCAGTCCGGGTTGTTAAAGGCTTTTTCCCTATTATTTTTGAGCAAAAGCACCGGTAACCTCTTTCTTTACCTTCCCGGAGCCGGTTAAAAGCTGTTTGCGATTAAATTTCAAAAACTGAATAAGCAGGGCGCGCCAGTCTTTCATATAGTGCGGTATGCCTTCCTCAGCGCGCTCCTCGGCAAAATCCAGATACATGCCCACCAGCCGGTCAAGCTTTTTGATTTCACCAGCATTTATTGTTAGGCAGATAATTTGATAGTATTCTTTAAAAGTTGCTTTTTAATGCCCAGTATACTTTAGGAGGAGAATGATTACTTTTTGTATTAATGCTGTCAGTCGTTCGTATCCGTATTTAAAGCGACTAATTATGTTCTCTACAGTCCTCTGCTTTTTGTTATTAAGCGGGGAGGGACTGCTTTTGGCTGCTGATGAGCTTAAAGTGAAAAGTCAGCCGGCGACGGGAAATTGGGCGCTAGGGGCGGTCTATCCGGGCGCGGCGCTGAAATATATGGCCGGAAGTAAAAGCGCGTGGGAGTTGAAAGCGCAATCCGGTTCCGGGATCTTTGCCGTCGGCCCGCGATATTACCGCTATTTAACACAGGCCTCGAATACGCGGCTATTCTTCGGGCTAGAGGCGGATTATATAACCTACAAAAGCGATGTGAGCAAAGGCTCCGGGCTTGCCGGCGGGGCTTTCGTCGGCGGCGAACTGTTCCTGACCAAACAGATTAGCCTCTTGATGGACTTCGGACCCATGTATATAGACCTGACCGACAATGACTTTCTGGAATCAGCAAGCCAGCTGGAGTATGTGCTGAATCTGGGGATTTACTGGCATTTTAAATAGTAATCTGACAAACCATTATGAGAAAATTTATTATCAGCGTTACCCTTCTTCTTGTGATCCCGGCCGCGGTTTATGCCGGCTTAAACTTTGGCCTCATCAAAGCGACCAAAAAAGTGGTCGCCAAAGTTGATGAGAAAGTGGCGCTTAGAAAGGCGGCCTTAGTCCTGGATAGCCAGGCCCCTACCGTACCAACCAGCCTCACCGCCGTAGCTGTAAGCAGCAGCCAGATCAATCTCGCCTGGACCGCTTCCACCGACAACGTTGGGGTAACGGGCTACAAAATATACCGCGACGGCGGCGGCACGCCCATAACTACAGCTGCTGGTACGGCATACAATAACACCGGGCTCACCGGCTCTACCGGGTATTCCTATACGGTCAGCGCTTGTGACGCCGCGGGCAACTGCTCGGCACAGACTTCCGCTTCCTCCGATACAACACATCCCGGCGCCGGTGGCGAATGGGTGCTTGTCCCCGGCAGCGCAACGCTGGGAACCTCTGATTTTTATGTCATGAAATATGAGGCAAAGAACGTGGGCGGAGTAGCCACCTCCCAGGCGGCCTTAACACCGTGGATTAATATAAGCCATGAAGCATCTACCGGGGCCTGTGTCGCGCTCGGGGCGGGCTATCACCTGGTTACCATAGCGGAAGCGCAGACTATAAATAGAAATATCGAGGCGCAGGCGGCCAATTGGGCCGACGGTACTATCGGCAGCCTGATCGCCGGCAGCGGCGGCTTGAAGCGCGGTAATGTCGGCGTGGTCGACAGTGCAAGCTATAACTTAGGCGCCCTGGACTCAGGGACAGGAAGAGATGAAAAAGCAAAGCATGTTCTTTCCAACGGCGGTGAAATCTGGGACTGGTCGGGCAACGTGTCTGAATGGATCTACGGGGCAGGCGCTAACGGCACACAGGGCACTCCCGGAGGAGTAGCTTTCAATACCGGCGGCTACTATGAATGGAATAGCGGCGCCCCTGATCTAAGCCAGGAGCGGCCAATTCTTGGCCCGTCTAACAGCAGCTGGATCGGCACTCATGGAATGGGGAGTTATGCGGCCGGAACTGCCGATAAAGCGATTAACCGTGGCGGTTCTTACGTTCATGTGGCAGATGCGGGAATGTACTATTACAACTCATTTAGCGGCCCGACTGCCACAGGCGGCGCTTATGGGTTCCGCTGCGCTACTCCGGACTCGCTGGCGCCTACAGTACCGGCCAGCCTCACGGCAGTGGCCGTAAGCAGTTCCCAGATCAACCTAAGTTGGGCCCCTTCTTCCGACAATACCGGGGTAACCGCTTATAAAGTATACCGCAACGGCGGGGCTTCTCCCCTGGTCACGCAAGCCGGCACGACCTACAGTAATACCGGGCTCACGGAACTTACCGTTTCCACTTATACGGTCAGCGCTTGTGACGCCGCGGGCAACTGCTCGGTACAATCTTCCACGGCCTCCGCCCTGACCTCTCCGGGAGCCGGCGGCGAATGGGTGCTGGTCCCGGGCAGCGCAACGCTGGGAACCTCTGATTTTTATGTCATGAAATATGAGGTTAAGGGTGTAGGCAGTGTGGCAACTTCCCAGGCGGCTGCAGCCCCCTGGGTAACCATTACCCTGGCAAATTCGATAGTGGCCTGTTCCGCCCTAGGGTCAGGTTATCATCTGCTTACTATCGCTGAAGCGCAGACTATCAGCAGAAATATCGAAGCACAAACCGCTAACTGGGCTAATGGCTCGGTCGGCAGCCTGGTGGCGGCCGGCGGTGGTTTGAAGCGCGGAAATGTCGGTCTGCTCGACAGCGCGGGTTATGACGGCGCAAACCCAGAGTCTGGTACCGGCAGAGATGAAAAAGCAAAGCTTGTCCTTTCCAACGCGGCGGAACTTTGGGACTGGTCCGGGAATGTGGCGGAATGGATCTATGGCGCTGGCGCGGGCGGGACTCAGGGGACTCCGGGCGGAGTTACTTTTGATGTCAACGGTTTCTACGATTGGGATAGAACGGCAGCCCCTAACCTAAGTCAGGAGCGGCCGATTCTTGGTCCTTCCAACTCCGGCTATACCAGCGCTAATGGTGTGGGTCAGTACTACGGCGGCGCAACAACCGACGCGGCATACAGGGACGGCTACTGGGCCGACGGCGTGAGCGCCGGGGTGTTTGCCTACATGTCGGCTAACGCCACATCCTACGCGCCCTCGTTCATCGGGTTCCGCTGCGGCGCCAGGTAGCTGCCGCGGCAAATGCGTCAGAGGGTTAGCGTGTAAAGTTGCAGGCAGCTTTAACACAGTAGTTGCACGTGAGTCTGACTATTGTTTTCATTGGGCAAGGGTTGGGTAATTCCCGTTGCAACTAGAGGGTCAACACTGGTTGCAACTTTACACATCAGCATGACGAGAGTCGTGCTTTTTTATTATCCTGAGGAATCAGGGGAAGTCGCTAGACAGACCTAGAAGCGATCACCAATCCGATCACCATTCTCAACCGATCACTTTCCAGTGAATCAGGGCCGTACTTCGCCCGAATAGGCGTATTGCTGGCTGACGCCCAGCAAAAGGCCTGTATTTCACGAAAGAACGGCCCAGGATGGAATGCTATAATTGGGGCTAGGTTATAGGGGAGACCGGAAAAGTGTCCAGTAAGGTCTGAACCGCAACACTCTGGTTTTCGGGGGAAGGTCAAGGAGACTATGAAAAAATATTCTTTAAGTTTACTGGTAGGTGTCTTAACATTATTATGTAATAGCGCCCACGCGGATGATTATATAGGTCAGTGGAAACTATTTATTGATCAAAGTGGTCAAGAGGTTAGTGATAAAGATACAACAGATCAGACGGCAATTGGGTTAGTTATATCTAAAACCGATGAGTTCTATACTGTTCGGGTGGGGGTTAGGGATATAAAAGAAGACAATGGACCCCTTTCAGCGCAAGAAGCTGCAGGGATTCCTGCATTTGAAATACTGGCTTATAGAACGAGAAAATGGGAAAAAAGCAAGCACTTAATACGATACTTACAAGACATTAAACGAACATACTCCGGCAAATACATACTCAGTGATGATGGAAAGACAATTGATCGTCTTAGCGGAGACATTTCATTTAAATATAGAAAAGCTGGAAAGATGATATGCTCAGAGAGTATTGGTTGTTTTAATCACGGCAAAGCAGTCTTGGCCCTATCTCGTGACATGTACTGTCCAGTTTAAAATGAA
>DMES01000018.1 GCA_003450815.1 Elusimicrobiota bacterium | reverse complement strand
GTCAACTGGGGATTTCAGGTTAAGTATGGCGGTGGTTTTCAGGTTCATGCGGCGGCGCAGCGCGGGTGTGGCATCATCCATCCCGGCAAGGTGCAGCGCTCCGTGTACGGATAGTATCAGCAGTTCTGTCAAAAGCGAGTGGCCCATGTCCCGCGCCTGCCCGGCAGCCTGGGGCAGGCACACATAAATGTCGCCAAGAACCGGCTCAAATTTTAATCCGGGCTGTGGTGGGTAGTTGAAAGCGATGACATCCGTTACGCGATTCCTGCCGAGGAACTTATTATTCAATTTTTTTATTTCTGAGTTGCCGGTGAAAATCAGGCATATGCCGCGTTTTGAGAGTTTGGGCCCGAGGGCTTTGCTCACTGCCTTTTTAAAAAGCTTCGCGGCGCGTTTTACGCCAACCGGCGTAGCTGTTTTAAAAAATAATTCTATCGGCATTGCCTGTTTCTTGAAAGGTTAGGGCGGATGTGAACTTTTTGATATTCTTACTTGTGTCTTGTGACTTGTGTCCTGTGACCTGTATCCTGCAATCTACCACTGCCATTTTGAAATGCCGCGCGGTATTACCACAATGCCGTCGGGGTCTATGTAGTAGTTCTGTGCGTCTTGGTCCTGATTGTAGCCGATTACCGTTTTTGCTTCCAGCGAGTTGTAGCGGTCAATTATGACTTTTTTCAGGCGGGAGCCGGCTTTTATCTCACAGGCGTCCATTATAATGCAGTCTTCAAGCTGGCATTTTTCGTGCACTACCACCTCGTTTGACAGTATACAGCGCTTGAGCGAGGACTGGTTTATAATGCAGCCGTCCGAAATCATGCAGTCCTGCAGGTGCGACTCTAGAACCTTCGCCGGGGCGGAATTGTATTGCGAGGAGTGTATGGGCCAGTGCTTGTTGTGCAGGTCAAGCTTGGGTTTTGGGCCAAGCAGGTCCATATGCGCCTGCCAGAAAGAGTCCAGGGTTCCCACATCGCGCCAATAGCTTTTTTCCTCGTAGGGTTTCATGCCGGCCAGTTTTTGGGAGTCAAAATTATAGGCGAACACGCGGTATCGTTTATGCAGCGAGGGCAATATGGTCTTGCCGAAATCAAGAGCGACCGTTTCGCCGGATTCTTCATGCAGAATTTTAACCAGCGCTTCGTAGGAAAAAATATAATTACCCATTGAGGCGAAGGCGGAATTCGGGTTTCCGGGTATGGGTTTTGGGTTTTTTGGCTTTTCCTCAAAGCCGTTTACTCTGCCTTTGGCGTCCACCAGCACGGTGCCGAAGCGTGAGGCCTGTCTGAGTGGCACGCTAAGCGCCGATACCGTTACATCGGCCTTATTTTCCAGGTGAAAGGCTATCATCTGGCTGATATCCATGCGGTAGATATGGTCCGCGCCGAATACCGCGACCAGGTCCGGGGCGTAATCGTGTATCAGGTTGAGGTTCTGCTTTACGGCGTCAGCCGTACCCCTGTACCACATCTCGCCAAGACGCATCTGCGGTGGGACCACGGTGACAAAGTGGTCCTTGGTTATTCCGCCGCTGCTCCAGCTTGAGCGTAAATATTCTATCAGCGACTGCGACAGGTATTGCACCAGCACATAGTTTGAAAAAATTCCGGAGTTTATGAAGTTTGACAACACAAAGTCTATAATGCGATATTTGCCGCCGAAAGGCACAGCGGGTTTTGATCTTTCTTTCGTGAGCGGATAAAGCCTTTCGCCCTTTCCGCCGGCCATTATCATGCCAATGGTTTTCATCGTTTCTCCATTTGTTAGCGCTGAAGAGCTGAAGCTCTGAAGAACTGAAGTAGAAGCATAAACAGCCTGTGTTTAAACCTTTCCACGGTTGCCTTCAGCGCTTCAGTTCTTCAGAACTTCAGCGCTTACGATATTGCGTCAAGGATTTCCCTCAGGTCGCGGCCCACGCATAAAAACACCGGCTTGTCGGAGGCCGTATAGTTTTTTATGCGCAGTTCGCGCAGTTCCCTGGTGACGTTTATCAGCTCGTCCAAGTGCCGGGCTTCGCGCGCCACTATCATTTCCTGCTCGTCCAGGCCGTACGAAGTAAAAAAATTCTCCCGTATTTCCCGGTAACGGGCCACCACGCAGTTCCGCTCAGCGAGCATGGTGTTGCGCTCTTCTTCCGAGAGCTCGTACCAGACATGGGACTTGACCACCGGGTGGATGAGCATGAATTTATAAAGGCCGAAAGACTCTATGGGCAGAAAGCCGAATTCCAGATCTTTTTTAGGCGTTGATTGTTCGGGAGACTGGTGCACGCCCAGGAAAGAGTGGATGTTTAAAAAATACTTCCCGGCCCCTGTGGCGAATGTGCGCGCGCAGTTCTCCTGGAGAAATTCCAGGTCGTCGGACATGCGCCAGAAGAGGATGTCGGAGTCGGCGCGCAGGCCGGTGATCATGTAGGTGCGCAAAAAAAGCTTTTCCTGGCACGCGGCCACCATGTTTTCAAATTCCTGCTTGGCGGCTATTTTTTCATTTGAAATAAGGCGCCGGAAAGCGGGGTCCAGCTTGACGAACATGAAGTTTGAATAAATATTATTTTGCTTTTTGATCTTTTCCATTGATTCGTTCCGGAATTATATAATGTGTGCCGCTTTTAAGAATTTCTATTTCCTCAGCGGTGGCCAGCCCGGTTTCCACCTCCAGTATAAGATACTTATGGCCATTTCTGTCTATCAGCGCGTTACTGGGTACCAAGTGGGTATTTTCGCTCCTGCCCACGAACAGGTAGCCGTTAAAACGCTGTCCTATTTTTATACCGGAGCGCAGGTCCTTCGTCTCCAGCCAGACATGGTTGTAAAGAGGGGTGCCTTGTACGGGCATAAAATTGGCAAGCGTGGTGCTAAGTTTAAAGGCGTTGTCTCTGGCGTAGATCATTTCAGCCGTCATGCCGGGCGCCAACCGGGAATAAAGCGGTTCTGTGTTTTTGCCGATGATCATTACCTTACGGGCTACGGTAAAAAGGCGGTCGCCTTTGTTAACTTTTATTTTCGGCTGAACATAAATGTTGGTGATTATCCCCTGGCTCTCCGGCTTGATGTCATAATATTTATACACATCCTGCCAGCGCCTTTCGGTCTGCTTTCGTTCCTCAGGGGTGGTTGCGTCAAGAAGCGCGGCCATTTCCGTGGTAATAAGGCGAAGAACCGGTCTTTCCGGAGTTACAAAGTCGAATATATCCGGCATTGTATCCTCCACCCGGCCGTCAAAGGGGGCGAACACCTCATAAGTGTCTTGCGCAGTGGAAATGCCGGTCACTTTCGTGTAAATTTCAATATCGCTTCTTTTTATTTCATGTTCAATGTCCCCCACCATTATTTGAGTGGGGGGAACCGCAGGAGAGCCGTCGGGAGCCTTATCCGGAGATTGAGCTTGTGTCGGGCGCGTAAAAGCTAGGCAGAGCGCGGTTAGTATAAGCTTAACTGGTGGATTTCGCATGGAGTTTTAAAAAAGCCTCCCAGGTCCAGGGCATTTTATCCCTGAAAATTTCTGAAATGGCGTTGGCGTAATCCCTTATCTCCGATTGGGCGTGCGAATCCATCCGGAGCGACAGGAAATTAAGCAGGCTGCGCGCGTTAACGCTCCAGTAGAACTGGGTGTATTGCGAGACCGGCAGGGACATGCGGGCCATTTCCCTGGCCGCTCCGGCCTCAAGCAGTTTCTTGTAAGCCTGGTAAGAGGCTTTCACGCTGGCTTCGTAAATGGCCAGCATTTTTTGCTGGTTAAGCTCCGGTCCTGCTGTAGAGCCCTGCCTATTTATTCTGTCCTGCGCGCGGAAAGCTTTGGGTGTGTAAAATTCCTCTGCCACCTCGGTATATCGCGCGCTGACCTCATTATAAGAGGCCATGCGGTGCCGCATCCACTGCCTGGCTACGAAAATGGGACACTTAATATGGAATTGGAAAACGCAGTGCTCAAACGGGGTGTGGTGGTCATGAGCCAGCAGATATTCTATAAGCCTTTTGTCTTTTTCCTCTCCCTTGCTCTCCGAGCCGAAAGTGACTCTTGCGGACTGTACAGCCCGCTGGTCGCCTCCCATGAAATCCACCAGTTTCACAAAGCCTTTGTCCAGCACCGGGTATAGGCCTTTTTCAGATTTCTTCGCCGCTTCGATCATACACCCTCCGCGGCTATAGGAAACCGACCGGCATGAGCAATTTCGCTATGAAAGCCCTATTCCGGACAGATTCCCAAATGGCCGCTTTTTTTGCAAACCGATAATAAAATTATATACTTTTAAGGACTCAAATGAAAGAAAAACATAGGGCCGGAAATTTAGCAGACAGCTCAAGCTTGCGCGCGCTTGCGCGAATAATGGACGCACTGCTGGCGCCGGGGGGCTGTCCCTGGGACCGCAAACAGACTCACCGTACGCTCTTAAAATATCTCCATGAGGAAGCGCGTGAAGTCACCCAGGCGGTTAAAAAGAACGACTGGGAAAATCTTAAGGAAGAGCTGGGCGATGTTTTATTGCAGGTGGTCTTTCACAGCGCTCTTGCCGAGAGGGCGGGGCGCTTCAAGCTTTCTGATGTGATACGCACCGTCAACGCCAAACTGGTGCGAAGGCACCCTCATGTTTTCGGCGGAAAAAAACTTGCCACTTCCGCCCAGGTGCTGGTTCAATGGCGCAAAATAAAAAAAGCTGAAAAAGATGGAAGAACTTTCAACGCTTGACAAAGTAACCGGCCTGGGCTGGGCTGATTACTCGCTGGTGGCCGTCGCGGTGGCGGTTCTGCTGTTTATTTCCTATTTCAAGGGCAGGGGTGAAACCGACACGCAGGATTTCTTCCTGGGCAGGCGCAGGATACCGATATGGGCCGCTACGCTCTCTTTTGTGGCCACGGAAATAAGCGCCATGACCATAGTAGGGGTTCCGGCCACGGGGTTTAAGGAGAACTGGCAATATCTGCAGTTCTTTATCGGTTCCGCTGCGGCGCGTATAATTATCGCCTACCTGTTCATCCCCGCGTTTTACAAATATAACTGCACCACCATTTATGAATTTCTTAAACACCGCTTTGGCCCGCAAACCCAGTATGCCGGCTCTTTTTTCTTTTTTGTCACCAGGCTCTTCGCCTCCGGGCTCAGGCTTTACGCGGCGTCGCTCGCGGTTTCGGTTATCATGGGCTGGCAGCTTTCCTGGACGCTTGCCTTCTTTACTACGATAAGCGTGGTGTTTATAGGTTTTGGCGGTATACGGGCCGTTATCTGGACCGGCGCTTTTGAAGCTATGAGTTTTTATCTGGCAGGCGGAGCGGTGCTGCTTTATCTTTTTGCCCACATACACGGCGGTTTCGGGGAAATATTTAAAACGGCGGGCGAAGCCGGCAAGCTCTCGCTTTTGAACCTTGGCTGGAGCGCGAAGGACCCCAATGTGCTTTGGATAGCCATCCTGAACGGCATTTTCGGCTCCATGGCGTCTTTCGGAACCGATCAGGAACTGATGCAGCGCCTGCTTACTCTGGAAACAAGAGAGGGCAGCCAGCGGACTATAATAGCCACTATATTCGCCACCATACCGCTGCTTATTATCTATCTCTCGGTGGGAACTCTCCTTTTTGTGTTTTACAGTCAGAACCCGGGCCTTCTGCTTCCGGATAATTCCGACAAGATCCTTTCGCATTTCACGGTGCATGTTTTGCCGCAGGGCCTTAAAGGCCTGGTTCTGACCGCGGTAATACTTGCAAGTATTGACTCTCCGCTAAGCTCTTTGAGCTCGTCTTTTGTAACGGATATCTACCGTCCTTTGCTTAATAAAGACGGTGATGAAAAGCATTATCTGCTGGTTTCGCGCCTGAGCGTGCTGGCTTTTGGCCTGATACTGGCGGGTATCGCTTATTACTGCCGTAAAACCGAAGGAATGCTATGGCTTGCCTACAAGGTTAACGGAGTTACCGCCGGCAGTTTGCTTGGTGTGTTTTTACTTGGCTTGCTGACCAAAAGGCGCGCGAATCTGGGTAATGTGGCCGCCATGTTTATCAGCGCGGGGCTGGCGGGGTTGGCGCTTTACCTCTCGGAAACAGGCCGTCTGGCCTTAGGGTGGAGCTGGATGATAGTGCTTGGTACGGTATGCACCTTCGCTCTCGGCTGGGCTTTCGGAAAAACCGAAGATCCTGCCACCGACGTGCTCCGCGCGACGGAATGAAAAATCCGAAAACCGCGGCCGGCTGTCCGATCCACACGGTGCCTCTCACACGGATACTCCTGTCGACCCGGTAAAATCAACCCCCAATCCGCTTCAAATCTAGGATTTGAAGCGGATTGGGGGCATTAACATGAATCTAAAAAATCCGACCGTTAGTCCGGCGGGCGGATTTTTTAGATTAGTTCTGGTGCTTGAGCAGCTGTTCCTTGCGGCGTTTTATTTCTTCTTCCAATTTTGCCATTTTCTCTTTGGCTTTCTCTTTGGTTTCGTCCATCCAATCACAAACCTTTTCGCGGGTTTCTGCTCCGGAGGCCGGGGCAAAAAGTATGCCCAGTGCCGCGCCTATAATTCCGCCCAGTAAAAACGCGCTTACTACCTCGCCGGTTCTGTTCTCAGACATTGTGTCCTCCCAGAAAATAAATACGGGAAATACCGTTTCTTTAATTCTTATACATTGCGGGGGCGCTTGTCAAATTTTCCACGCAAGCCCCGCCCTTTTGGCTTCAATATATATCCAAAAGCGCGGGGCAAGTATTGTAATATAGGCTTATGCGGGGCCTATTGTTTTTTATCTTTTTTCTGCCTCTCTCTGGTACGGCGCGAGCTTACCGTTATGATGAACGGCTGGGGGCGGCTTTGGCCGTGGATTTCGAGAAAACCATAAAGACCTTGCCACACGGCGTTGAAATTTATGCAAGGCTTGCGAGCGCAGGGATTAAAAATTCTCAGCGCCGGGTGCTTCTGCGTAGTGATAACGGGCCATGGCTCGCCTATTTTTCATGCCAGGAAAACGCCATCTATTTCAATTCCAGGTTTATTGCTGGATTTTTCGGAGTCCGAGCGAAGGGTTATAAAGACCGTGAAATGATTGAAATAATGCTTAAAAGTTCTAAAGCCCGCGCCGAGTTTGTAAAACGCGCCGATTCCGTTTATCTGCATGAACTGGTGCACGCCCTGCAAAGCTATCTTTATCCCGAGTATAGCGTTTCAACCGCGGACAGCGCCAGGGAAACGGCCATTAAAGGTAAAGGCACAGGTAAAGTGAATGCGGCTCCTAGTCCTAACTTCATCTCTACCTTTTCCATATCTTTACCTGTTATTAGCGGCCAAACCGATGCCACCCTGGCTGTGGCTTCGGGATCGGAGGGGGCCGTCTCGGCCATCCCGCTTGAATTTGAATATGAGGCCTATTTCACAGAAGATTTGTATACTCATGAAAAAATGAAACGCTCGCCAAAGCTGCTTAAGGCTGTAATAAGCGGGGCTTATTACGACCTCTACACCGAGAATGCCCTGGGCAGCTACCTTACGCTGTCTCTGGACCCCGCGGCTTATCGTGAGAGGATCCGGAAGAAATACGAAGATGAAGTGGGCGGCTATCTTGGCTTTGAGGAGGCTGAAATATATAAAAAAAACAGTGTGCAGGACGCAAAAATCCTTTCGTATGCTTCCGGGCGTCTGGGGGATTATATCGGTGAAACAGCGGCGCTCGCGCTGTTGCAGCTTGAGAAAGCCGCCTATAGCCGGTATCTGGAGGATTTTTATCTGAAACGATGGCCGCCTTTCAGCGCGGAAGCGCTTCTTTTCATCGGTTCGGCCGCGCTTGAGGTCAAAAATTACCCGCTTGCCCTGGATTGCCTTGCGGTGGCCGATGAAAACGCGGTTAAATCCGGCTTGCCGCTGGACGAACAGCTGTCCCTGAAAACCAAGGGTGCGCTTGCTATACTTGAGGCGGCGGATTTTATCCGCGACCGCGCCAAAAATATGTCTTTGGAAATACTCAGCCAGCATTTAAAGGCTGTTGAAAAGGCCTGCCTTAAAACATCGCGGCCCTTCCCTACCCGCCTTTTGGCCTTGCGTGAAAAAAATTATCCCAAAGCCGCCGTCTGGTATTCTAAAAAAGCCGGGCTTGAAAAAGACTCCGATAAGGCTGAATATTACAGCGAGAATTTTAACTATTTTTCGTCCGCCATGAATGGGGCTGGTTTGGCCAGATAAGTCTTGAAAATCTTTTTTCTTGAATAATAAATTGTAATTGAGTAAATTATAACGAGATGAAGCTCTAAACGATAGTTTTACGGAGGATCCCTATGATAGACATAGCAAAAAATATCGCAACCGCGCCCCGGCGCACCAAGGCATCCGTAATAAGAGAACTGCTTAAACTAACTAACAAGCCGGGAGTAATATCTTTTGCCGGCGGCCTGCCGGATCCTCAGCTTTTCCCGTACGATTTCGTGGCCGAATCCGTCAAAGAAATAATGGCGAAAAAAGGCAGGGTGGCGCTGCAATACGGCCCCACCGACGGTCTGCCGGAATTAAAAGAAGAATTTATTAAATTCCTGAAAAAGCACGAGGGAATAACTGCCAAGCCTGAAAATCTTATAGTCACCACGGCTTCACAGCAGGCGCTGGATCTGGTCGGCCGCCTTTTTATAGATGCCTCCGACCCCGTGCTGGTGGAAAAGCCGAGCTACATGGGCGGTCTTCAGGTTTTTAAGTCCTATGGCGCGGATTTTGTGGGGGTTACGCTTGAGGATGACGGCGTAAGTACGGTTGAACTTGAGGAGAGGCTGCAGTGGCTTAAGAATCAGGACGAGCATTATAAGTTCGTCTATCTGGTGCCGGACTTTCAGAATCCCAGCGGCGTCACCCTTTCCGGTGAAAAGCGAAAAAAAGTTATAGAGCTTTCCGAGAAATATAATGTGGCCATAATAGAGGATTCTCCCTACCGGCAGATACGTTTTGAGGGCAGGGCTCCCGATATGCTTTACCGCCTGGATCAGAATTCAAGAAAGACCGACAACATAATTTCACTGTTCACTTTCTCAAAAACCTTCGCGCCTGGCCTGCGTCTCGGTATAATACTTGCCCATCCGCAGATAGTAAAAAAGATGGAAATTCTCAAGCAGTCGCTTGATCTCTGCACTTCCAGCCTGAACCAGCTTATAGCGGCCGACTTCCTGCGCACAGGTCTTTTTGAAAAACACACCGCGCTGATTAAAAAAACCTATAAATTGAAAAAGGATACCATGGTAGGCGCCCTTGAAAAATATATGCCGGACGGAGTTACCTGGACAAAACCGGAAGGCGGACTTTTCCTGTGGGTGCGCCTGCCGGAAGGCATGAGCGCCGATGATATGTTCAAGGAGGCGATAAAAGAAAATGTCGCGTATGTGATCGGTTCCGCTTTCCACTGCGATGGTTCCGGCAAAAACACCATACGTCTGAATTTCTCCTATCCGACCGTTGAGGAAATAGAGGAAGGCATAAAACGCCTGGCCAACACAGTAAAAAGCTGCATGGTCGAAAGATAGGGTATAAGGGCTAGGGTATAGGGTAGAGGTATCAAGGAACTCCTTAGACCCTATCCCATCCACCCTGAATTCTATCCCCTCAAATTTATAATGTCCAACTTTTCCGCCGAATTCGGCCCGGTTCTTAGAGCCGCGGGTGTGGTGGGCGCCGGGGGAGCCGGTTTTCCGGCTTATATAAAAGCGCAAAGCCGCGCCGATTGTGTTATTGTAAACGCGGCTGAATGCGAGCCGCTGCTGAAAAAAGACCAGAAACTGCTTGAGCTTTTTCCTGAAAAGGTTTTTGACGGCCTTGAACTGATGATGCGTTCCACCGGCGCCGGGGAAGGCGTGGTCGGCATCAAGAAAAAACATGAAAAAACTATTCTGCGCCTTGAAGAAATAGCCCGCTCAAGGAAAAATATCCGCGTATTAAAGCTTGGCGATTACTATCCGGCCGGCGACGAGCAGTGTCTGGTTTATGAGGCTACGGGGCGCGTTGTTCCGCCGGGCGGCCTGCCGCTGGCGGCGGGCTGCGTAGTGAATAATGTGGAAACGCTTTATAACGCTGCCCTTGCTCAAAGTTCGCCTGTAATAGAAAAATGGGTGACTATCACGGGCGCGGTAAAAAAACCATGCACCATAAAAGTCCCTATCGGCATTACCTACTCCGAAGCCGTTGAAATAGCCGGCGGAGTTAAAATAAAAGAGCCGGTTGCCGCCATAGACGGTGGGCCCATGATGGGCAAGGTATTGCTGGAATTTAATGTTCCGATAACCAAGTCGTCGGGGGGGCTGATAGTTTTGCCGCGCAGCCACCCGCTTATAGCCAAAAAAGCGCAAAGCCGGTCTGTGGTTTCGCGTATAGGCAGGTCCGTCTGCGACCAATGCTCTTTCTGCACCGAACTCTGTCCGCGGTATTTACTGGGCCACAATGTTCAGCCGCATCGGGTAATGCGTAACCTGCTTTTTTCGGGGCCTGAGCGCAAATTACACAGCCAGTATGCCCTGCTCTGCTGCGAGTGCTCTCTTTGCAGCCTGTATTCCTGCCCTGAAGGCCTGCACCCAATGGCTGCCTGCGCCTCTGCCAAGTCGGATTTGCGGGAAATTAAAGTGAATTATCGGGAATCGGCCATAAATGCGGGACGCGCGGACTATCCGCACCCGTCGCGTGATTTCCGCAAGGTGCCGATGTCAAAACTTATACGGCGCCTGGGGCTTTCGGATTACAATACCGACGCGCCCTGGTTTGATGCGGACTATAAACCGGCAAGGGTAAAAATTTTGATGACCCAGCACATAGGAGTTCCGTGTGTTCCCTCGGTTAAACCGGGTGAAATTGTGCAAAAAGGCGCGGTGGTGGGCCTGGCGCCGGAGAATAAATTAGGCTGCCCTGTGCACGCGAGCATTTCCGGTGTGGTTGCTAAAGTTAACGATAAATATGTTGAGATCGTAGCTTAGTTTTTTGTTTTTTGCTTCAGCGCTTCAGCACTTCAGACTTCAGCGCTAACAAATCAGGGACTAATATGCTAAATGCAATCGGCGGCGTTGAGCTTTCAAGCGTGGCCAGGGGTTTTGAAACCGCGGATGCCATGCTTAAAACATCCGACATTAAACTTTTGTTATCCAGAACGATATGTCCGGGAAAATATCTAATTCTGGTGTCAGGCGCGGTTGCCGCTGTAAACGCCGCGGTGGAGGCCGGGGCGAATAAAGCCGCTCACGCGCTTGTGGACAGCTTTGTCATACCCAATATTCACCCGGAAGTATTCCCCGCCATAGAAGGCACGGCTGTGGTGGAAAACCTTGAGGCCCTGGGCATCATAGAGGCCTTCTCGGTGTCAGCTCTTGTAGAAGCAGCGGATGCGGCGGTAAAAGCGGCTTCCGTTAAGCTGCTTGAGATCCGTATTGCCATGGCGCTGGGCGGCAAGGCTTTTGTAACGCTTACGGGTACAGTCGCAGCGGTGCAGACTGCCGTGGACGCCGGAGCCGCAGTAGCGGCAAAAAAGGGCTTGCTGGTGGACAAAGTAGTGATCCCCCAGCCCCGCCAGGAGATTCTGAGGGAGCTGATTTAGCCTGCCCTGAGTTTTTTTGGTAGCCTTGACAGTAGTGTAATTGTGATGTATACTATACATCATGATACGAACGCAAATATACCTTTCAACGGAGCAGTGGGAAGCCCTGCACGCCATGAGTTTCCAGACACATCAGTCTATGTCGGAACTGATACGGGCAGCGCTTGACCGGAAATACCTGCGCGCCGGCCCCTCAAGTTTCGAAGCCTCGGTGCGAGCGGCTTTCGGCATATGGAAAGACCGGGACGATATAGGGGATACCGCTGCTTATGTGCGAGCGCTGCGCAAAGGAGCGCGGTTGCAACGCTTGCAGCAATTAAGGAAGAAACCGCATGCATGACGTACTCCTTGACTCCGATATTATTATAGAGGTTCTTCGCGGCAACGAGGGGGTACTGGAGGAAGTTATCAGCCTCGGTAAATCCGGGCGCGCCATACTTTACACTCCCATATCCAAAGCTGAAATATACCACGGCATCCGGGAAGGCGAAACCGGGTATGCTGAGGCGCTGTTTTCCGGCTGCATGTCTGTTCCGATAACTGATGAAATCGGCGAAAAAGCCGGCCACTACCTGCGCCAATTCCACAAAAGCCACGGAACAGACATAGCCGACGCGCTAATAGCCGCCGCGGCTTCCATCAACAACGCGGACCTTTTTACATTTAATCATAAACACTTCCCAATGAAAGACCTTAAACTGCATAAGCTTAAATTGGGCATGTAGGGCATTATGGTCACAGTTATCAAAAAATGGGGAAACAGCCTGGCACTACGCATTCCCAGCGCACTTGCCAAAGATCTTCAGTTATCCCAAGGGTCTGTGGTTGAGGTAACAGTGGTAAAAGGCAGAATGTCGATAAAGCCCAAAAAGCAATCCCAAATCCCCCTTTCGCAGATGTTAAATGGCATTACCCAAAACAACCGGCACTCCGAGCATGTGTGGTAGTGCGGTCTGCCGTGAAATGTTCTAATTCTTAATGAAAAACATAATCGTTGTTATTCTTCATCCTGGCGCCGGCCATTACAAGTGCACTGGAGAAAACGCCATCCACCAGCGCCAAGCCACCGGCTGTGCAGGCTACACCTGAAAACAAAAAACCAGGTCTTGGAGCGTGGAGGGAACCCGCCGCCGCCTCTCCGAGTGATACTCTAACCACTAGATTTGTATAATACTTTTAATTGAATTTAAGGAGATGTGAATATGGCTTCTACTAAACGGATACCGCTTATAGCCGGGAACTGGAAAATGCATCTTACCGTTAAAGAGGCGCGTGAGCTTGCCGCCGCCGTTAAAAAAGGCCTTGACCCGGATTTAAAACACGAAGTTTTGCTCGCCCCCACATTCACCAATTTACACGCCGTGAAAGAAGCCATAGCCGGCTCAAGGATATTTTTGTCCTCGCAGGATGTGTGCTGGGAAGAAAAAGGGGCGTTTACCGGCGCTGTTTCGCCTTCGCAGCTTTTGGACGCGGGCTGCACTCACGCTATAATAGGACATTCGGAGCGGCGCAAAATTTTTCTTGAAACGGACGAGATAATAAACAAGAAGATGAAAGCCGCCATTAAGGCCGGGCTTGTGCCTGTGCTCTGCATAGGCGAGACGCTTGAAGAGCGGGAGTCGCAGAAAACCTACCGTGTACTTGAAACCCAGTTGAACGGCGCTTTTTCGGGCATCCCCGTTTCTGACGCGGCTAAAGTCGTTATTGCTTACGAGCCGGTATGGGCCATTGGTACCGGCAAGACAGCCACCCCGGAGCAGGCCCAGGACGCGCATATCTTCGTCCGCAAACAGGCCGAGCGCATTTACGGCAAAGATTTTGCGCTTTCCGTGCGCATACTTTACGGCGGCTCGGTCAAAGCCGACAATGTTGACGAACTGATGGCCCAGCCGGATATTGACGGCGCGCTGGTCGGCGGAGAAAGTCTTAAGGCGGATAAATTCCTGCGTGTGATACATTATAAAACGGCAGGGGCTAGCGTATAGCGCATAGGGGATAGGGTGCGGAAATAAGGAACTCCTTCCCTAATCCCTCTACGCTCGCCCCTAACCCCTATCACTTATGGACGAAAAACTGGTGAAAGAAATAGTGGAAGACCTGAAGCTACGGCAGGAACGGGCGGACAAGCCTGTTCCTGTGGGGGTTTCAAACCGCCATGTCCATTTTACCAAAGAAGATTTTAAAGCCCTTTTCGGCGCGGAGGCCGAGCCCGTTTTGTGCCGCCAACTTCGCCAGCCGGGTTTTTATGCCTGTAACGAATTGGTTACCGTAGAAGGGCCAAAAGGCGCGATAAAAAATGTGCGCATGATAGGCCCTTATCGCCCCTATACTCAGGTGGAAGTTTCAATGGGCGACTCAAAGGTCTTGGGAGTAGAGCCTCCCATAAGGGATTCCGGCAAGCTTGAAAACTCTCCCGGTATCAGGATAACAGGTCCCAGGGGTGCTATAACAATAAAAAATGGAGTAATCCTTTCAAAGCGGCATATACATTTTAATCCCGGTGACGCTATGGCATTTAAAATAACGGATGGCGGGCATGTGCGCGTGCTCTGCGGCGCAGGTACCGACCGTGAGGCGGTTTTTGAGCGGGTCCTATGCCGTGTTTCCGAAAAATTCGCTTTGGAATTGCATCTGGATGTTGAAGAAGCCAATGCCGCCGGCCTCAAAAACGGCGATGCGGCGTACATTGTTTAGAGCTGAAGCTCTGAAGAGCTGAAGCAGCAGAGAGTAAAAAACTTAAGTTCTTTGGCGTTTTAAAACCTCAGAACTTCAGCGCTTCAGAGCTTCAGCTCTTCAGCGCTTTAAACGGAGGAACAACATGGAAGCACTCGGAATGATAGAAACCAAAGGTCTTGTGGCCTGCGTGGAAGCGGCTGACGCCGCAGTGAAAGCCGCCAATGTGAAAATTGTCGGCTACGAAAAAATTGGTTCGGGTCTTGTTACCATTCTTTTCAGGGGCGAAGTTGCCGCCTGCAGGGCCGCCTGCGACTCCGGCGCCGCCGCCGCGCAGAAAGTGGGAGAGCTTGTTTCCGTGCATGTGATACCGCAGCCTCATTCAGATCTGGAAGGTAAGCTTCCGATAGGCCCCGAAGTGAAGAGGAAATAAAACAGGGAGAGAGTAAGGAACTCCTTCCCTCTACCCTAAACCCTAACCCCTCTACCCTGATTTCAGGAGGTTTTATGCTATTTGCACGAGTTGTAGGCAATGTCGTTTGTACCCGTAAGGATGACAAACTGGTGGGGACCAAGCTGCTGATGGTACAACCGGTGGGGCTTGATGACAAACCAAAAGGCAACACGCTGGTTGGTGTTGACGCCGTAGGCGCCGGAGAGGGGGAACTGGTGCTTATCGTTCAGGGCTCAAGCGCCCGTCAAACCTCAAAAACTGAAAGTACCCCTGTTGACTGCACTATCTTCGCCATAGTTGATACTATTGAAAAAGACGGGAAAACGGTATTTACAAAGAAAACCGATAAAATGCACGCCTGAATATGCCCATAAGCGAAGAAGAACTTAAAAAAATAGTGGCCGAGGTAGTAAAAAATCTGGAGCCGGGGGGTAACTCCGGCGCTGAACCGACGGTTGAAGGACCTGTGTTTAACACGGTTGATTCCGCCGTAAGGACGGCCGAAAAAGCGCAGATAATTTTCCAGGAGCTTGGACTTGAGGCCAGGGAAAAAATAATAGCCGCCGTGCGCGCTGTTTCAATTGAAAACGCCGGGCGCTGGGCCGAAATGGCGGTGGCTGAAACCGGCATGGGCCGTATAGCTGACAAAATACAAAAAAATTTACTGGTGGCAAAAAAAACTCCCGGAGTTGAAGACCTGCGGTCCCTGTCCTACACCGGGGACAAAGGGCTGACTTTGGTGGAATATGCGCCATTCGGAGTGGTGGCTTCCATCACGCCTTCCACCAATGCGGTGGCCACCATTATAAGTAACGCCATCGGGATACTCTCCGCCGGGAATTCAGTTGTGTTTTCTCCTCATCCCGCGGCAAAAAAGTGCGTTCAGGACGCTGTAATTATTCTGAATTCAGCCATCCTGTCAGCCGGCGGGCCGGCGAATCTTGTTTCCACTGTGGCGAACCCCACGCAGGAGAGCACTCGCGAGTTGTTGGCCCATCCCCTGGGGCGGATGAATATTGTAACCGGCGGGCCTGCCATTGTAAAAGTGGCTATGACGGCGGGCAAGGCCTGCAAAACCATAGCGGCCGGCCCCGGTAATCCGCCTATAGTGGTGGATGAAACCGCGGTTTTTCCCGACTGCGCGCGCGAGATAATAACCGGCTGCGGTTTTGACAATAACGTTCTTTGTATAGCTGAAAAAGAAGTGATAGTGACCGAGAAGGCCAGGGCGTTATTCTTTGAGTGCATGAGAAAAGACCAGAGGGCTTATGAGCTTTCGCCGAAACAAATTGACCGGCTTACGAAGCTGGCCATACTTGAGTCCGGCCGCGAGCCGAAGCTGAACCGCGATTTTGTGGGCAAGAACCCGAGCGTGATGGCTAAAGCCATCGGCCTTGATGTTTCAGACGATATCCGCGTGCTTTGGGCCGAAGTGCCGAACGACCATCCCTATGTGCTTACGGAGCAGCTCAGTCCGGTGCTGCCCGTAACTTCAGTGAGGGATATAGACGCCGCAATTGAACTGGCTTATTACGCTGAGGGGGAAAACCACCACACGGCGGGAATGTACTCCACTGATGTGCGCAATATGACAAAAATGGGCCGGCGCATGGCTTGTTCTATTTTTGTTAAAAATGCCTGTACGCTGCACGGCCTGGGCTTTGGCGAGGGTTACGCCTCAATGTCTATCGGCACGCCCACGGGAGACGGCATAACAAAAACCGGTCATTTCGCGCGGCCGCTGCAGTGCAGTTTAGTGGGATATTTCAGGATAGCGTGACATAGTTCTGAAGCGCTGAAGCTCTGAAGAGCTGGCCGTTTGATAGCCATAGGCCCTGATACGGCACAGTCGCGGACAGCGCCATAGGCCCGCGACAGGCCAGAGTCACTGGCATAGCCTTGAAGCAGGGAGACAGTAAAAATTTCAGCGCTTACTTATGCTTAAAGCAATTCATGCGGCGGCCATAGTAAAAAAGCTCGGCCTTTTCATCGGTTTTTTGTTTATTTACGCGCCGGCTTTTTCGGAACCGCTTGTGAAACTGGCGCTTAGGCTTCAGCAGGGTATTGAGGATTATCCGAACATTAAAATAGCCGTGCTTGAATTCCCGTATATAAACGGGAGGCAGTCGGATGGCTCCGCGGTAGTGCAGGAAAGATTGACGACCCTGTTCGCCAAAAACAAAAAAATAACTGTTATAGAAAGGAACCTTCTGCAAAAAGTCGCGGGTGAATTGAAACTTCAGGCCTCCGGGGCCATGGATGAAACCTCAACCCAGAAAATGGGAAAATTGCTCGGCGCTGAAGCGGTATTGACCGGCACCTTAAATGATTTGAACGACAAGGAAGTTGAAATAAACGCCAGGGTGCTGATTATTCAAACCGGCAAGATAGCGGCGGCTGAAAAGATTACCGTTAAAAAAACCTGGAAAGATGCGGCAGTCCCGCGCGGCCCCGCGGTAAATGACATTGCGGCGATGATCGCGCGGCTTAACGAGAATGAAAAATATACTTTCAAAACGGTGAACTTCAAGTCGGGTAAAATTCAGAGGACATATTTCAAGGATGATGTCTGCGCTGGCGCCGTATCAAAGGTTTGTGACCGGCAAACCGCAAAAAACGCTGTTGCCGTGGAGCTTATCGGTAAAAGCGGACGCCTGCTGAAACGCACCGGAAAGCTACCCGACGGATTTTACTCTGAATATTATGACGACGGAGCTTTGAAAACCGTGAAAACTCTGATAAAATCCAAAGAATACGGCCCGCTTAAAACATATTTCCCCGGCGGCATACTTCAAAACGAGGCGTATTATGTGGCAGGCAAGCTGGACGGTCCGGTAAAAATATATGGCGAAACCGGGAAGCTGCAGTTTGAACAGGACTTCAAAAATGGCGTTTCCAACGGTTACTTTAGGGAATATGGCGCCGATGGAAAAGTTAAAGCCGAAACCTTTTATAAAGACGGGTATATAGCGTCCCCGCCGGATGAAAGGCCGGCGGTAAAAATTATAACTGTCAATTCAAAAAAACTGGCGCGCGGTTCCGAATTTGACTTTTATGAAGAGAAGAAATATCTCTGCAAAATAATTCTGGACAGCGGGCTCAATATCCTTTCAGAACAAGGTCAATGTCCGAGCGGCGTAGCAAAGCTGTATTCAACGGAAGGGAAACTTGAAAAAGAATTTGTTTTTGAAGGCAATAAATTTTCCGCTCTTAAAATATTTAACGATGAGGGCAATGTAACAACCGAGAAAAACTATGTTTCTGATTAAGCGGTTTAGCCGTACAAGGAGAACCTTTATATGCAGGCAAATATAGCTGTCGGACTTATTGAAACCTCCTCTATAGCCAAAGGCGTGGAGACTCTTGACGCCATGTGCAAGGCGGCGGGGGTCACTCCCGAAACTCATCTTGCTATTTCAAAAGGGAAATATATAATAATCATTTCAGGGCCGGTCGGAGAAGTTGAGTCCGCGCTTGCAAAGGGCGCTGACATAGCCGGCTCATTTCTGGTAACCAGGCATATAATAAGGAGCGTACATAAAGCCGTTCTGGCCGCTTTAAATAAGAGGGTGAAAGCCGAAGGCGTGCTTGAAGCTGTCGGTATGGTGGAAACAAAGGAGGCGCTGCCGGCGCTTTTTGCGGCCGACGCGGCGGCCAAGGCCGCCTTTGTGCATGTGGCTGAAATCAATACCGGACGCGGTATAGGCGGTAAAGGCTACCTGACCGTTACCGGCTCGGTGGGGGCGGTGCGCACGGCGGTTTCAGCCGCCGTTAAAGCGGTGGGTGAAGACGCGATAGTCAGCCGCATCGTAATACCGAACGCACATGAGCATGTTGGTGAAGCGATATTTTAAGCAGAGAATATAGAAGGTGGAATGTAGAACACAGAATAACAGGTAGTCTTGGAATACAGTCTCTTCTATATTCTGCATTCTGTATTCTCCCTTCTGTCGTAAAGGAGATTTTATGAAACTTGTCATCGGCGCCGATCATGCTGGTTTTGAGGCTAAAGAGAAAATTAAAAAATTTCTGCAGGGTCTTGGGCATGAGGTGACGGATTTCGGTTGTTATTCAACGGACCCCGTGGATTTTCCGGACATAGCGATGCTGGTCGGCGACGCCGTGCGAAAAAAAGAATTTGAAAAAGGCGTGCTGGTTGACGGCTTTAACGGCGCCATGCCGCTTGCGGCCAATAAAATTCCCTGTATACGCGCCGTAGGCGCGTATGATATTATTTCCGCGCGCTTTGCCGCGGCCCATGAGGATTGCAATGTGCTGTGCCTGGGCGGGAAAACTCATGGCGAACTGGCCCTGCAGGAAATGCTGAAGGTGTGGCTCAATACCCCGTTTGAAGGCGGCAAATACCAAAAGCGCCTTGATAAAATAGCGGCGATAGAGCAGCGGTGCTGCTAGAGGCAAGGATGCAAAGATGTAGGGCAATTTAGAGGCAAAGTCTTTGTATTAGCTAAATTGCTAAGCCTCTAAACTGCTATGCCTCTTAAATTCGGACGTATCAAAATACTAGATTTATGAAACAAGCCAAGGTCATTGGCAGAGTGTTTTGCGCAAGACAGTGCTGCGGCATGGATAGTAAAACCCTGCTTTTAATACAGCCGCTTGACTGGGAAACAGATCAGCCGGCCGGAGAGCCTTTGGTGGCCGGAGATACCGTTGGAGCGGGCGCGGGAGAGACCGTTTTTTTCGTGGCCTCTCGCGAAGCCATAGTAGCCTTTGAAGACTGGGAAGGAGAGACGGCTGTTAA
Source organism: Elusimicrobiota bacterium (assembly GCA_003450815.1). Lineage (GTDB taxonomy): Bacteria > Elusimicrobiota > Elusimicrobia > Elusimicrobiales > UBA9959 > UBA9634. The sequence continues at coordinate 31,246 of DMES01000018.1, read as the reverse complement.
TACGCCGCTGCCACCGATGGATGCTGCAATAGTTGGAATTATTGACGGCAAGTCAGTCACAAGTCACAAGACACAGGTCACAAGCAGCAAGGAGTAACAGATTTGCCTTGTTTTATTTTACTTGTGACATGTGACTTGCAACTTGGAACTTTATTATGTTTATAGCTAAAGTTATCGGTAATGTCTGGGCCACTCGTAAGCACTCGGGGCTTAAAAACGCCACCATGCTTATTGTGAAAGCGGTGGATTTTTCAGCTCCGGACAAACTGACGGGGGAGGCGACGCTTGCCGTGGACGGTAACCAGGGCGCGGGAATTGGAGACACAGTGCTTATAGTAGACGAAGGCGGCTCCGCCCGCAAAATTTTAAAAAATTCCAGGGCGCCGGTTCGCACCGTGGTGGCCGGTATAGTTGATAAGGTGCACATAAAGTAAAGGAAGGTTTATGAACGATGAAGACATTAAAAAGATAGCGGTGGAGGTGGCAAGGATTTTAAAGGAAAAAGGGCAGGTGGCGGCTCTACGGCAAATGCCAGGGGACTCTGTGCCAATAGGTACCGCCGGCAAGATTTTCCAGCACCCGCTGGTTAGCCCCGCCGGGAATGTCCATAACACTGCGCCCGCCAAACCATGTCCGGCGTTCCAAAATGAATGCCGCCTGGAAGAAAATACCTGCGGGCCAAGTTGTCAAAAGTGCAACCCGCTTAACAGCTATAGCGCCCAGCAGGTAAAAGACATGGGCGTGGGCAGGGTAAGTTTCTGCAACCCCGATTCCCAAAGCGTTTCAATCGCAGGCATGATAGACCACACCCTGCTCAAAGCCAACGCCACGCAGGAAGAAATAGGCAAGCTTTGCGAAGAGGCGCGCAAATACAGGTTCGCCTCGGTTTGCGTGAACCCGGGTTATGTGGCCATGTCCGCGCGGCTGCTGCGCGGCAGCTGCGTTAAAGTTTGCACGGTCATAGGTTTCCCGCTGGGTTCCACCACGCCCACGGTAAAAGCCATTGAAGCGCGCGACGCCATGGCAAATGGCGCCGAAGAAATAGACATGGTAATAAACATCGGCGCGCTCAAATCCGGCAACGACCATGTTGTGCTTGAAGATATAAAGGCTGTGCGCGAAGCCACCCGCGGCAAGGTTTTAAAGGTCATTATTGAAACTTCCTATCTGACCAAAGATGAAAAAGTGCGCGCTTGCCGTATGGCAAAACAGGCCGCCGCCGATTTTGTTAAAACTTCCACCGGCTTTGGCTCGGGCGGGGCCACTGTTGAGGATGTTTCGCTAATGCGTGAAACTGTGGGGCCGGAGATGGGAGTTAAAGCTTCCGGCGGGATAAAAAACGCCGAGACAGCTGAGGCCATGATAAAGGCCGGGGCCACCCGCCTTGGAACCAGCGCCAGCATAGCTATAGTTTCAGGCGGGCAGGCGGCGAAGGGGCAGTATTAAACTAGGGGTTAGCGTATAGGGGCGAGCGTATAGGGATTGGATAAGAGAATTTCTTAATCCCTAGCCCCTAGTCCCTAGACGCTATACGCTTAACTGTGTTTGTGATAAGGAGCAATTATGTCAGAACCGAAACCAGCGTTGGGAATGATTGAAACAAAGGGTTTCATAGGCATGATAGAGGCATCGGATGCCATGGCCAAGGCCGCCAATGTGCGTCTCATAGGCTATGAGAAAATAGGCTCAGGCTATGTTACCACGCTTTGCACGGGCGAAGTGGGCGCGGTGCGTGCCGCTGTTGAAGCAGGAGGGGCCGCCGCGCAGAAGGTAGGCGAACTTGTGGCAATCCATGTGATTCCGCGTCCGCACGATGACCTGGACAAGTATATGGGAAAGATATCCGTAAAAGTATCATAGTTGCGAGTTGGGAGTTAAGAGTCGGGAGTTCCATGGTAAAGCACCTTAAGAACTCATAACTCCAAACTCAAAACTCTTAACTATCTTCTCATGCTAACCAAAGGCGTCGTAGAAGACCTAATAATGCTGCACCTCTCCCGGCTGTGTCCGGGAGGGGGAGAGCCCGCATTAAAAAAAGTTCCTGAGCTCTCAAAAAAAGTTTTTCTGAGCGACTGGGAAATGCGCCGCCTGTTCAAACCCGGTGCGCGCACTGTAACAGTCCCCGCAGACGCAATTATCAGTCCGCTTTCCCTTGATTGGCTGGAGTATAATATTGTAAAGATCGTTCGTGAATAAGGGGTTGAAGCCCTGATGTTTCAAAATGATTTTTTTCCGCAGCATCTCCGCGGTTATTAAAAGAATCTTTTCACCGCCGCTGCTCCCGCCTGTCAAAGCGCTTTGTTCTACGCGGGTAAAATTATTTTGCCATCCGGCCTTTCAGTGCTTTATCCTTCGCTGGAACCGCCTGTGAATTCCGTCGTCTGTCTCTTTGTTCTTTTACTTGTCCTGTTATCGCTCGCGGGGCTTGCGTGGTATGCGCGTCGTGTCATGCTTTGGGCCGGAACTCAGGTAGGCACAAGCCCGGGTAAGCCGAAAAGCTACGGAGCCGTAGGGGAAACCGTCTTTGGTTTTGGTTTTTTTGTGGCGATGATATTTCCCGCCCTGATAGTCTCGCCTCCGGCTGACCGGTACAATTACATTCCAGCGGCGGGGCTTTGTTTCCTTTACGGCGAATTTATTATATGGCTTTATGGGCTTTTCCGCGAGAACCCGGCCCCGCTGTCCGGTGAAAAGCTTGGGCAGGGCCGGTTCAAACAGCCTTTAGTACTCGGATGGATGTTGACAGCTCTGATATCAGCGCATATTTTTGTTTTAGGCTTTGCGTCAGTTTACAGGACTTCAGCCTGGAGGGATAGCCTGACTTTATGGAGCGATGTCCTGAAAAAATATCCATTGGAATATATGGCGTATTACGGGCGAGGCAACGCATACAACGCGGCCGGACAATTCCGCGGCGCGTTTGCCGATTTCAACCGCTGCCTTGAACTCCGTCCCGGTTACTGGAAAGCGCTGGCTAACCGCGGGCGGACTTTCGCGGAAATAAAAGAATACGACAAGGCCGTCTCCGATTATGGGGCGGCCATCGCAATTAACCCCGCCGAAGTCCAGCTCTTCATAAACAGGGGAAACGCATATTTCTTGAAAGAGGACTACGACCGTGCCGTCAAAGACTATGACCGCGCGCTTGCAATATCGCCTTATTTGACCAAGGCCGCCGAAAATAGGCGGATAGCTGTCGGGAAATCAGGCAGGCAGCTTGTGAAGTCCCGCCGGAAATAGCTAATATAGTAGATAGGAAGTTATATGGAGGAAAAAATATGATACGGTCCAAAGTTTCTATTTTGCTGTTGATGTCCCCTTTTGTCTTCATTGTGCCGACTCTGGCCCAGAACGCGGCTATAGCGGGAAATGCCGCCCCCATTGCCGGCGGTGACGCCGCTCTGCCCGTATCAGCCCGGGTTGAACCCGCATCCCCAAAAATGCCTGAACAGGCAAAAGGGTCCGTGTCCGTTTCCGAGACTGCCGAGCAGCAGGAAAGACCGTTGTCGGAGCCGGCGAACATCGGTCCGAAAGTCTCGGCGCCAGCGGGTATTATGGAGGTTGAGTGGAAATTCCTTAAAACACACGGTGAAGATAAGGACGAGAATGTCGCATCCGCCGTGCTTGCGCAGCTGACCGACTGGCTGAAGCTTTATTCAGACAGCGAATATGCCGATGAGGCCCAGCTTTTGAAAGCCCGTCTCCATCTGAGGCTGGGGGACTATAAATCCGCGATCGTGGACCTTTTTAAACACACGCGGGAATATCCGGACTCCAAATCCAGCCTGGATGCCAGAAAGATTTTGAATGAGACTATTGAAAAGAAGATGGATAAAAAGATGAAGGCTGTGCTGGGTGCGATATCGAGAACTCCTGAGACGGCGGATAAGGCGCAGCGGCTTGCGCTGTTTCTTGAAGAACTGTCGGACAAGGCCGGAGAAGCTCTTTACGAGCCGTCCGTTGAGGAATTCCGGGAATTTTTCAGCAGGTTCCCCTTGTACTCCGGGAGGGATGGCTTGCAGCTAGTGCTTGGTAATCTTCATTCCAAAAAGGAAGAATATTTACCCGCCAGGCTGGCTTACGAAAGATTGATCAGTGTTTACCCGGACAGCCGGTTTCTGCTCAGAACCAAAAAGCTGCTGGGCGATGTGTTGGCCAACAATATCAAGGATTATAACGCCGCGATAAAAGTTTATCAGAACATAACCTCTGATTTTCCAGGTACCGGGGAAGCCTGGGCGGCTTATATGCAGCTTGCGAAGCTTTCGGAGCGTCAGAGCCAGTATGCGCTTGCAGTGGAAGTTTACGAGAAGATAATCGCGCTTTATCCGGAGGAGAAAGCTGAGGTTTACAATGCGTTCGTATCCGAGGCCAGGATCCTGCGTGAGGAAATTAAGCAACCGAAGGAAGCGGTGGAGGTCTTAAACAAGCTGGCGGATAAATTTAAAAATGGTAAAGCCATAGATGCGCTTTACCTGGCCGCCGAAATAGCAAGGAAGGATATGAAAGACCTGGATGCTGAAGTAAAGATGTATGACAGAATAGCGTCCGATTATCCATCACAGGCCCCTAAAGTCTTTCTAGCCGCCGGTGAGGCCTATGAAAAAAATAAAAACTTTGACAAAGCTAAGGAATACTACACGAAAATCACGGAAAAATATCCCGAAGACCCATTAGCTAAAAAAGCGCAGAAATATATCGCTTCCCTGACGAAAAAATAGAATAAAAAGGCGGCAGCCGCCTTTTTACCGCAATCTGTCCGGTCTCCCATAACGGGCTGGTTATTGCGGAACATCAAAATAATCCACCGGTAACTTTTATCTCCAAGCGCCATTAAACAGGCAGCTGCTCTTTATATTATCGTCTACGGGTCGCGGAAATAGCAGATGAAAGGTATACAATGATGAACACCCAACTTGGCGTTATTGAGGGGTTTTACGGTCAGCCCTGGAGCTGGGAGGAGCGGGCCGGGTGGGCCTCATTCCTTAAAGAGCACGGTTTTTCTTTTTATATCTATGCCCCCAAAGCCGAGGTCTACCTGCGCAAGAAATGGCGCGAGCCGTTTCCGAAGGACCTTGAGGAAAATCTGGCGCGTCTGTCCGCCCGGTGCCGCGCCGCCGGTATAGAATTCGGTCTGGGATTCAGTCCTTTTGAAATTTATCTGTCGCCCTTTAACGACGAAGTGCGCGGCCTTTTACAGAACCGCATTGACGCTTTCAACCGCATCGGAGTGGATAAACTCGGCATACTGATGGATGACATGAAAGGAGATTCGCCTAACCTGGCTGAGCGTCAGATAGAGATAGTAAACTGGATAGCCGTACGCTCCGGCGCAAAACAGTTCATGCTCTGCCCCACCTACTACTCACTGGATCCCGTGCTTGAAAAACTCTTCGGCAAAATGCCGGAGGATTATCTGGGCAAGCTGGGCCGCGGCCTTGACCCCAAAGTCAGTCTTTTCTGGACGGGGGAATTGGTCTGTTCAAAATCTTACAGCGAAGAGCATCTGCGCGCCGCCGCCGGATTACTGGGGCGCAAACCTTTTCTTTGGGATAATTACCCGGTAAATGACGGGCCTAGAATGTGCAAATTTCTGCATTTGAGGCCCATGACCGGCCGTCCGGCGGAAATTGGCGAATGGCTGTCCGCTCACTCGGTTAACCCTATGAATCAGCCCGCGCTTTCCAAAATTGTGCTGCTTACCCTTAAGAGTAGTTATGAACAGGGCGGCGCCTATAATCCGGCTTATGCGTTTATTTCCGCCGCTGAAAAAGTGACCTGCCAGGCTATGGCGAAACAACTTGAAAAAAATCTCCCGGACTTTATGGATAAAGGGCTGGATATTCTGACAGCTGAGGAAAAGAGTCTGCTTAAAAGTGTTTATGCGCCTTACCTGGCTTCGGCGGAGAATTTTACGGCTCAGGCCGCGCGTGAAATAACAGACTGGCTTGACGGCCGGTATACAGTAACTAAAGATCTATTTTTAACGCAATGAGGGTATAATTCATGTCTGAAATAGTTCTTGTGACGGGCGCGTCGTCTGGTATCGGACGGGCTGCCGTGGAAATGCTGCTTAAGGAAGGCTATACGGTTTATGCCGGGGCACGGCGCATGAATAAGCTTAGGGAACTTGAGCCTCTTGGCGCTAAAGTTTTGCAGCTTGATGTCACTGATGAGCTGTCTTTGAAAAATGCGGTTGATACCGTGTTTAAGGCCGAAGGCCGTATTGACATGCTTATTAACAACGCCGGCTACGGCGCCCATGGCGCTCTGGAAGATGTTCCCATGTCCGAGGCCCGCCGTCAGTTTGATGTAAATGTTTTCGGTTTGGGCCGCCTTACCCAACTGGTTCTGCCGATAATGCGCGCGCAGGGTTCCGGCAGAATAATCAATATCTCCTCTATAGCCGGCAAGATTTCCACTCCGATGGGCGGCTGGTACCACGCCACCAAGTATGCCGTTGAATCTTACTCAGACACATTGCGCCTTGAAGTTGGCCGCTTTGGTATAAAAGTGATCCTTGTAGAACCGGGGCCGATAAAAACTGAGTGGGACAGTGTGGCATTGGCGAATCTTTCAAGGTACTCCGGTTCCGGCCCTTATGCACGGCTTGCCGATAAAATGACCGGTAAATTCAGGGCTGGTTATAAAAAATGCGCGCCCGGTCCGGATGCCGTTGCCGCTGTAATCCTTAAAGCACTGCGCTCAAAATGGCCGGCCGCCCGCTATGTTGTGCCTTTTAATGCCAAAGCGATACTGTTTATCAAATGGCTTCTTCCCGACCGTGTGTTGGACGCTGCCCTGCGGCTTATCTTGGGAGGCTGAGGGCTGAAGGCGTAAGCTTTATAGGGGGATTTTCCCAACCGCAAAAAACACCTATCAGCGGAAGAGTCTCCAGGGTTTCCGCCGTATTAGGGAAACACATTTCAGTCAGCCCGGCATAATTAGCACTCAGGCTACCCTATTGACAATTAAGGGAACATGGTGTATAATATTTTTAGCAGTCTGGTATATTGATTGCTAAAAATAAATAACTTGTTTCTCCTCTTGAAAAGGCGTTGGATTGAAATATGAGAGTTTTAAAACCTGAAGCGGCTCGGGACCGCAAAGACAAAATCCTTAACTGGGTGGTGTATAATTATGTCAGCACCGGCCGCCCGGTAAGTTCCGAGCTTATAGCGTCTGAGGGGCGCTTTAATGTTTCCAGCGCGACTATAAGGAATATATTAAAAGAGCTTGAGGAAACTGGCTATCTCTTCCAGGCCCATACTTCCGGCGGCCGCATCCCTTCCGACAGGGGTTATCGGGCCTATGTTGACAATATCCTCCGTCTGCAGAAGCTCGCCGTCATTGAGAAAGAACGCGTGGAAGATGATTATGAGCGCCGCGTTGAGCAGCTGGACGGTTTTTTAAAACATACCTCACAAATGCTGGCCGACATGTCAAAATGGGCCGGCTTTGTTGTTTCAGCCGACATGGACCAGGACAGCGTAAAGCGTCTGGACCTTATCAGCCTGGGCCCGAAAAGCGTACTGTCCGTGTTGTTTGCGCATTCGGGCGTTATGAAGCATGCGGCGTTCTCTCTTGAAAAAACTATTGAAAAAAGCGCGCTCAGATCTCTCTCAATAAAACTCAACAGGCGTCTGAAAGACCTGCCCGTGGCCGATATCCCCGGCATTATCTGGAAGGAATTCCAGCGCAAACCGTCCGGTTCCGGCCAGGATGAGTTATTAAAAAAACTCGCCGATTATTTTACCAATCTGGCAAAGAATGAGGACCAGCTTTATTTTGAAGGCCTCAACCGCATTTATGAGAATATTGAAGCGGATAATTTTGAGGATATCCGCAGCGTGGCCCGCCTGCTGGAGGAAAAAGACAGATTCTCAGGTATGCTCAGGGAACGCCTGCGGGATTGCGCCATTAAGAGCCGGGCCATGGCCATAACCGGTCCTGATGAACGCAAACACCTGGTGGACGTCACTATCGGCTCGGAGAATTCCGTAAAGGAGTTCAAGAATTTCAGCCTGGTATCTTCTTCCTACTGCGTAAATAATAAGGCGATAGGGCTTGTGGGGATACTTGGCTACAAGCGTATGGAATATCCCCGCATGATTTCCATCGTGGACAATGTCAGTTCCATGGTGGAGGATATGCTGGGCGAATGGGAAGGCATGGACTTTGAGGAATAATATGGACAAAAGCAAAAAAAATAAAGCGCAGGAAGCGCCGAAAGAACAGGGTAATGGTCAGTCCGGTGTTGAAAACTGCGAGTGTTTCTGTGGCGACAGCCTAAAAGGACTGAAGCCGGAGACTCCCAAAAACTCCGCTGCTGCGGGCAATGCCGTACCGCCGGAGGGCGCGGATTATTATTCCCAGCTTGTGCAATTGAAGGCGGATTTTGAAAATTACCGTAAGCGTATGGAAAAAGAGCGTCCTTCTCTTATAAACTGGGGCAAGTCGGAGGCGATATTAAAGTTCCTGCCGCTTTACGACCTGTTGCTTGCGGCGCATCAGCATGTGGGTAAACTGTCCAACGGCGCGGGTGCGAAACAGCTGGAGGATGTCGTAAAGGGTCTTGAAATGATATTCAAGGAGTTTTCAAAAGTTTTTGAGGAGGAAGGCATCAGGCCCATGGAACCGGTCGGCAAGCCTTATGATCCGATGGCTACCGAGATACTCGGCGTGGTTGACGGAGACGATTCAAACGACGGCTTGGTGACCGAGGAGCTGCAGAAAGGTTTTTATTACGGCGACAAGGTGCTCAGGCCGGCAAGGGTAAAGATAGCCAAAAAGCAAGCGCCGCTCCCGGCGGAAGAAACAGAAGGGAAGGCAAAGTGAAAAATGTAAAATGCAAAATTTCAGGAAAAATAAAACCAATTGGAGGTAAATAATATGGCAAAGATAATAGGAATAGACCTGGGAACTTCAAATACCGCCGCTGCGGTGATGGAAGGAGGAAAAACCACCATCATCCCGTCAGCGGAAGGCACCACCCTGGGCGGAAAGGCTTTTCCGTCCTATGTGGCTTTTACAAAAGACGGCCAGATGCTGGTGGGCGAGCCGGCCCGCCGCCAGGCCGTGGCAAATCCGGAAGGCACCGTTTCCGCCTTCAAGCGCAAAATGGGCAGCGGTCACGAATACACGATAGGCGGCAAAAAGTTCACGCCCCAGCAGCTTTCGGCTTACCTTCTGCAGAAGGTCAAAAAGGACGCCGAGGCTTTCCTGGGAGAGAAGATCGAAAAAGCCGTTATAACCGTGCCAGCCTACTTCAATGACAATCAGCGTCAGGCCACCAAGGATGCCGGTACCATAGCGGGCCTTGAGGTGGTGCGTCTGGTAAATGAGCCCACGGCGGCCGCGCTCGCCTACGGTATAGACAAGGAAGGCAAGGACCAGAAGATAATGGTTTTTGACCTCGGAGGCGGTACGCTTGATGTAACCATTATGGAGCTGGGCAAGGAAGGTACTTTTGACGTTATTTCCACTTCCGGCGACACGCAGCTTGGCGGCACCGACATGGACAACGCCATGGTGGATTATATCACCGACGAATTCCGCAAAGATACCGGCATTGATCTAAAAAAAGACTCAACCGCCATGCAGCGGATACGGGAAGCTTCCGAGAAAGCTAAAATAGAGCTTTCCACCGTAATGGAAACCGAGATTAACTTGCCCTTCCTGTCGGCCGACGCTTCAGGCCCGAAACATATGGCGCTGAAGTTCTCACGCGCCAAGCTTGAATCATTGGTCGAGCCGATAGTAAAGCGCTGCCAGAAGTCCATAGACACCGCTTTCGCCGACGCCAAGCTTAAAAGTTCGGACATCCACCGCATTATATTTGTGGGCGGTCCTACCCGCATGCCGATAGTGCACCGTTTCGTTGAGGACTCCGTGGGAAAGAAAATAGAACACGGTATAGACCCAATGGAATGCGTAGCTTCGGGCGCGGCCGTGCAGGCCGCTGTGCTCACCGGCGATGTTAAAGATGTACTTCTGCTTGACGTCACTCCGCTCTCGCTCGGTATTGAAACGCTCGGCAGCGTAATGACACGTCTGATAGATAAAAATACCACTATCCCGGTAAAGAAGACGCAGGTGTTTTCAACCGCGGCGGACAACCAGCCGGCCGTTACCATACATGTGCTTCAGGGAGAGCGCGCCATGGCCGGAGACAATGTGCCTCTGGGTAAGTTCGACTTGGATGGCATACCTCCGGCGCCGCGCGGAATGCCGCAGATAGAGGTTACTTTTGACATAGACGCCAACGGCCTGCTTCAGGTTTCGGCTAAAGACCTGGGTACCAGCAAGGCCCAGCACATAACCATCTCGGCTCCGAATAAGCTGTCCAAGGCGGACATTGACAAGTTCGTGAAGCAGGCTGAGCAATTCGCGGAGCAGGATAAAAAATACAAAGAGAAAGTGGAGGCCAAAAACGAGGCCGACACTGTGCTTTACTCGACCGAAAAAGCTCTTAAGGAGCACGGCGACAAGATTTCCGCCGATGAGCGTCTTGCCATCGAGCGCGCCGTGGGCGAGCTTAAAGAAGCCATTAAAGGCGACGACCCTGAAAAGATGCGCAAAGCCAAGGAAGAGGCGCTAAAGGTTTCGCAGAAACTGGGCGAGGCGATATACAAGGCTTCCCAGGCGAAAGCCGGTCCGGGAGCCGCCGGAGCCCAGGCGGGGTCTCAAGGCGCCGCTGGTGAGGAGCCCGAAGGCGCCAAAGCCTCAACCGGCGCGAAAGAAGATATCGTAGATGCCGAAGTGGTGGAGGAGAAGAAATAGCGTATAGGGGCGAGGGTATAGCGTATAGGGAAGGGGTTCCTTATTTCTGACTCTGTCCCTAATCCCTATACGCTAGCCGCTAGCCCCTGTCTTTATGTCAACCGATTATTATAGACTGCTTGGCGTGGCCAGAAACGCGGGTCAGGATGAAATAAAATCCGCCTACCGCCATCTGGCGCTTAAACACCACCCGGATCGCAACCCCGGCAATAAGGATTCAGAGGGCATTTTCAAGGAAATAAACGAGGCCTATACCGTATTGTCCGATGTTGAGAAACGCAGAATTTATGACCAGTTCGGCGCGGAAGGCCTTAAGGCCGGCCGCGGCGGAGCGGGTGGGTTCGGAGGCTTTCAGAACGCGGAATTCGGGGATATTTTCGGAGACATCTTTGATAATTTTTTCGGCGAGCAGGGGGGAAGAAGCCGCGGCCCGCGACAGAGGCGCGGCGCGGATCTGAAATACGGCACAGAGATCTCTCTGGAAGAGGCTTTCAGCGGAGTGAAAGTTCCGGTTAATTTTGACCGTACTGAAATCTGCGAAGTATGCGGCGGAACCGGAGCCAAGCCCAAAACCGGCCTTAAAAAATGTGCCACCTGCCGCGGCGCCGGCCGTGTGCAGTACGCGCAGGGTTTTTTTTCATTCAGCCAGACCTGCCCCGATTGCGGCGGCCAGGGCGAGGTTGTAAGTTCCCCCTGCCGGGATTGCGGCGGCTCAGGCCGAAAAAAGAAAGCCGCTTCGCTGAATGTAAAGATCCCGCCCGGCGTTGAGGAAGGGGCTGTGCTAAGGGTTTCCGGCGCCGGTGATGCCGGGATGCGCGACGGGGCTTCGGGCGATCTCTATATACAGGTTACTATCAAGCATAATACGCATTTTACGCGGCAGGACTCGGATTTGATCTACGAGTGCCAGGTAAGCGTGGCGCAGGCGGTTCTTGGCGCGGAGGTTGAGGTGCCTGTGATAGAAGGCGGTCGGGTAAAATTGCGGCTTCCGCAGGGTACCCAGCACGGCAAGGTTTTGCGTGTGCACGAAAGAGGCATGCCCTCCTCTGGCGGCCTTAAAAAAAGAGGGGATTTGCTTGTAAGGGTGAAAATTGAAATCCCGCATGAGCTTACCCCTAAGCAGCGCGAGCTTTTTGAAGCTCTCGCTGTCGCTTTCGGTGAAACGCCGCTTCCTCACTGTGAAGAGGAAAAAGGTTTTTTTAAAAAAATATTAGGATAGCGTATAGAGACTAGGGGATAGCGTCTAGCGAAAGCGAGCATAAATTTAAGAACTTCTCCCCCTAACCGCTATTCTCTATCCCCTAGTCTCTATATTCATATGCCCCAATACTTTATCCCCCGGGAAAACATCAGGGACGGGCGATTCTTCGCCGGAGATGAGGAGTCTCACCACATATTACGGGTTGCCCGCGCTAAAAAAGGCGACCTTATTGAAATTTTTGATGGGCAGGGCCTTCGTCATTCGGCGGAAATTGATAGCATCGATGACGGGCTGGTTTCCGGACCTCTCAAAGGTAGTCTTGAAAGCCCTTTGTATAAACTCAGACTTACTCTTTGTTTTGCCGTTGTTTCACGCACGGCGGTGGCGAGCCTGCTTGAGCATTGCACCGAGGCGGGGGTGGAAACTTTTCAGCCGGTAATAAGTTCAAGGGCGCAGTTCGATCTTTTCAGTGACTGGGATCGCAAATCGCCTCGCCTTAACAATATAATTCTTGCCGCTGCAAAGCAGTGCGGACGCGGCCGTCTGCCGGGGCTTGAGAAGCCGCGCAAATTTGACGATCTGCTTTCTGAAGGTATTCCCTCTGTTTTGGCCATGCCGGGAGGCAAAAGCGCGGCGGAAATCGGGCTTGCGCTTGCCGGAAAAACGGACATCCGTTTTTTTGTGGGGCCGGAGGGTGGCTTTACCAGAGGCGAGCTCGATTTTGCCTCCGAGAAAGGCGCCCTGCCGCTCGGCCTTGGGAAATACACACTGCGAGCCGAAACCGCCTGCCTAGCCGGAACCTGCGCTCTCCTGAGCACCCTCGGATAAACAACTCACAATTGCTCCACAGAAAATGTAACGCCGGGTTATAGCTTTGGGTTGAGGACCGTGTAGTTGTACAGTCGGGGGCCTGTCGGCAGGGTATATTTGCGGGGGCCGGGTCGGCCGCAGAGCGGCCGCCCTTATCCTCAGCCGACTTGCATGTCAAGTCGGCCTCCAGAAAACCCCCGCAAATATACCCCGCCGCCACCCCTTCAGTTGTCACGTTCCTTTGGCTTATTCCACGGCGTTTCTTTAAATTTAGGCAAAAGACGCTACCTTTTGAGTGCCGGTCGATTGGGTTCGGGCCGGGAGCGGGCTTGCCCTTCCGCCGCGTAGGAAACCCTCCCGTGGTTTCCCTCCAACCCTGCGGGTTGGAGCCTCCCATCCGCTATGCGGCTCCAGAGCAAGCCCGCTCCCGGCCCTCCAGTCGTAAATCGTTGGCTTTTTAAAAACCGGGGACATAATACACAATTCCGGAGATATAGGTATTATGTCCCTTGTTTTGGAGCGCAAAGGGAACCCACCGGCTCTCTCCATGTTATAAAAAGGTGCCAGGCACCTAATGCATTTGCGGAACCAAACCCCGGACAGGACCCCGAACCTGTCGGGAGAACCCGATGCTTTTCCGAAAATAGTAAAATGTGGGGGTGAAAGTTTATTTTAAGACTATCGGGTGCCGCGTTAATCAGGTGGAGACTCAGAGTCTGCTTGAAAAGTTTGCCGTCTTTGGGCACAGCGCGACTTCAGACCTGATTTTAGCGGATCTGGTGCTGATTAATTCCTGCACCGTTACCGAATTTGCCGACCGTGACGCTGTAAAATTCCTTAAAAAAACAGCCAAAGTTAACCCTAAAGCGCGCATTGTTGTTACCGGCTGCCTGGCCACGCTTGATCCCCAAAAAATACTTTCACTCGCGCCGACCGCACTTATTTTCAACAATAACGACAAAGAAAAAATTCCTTTTGAGCTTTGCGGCGCTCCGTTCAAGCCAGACGCTTTCGCCGTAAGCCGCTTTGAGGGCCGCACGCGGGCTTTTGTCAAGCTTCAGGACGGCTGCAATCTGGTATGTAGTTACTGCCTGGTTCCGCATGCGCGGAGTTCTATGAGCTCAAAGCCCGCCGCGGCGGCAGAGAACGAAATTAAGCGTCTGATCGCTTCCGGATTTAAGGAAATAGTGCTTTGCGGCACGCGCCTTGGCATGTATAAATGCCCGGAAACCGGCCTTGAGCTGGGTGGTTTAATGAAGCGGCTGCTGGCCCTTGAAGGCAGGTTTCGCCTGAGGTTCTCATCGCTTGAACCTATGGAGATTTCAGAAGGACTGATTGAAATTCTTTCGCGCGGCGGAAAAAAATTCTGCCAGTATTTTCACCTGCCCCTGCAGTCCGGTTCCGACAAGGTTTTAAAGGAGATGCGCCGCCCCTACGACACAGCCGAATACCTGCGTAAAATCGGTTTTATAAGGGCGGCTTTCCCTCGCGCCGGTCTTTACACAGATGTGATAACCGGCTATCCCAGCGAAACCAGTAAGGATTTTGACGACACCAGGGAATTTATAGAGCGCTGCGGGTTCTCCGGGCTGCACATTTTCAGCTATTCAAGCCGGCCCGGCACGGCGGCCGCATCTCTTAAGCCGCTTAGCCCACAAACCGTAAAAGCCCGCTCAACTGTGTTACATGAGTTAGATGCGCAGCTTCGGGCCGTTTTTGCGGTTTCAATGATAGGCGCAGAGCTTGAAATGCTTATACTGGAAAAGCAGGCTGATTCCGCACTTTTAGTACAGGAAGAGGGGGCTAGTTCTGCTGCCGAGATGCTTCACACCGGCAGTTTGCCCCAAAAGAATACCGTCGGCCGAGCGCTTGGCCTGGCTGAGAACTTTTTAAATATCTCCGTTGAGTGTCCTCTTGAACCGGGAGGGCTGCACAAGGTAAAAATTACAGGCGCAGAAAAAGGATATTGCTTCGGGGAAGTTGACATGTGTCTAGGGGAATAGGTTTGAGGGTTGGAGGTTATTACTTTCTCAATCTGCACCCTGTAAACCGTGGCCTGTCCGAGTAACCTCTTGGTCATAAAAAACTTGCTATAATTTCTCTGGCCAGAGATAAACGGGTTTCGCGTAATATTTAGTAATATATTATATAGGGTTCCGCCTTTTATTGAGCCGGCGGGGCGCTGTGGCGGGGGAGTCTATTTATGGAAGAGAAAGACAAGAAAAAAGAGTCTATAGACGACATTCTCTCTGATTTAAACGGGTTGCTCAACCGCATGCCCTCAATCCTTGATGGCATAAAGATGCCGGAGCTTAAACCGGTGGTCTATGAAAGTTCCGCCAATCAGCAAAAGACTGAGATGCCGGCGGAAGAATCGGCGTTTTCATCGCAGGAGCCAGAGCAGCCTGATCAAGCCGGAATAAAGCCCGAATTACATGAGCCGGCTGCGCAAAAGCCAGATGCCTTTCTCTATTCCACAACCGATACGGAACCTGAAACGCCGGCGCCCCAGATCCCTGGCGAGTATGTGCTTTCAGTGGAAGAAACAGGACAGGAAAAGAATAATCCCTTGCCGGAAGAACAGGGAACAGGAGCGGAAGCTCCGGAGAGCGGTCTTGGAGACGCCGATTTGGAAGCTAAACCAATAGGACTTCCCGCGCCCATGGAGTTTACGCCGGAGGAAAGCGCGGATATTTCAGATGATGGTGAAATAGCAGGCCTAGACAAAAGCATCAATAAAGAAAACGATGATATATCCGCTTTGCCTCTGCCTCTGCCTCAACCTCTACCTGTTGTTGAGGAGCAGGCTGAAGTTGTCCCTCCTCAGCCCTTGGAGTCTGACGAGGCCGGGCAAACAGATGTTGGCGCCGCAGGCTCTGAGAATCCAATGTCGCAGGATACGGAAAAAGCAGCCCCTGATCCGGTTTCCGGAGAGCCGGTAGTTGCTCTAGCCGGGACGGTCGAAAAGAGCAACCCCGCCTATGGGGCAACTATGGATTTCGGCATCCCCGATATAGATGCCCTGTTTAAAATTTCACAGGGGGAGTCGCTTGCCCCGGATGCGCCGGACGCAGTCAGCCTGCCGGATACCGGAGTGGAGCAGTTAAAAGCTGATTCATCCGGCGATGAAAAAATGGAGCATGAGCCTGAAACATTTCCTGGTGAGGAGGTCGTATCCATGCCTTTAAGTGAAGAAAAGCCTGAGGCAGGCGACGGGGAGAAAGAAGAGCCGCAGGGCGAAACTTTGAAACTGGATCCGGTCGAAGCTGAAATCCAGGGGCTTGTGTTATCCGATTCCGCCGTGCCAGAAGACTCCCCAGCCAATATTTTCGGGCAGGCCGAGCTTGAATCGGCCGCTGTTTCCCCGGCCGCCGAAAGCGCAGATGAAATTGTTACACTATCCGATGAGGATAAGACGCTTGTGGTAGCGCCAGCGGATGGCGGCGCGGAGCAGAATATTCCCGGTTCCGGAGGCCTTGAGCTGGAGCCTGTCTCGGCAGTTTATTCCACTGAGCCTGTGGCCGATGCGGTTGTCCCGCCGGTAGATGGCGGCCTGTCGATAGAATTACCCAGCTCCGCTGTTTCAGATCAAAATACTTCCGAAGAAGACAAGACGCTTGTGGTAGCGCCAGCGGTTGATGGTGCGGAGCAGCCTGCGCTCGGCGCCGTCGGTCTTGAGCTGGAGCCCGCTTCAGCCGTTTCTCCCGCCGAGCCTGTTGCCGATACTGCTGTTCCGCCGGCGGACGGCGGCCTTTCAGTAGGACAACCCAGCGTCGCTGTTTCCGATAAACAATCTTCTGAAGACGACAAAACGGTCGTAATTGCCCCAAGCGCGGCTGCCGGCGAGGATGAACATACGGTTATTTATGAACCCGGCGCGAATACCGTTTCAACGCGCACACCAAGCCGTGACTTCGGCACGCTTTCGGAAACACAACCGCCCGCTGTTGTTTTACAAGAGAGGATAAGGAACGTGGCTTTTCTCTATTGGGCGGGGGAAGAGTCATTAATGGCCTCAATACTTTTCGAGCTTGACGCTATTTGCCTGAAATCGGAAACCAAGCCGATGTTTGTGCGACGCGCCTTCGTTAAGGTTCTTGAACAGGATATTAATCCCAATTTCGTGCTGCAAAGCGTTTCAGACTCCAAGGCCGCCGGACTTGTTTGCGCGGGTAATATCCCACAGGAAAAGATTTCTGAACTGGAAAATGTCTTTTCCCCGTCCGGCATACTGTTCCGGCATCTGAACGCCGAAAATTTCACCCACTCTTCCGCGCTTGACCTGGTAGTGGAACTTATAATGCGCAATTAATTTGTCGCAACACTAGTATGATTAAAAAATGGGAAATTTACCCCGCGCCAAGCGATAGAAATCCAGCGCGGTATAAGCTTCTGATAAAAGGGGAGATGAAAGACATCTTCCTGATCGTAAAAAAGCTGGGCGGCCTTTGTTCCAGGCCGGAAAAAACTTCCGGCGATTTTAGTTTTATAATCTACCTGGCTAAACTTGACATTGAGGCCATGACTAAACTCAAAGGGGTAATGGTTGAGCTTAGTGCCGGCGTTATCCCTGCCCCAGAGCCTCCGTCTGCCGGATACGCTGCAGCGCCAGAAGCGGCCCCCGACCTGTTTGAGCTGCCAAAGAAAAAATTGAAAATTGAGCCGGCTCCCGCGCCGGAACCGAGTAAACCGGAAAAGAAAGCTTCGCCGCCAACCCCGGTCAAACAGCCTTGGGACATGGGAGCCATCCCGCCTGTTCTGGGATCGAAGGGACCTGCCGCCCCCCAGCCAGATTATGTGCCGAAGGCGAATTTTCAATTTGAAGCGGGTGGCGGGGTCAAAGCCGGGAAAGCAGGCGGTGTAAATGGCGCTACAGGCCCTGCGGCAGACCCGGGGCGTTTAGTAGCGCCCGTGAATTTCATGCCTTCAGAAGCTGCCAGGGTTAAAAAAGAGGAATCGGAGCGCGTTAAGGCTGCAAAGGAGGACCTTAAGCCAGCCTTCGTCCCTGGACCGGCTGCGGCGCCGGCCTCAAAGCTGAAGGCGCGCTGGTCCATGGAACTGCCGCTTATTCCCACTTACAGTTTTCAGACATTGATGGCGGGTTCTCATAACCGTTTTGCGCATGCCGCTGCCATGGCTGTTGTGGAGAATCCTGGAGTTATTTATAATCCGCTGCTGGTTTTTGGAGTGCCGGGCGTAGGCAAAACTCATTTTGTGCACTCTGTTTCCTATGGGCTCTCCTCCTCCATAGGCCAGAATAATATTTTTGTCACCGATGGTATCAAGTTGTCAAAGGGTGTGGAAATGGCCGTCCTTGATGGCACAATAGCCAGAGTGGATGAGATGTTCTCAAAGGTCAAAGCGCTTATCATAGACGATATACACCTGCTTATGATTTCCCCCGTAAACAAAAAATATATTTCAAAGTGGCTTAATGATTTCGTGGCCCAGAACAAGCAGGTAATGGTTACCTCCGTTTTCCCGCCCAAGTCCCTCTCGGGCCTGGAAGACACCGTGGGATTTCAGTTCACGCAGGGATGGATGGTGGACCTTAAACTTCCCGCCGACTCCTCTTACAAGCTTATCCTCAATCAGCTTTTGCAGAGCATGGAGATAAAGCTTTTAGAGGACGAGCTTAATAATATTTTTACGCGCAAAAACATGCCTTTTGGGGAAGTAATAAAAATTCTTGAGAGCATGAAAAAACTTGAAAAAATGACCGTCAATACCAGCAGCAGTTCGTCCCACTCCCAATTGCTTGAGCTGCTGCTTGGGATGAGAGAAGCGAATGTGGACAACGCCTTAACCAATGACGAATATGCCAAAGCCAAAAGCTGGACTCTGCCGGGATCCAGCTCCTGGTTCAAGTGGGGGATTTTTTATCCCAAAGCTATGGAAAAAGAGGCAAAATTCGCCCTTTATAAGATGCATGAACGCTCGCTTGAATTGGGGCTTGGAGTCGGCTGGACGCAGGTTTTTATGAAGGATTACAATCCTGACGAAACTTACGGAATTCCTTTCATGATAGGGAATTACGCTGTGGAGCACGGAGTGAATGGGGTTATCGTGCTGGGGCCGCAGCCATCTTCCGCCCTGGGCGCGCAGGCTGTGGAGTTTAAGCATGTCACATTCAAGATCCTTGACAGCTATCTTCTCAAGGGCGCCTGGATACCGGTTGAACGGCTTAAATCGCAAGCAGTTTACACTAAAACACTCATGGACCTCATTTGAGCCCTGAAATATGAACTATTTGATTTTTGTGCTGGTTCTCGGAACTGTTTTAGGATTTGCCGCTTACTGGCATATTAAATTTAAATTTTTGCTGCCGGCCGAGACCCGCCTTAAAAAATATGAGCGCGCCTTCTTCGGTTTCATGGGTTTTTCAAAAGAAATACTGGAACACACTTATATTGCGGATTCTCTTGAATATTACGGCGATATTACAAACTACTACCTGATCAAACTTCACAAGCTTTTTCCAGACAGCTCCATGCTGGTTTTTGAGAAGGAGGAGAGCGGCTGGAAGCTGATAAATTATCTTAAGAATTTCAAGGTGGAACCGAAACTTATGAGTAGTTGTAACTGGGACGCGCTTGACAGCAGTGTGCGTCAGGGGGAAACCATAAGGCTTGACTCCATTTCAGGCGCCGGCTCGCCGGCGGAACTGCTTTCCGTTTTTGACATTCAGGCCGCTATTATCTGCCCTTTTATGCCGGTGGCGCCTGGAGGCTACCGGCGGCTGCTGGTTTTCGGGGCGCGAACGCCGACGGATTTTGAACTGGTGGAAGCTCACCTGCAGTTCATCGCTTTGCAGCTGAATTCGGTTTTTAAAATAGAAGAGAAAATATCCGCGCTAAAAAAAGAAAACAATCATCAGAAAGCCGAGCTTAACGCTGTTGTCAGAGAACTTGATATGGCCGGTTCACGCCTGATACAGCGCGCCAAGGAGCGGAAAGCGCTCTATGAAGTTGTGACTAAGATTACCGGCAGCGAGAAAGATGCTCAGCCCGGCTGCTCCGCCATAATGAATATAGTCGCAAAAATAACGGAGGCTGATGTGGTATCCTGTCTGCTTTTTGACGAAGCGACGGGCGAGCTTACCGTCAGTCCCGGCTCTTACGGCATTCCGGACGCGGAGCGCGCGCTCTACAGCATATCGGTTTCCAACAACGCTTCAGCCTCAGTCCGGACTTTCCTGTCTCGCAAGGCCTTTATTTCTCCAGATGCGCAGAATGATCCGGAGGTTTTAAACAATTACTCCAAGCTCTGGAACATCCATTCGCTGATGCTTGTGCCTATCTCCACAGGTGAGCGCGTTATAGGCGTATTGCGCGTGGGCAGCCACAAAATAGATTATTTCACGCAGGATAATCTGGAGTTCCTCACTATTATCGCGGACGAGCTCGCGATAATAATAGAAATGGTTACGCTCTACGACAATATTTCGCATAAGGCCGAGGAACTGGCCCAGCTTAACCGCCTGAAAGACGAGTTCCTTTCCACCGTCAGCCACGAGCTTAAAACCCCGCTTACCACAATAAAAGGTTTTGTTTCGGTGATACTAAGCGGTGAGGTTGGTCCTTTAAATGAGGAGCAGTCAAACTTTTTGAATATTGCGGATCAGTCTGTTAACCGTCTTACCCATCTTATTTCAAATCTGCTTGACTTTTCCAGCCTCAACAGCAAAGTGGAAATGGAGTTCCAGCCGCTGGTCCTGGCCGAATTGATAAAAACCTCCGTTTCTAACATGACGCTTAAAGCCCGCGAAAGCGGCGTGGCGCTTGCAAGTTCCGTAGATACCGCGCTGCCATCAGTTCATGGCGATCCGCGCTGGATAATACAGGTTATAGACAACCTGATTTTAAACGCCATAAAATACTCCGGTAGAGGCTCCAATGTAGTGGTTACCGGCCGTAATAAAAGAGAAGTTGTGGTAGTAGGCGTGGAAGACAATGGCCCTGGCGTACCTGAGGCTGAGCAAAAACTGATTTTTGAGAAATTTTATCGCGGCAAGGCCAAAGCCAATCAGGTATCCGGCACTGGGCTCGGTCTTTCAATCTCAAAAACCATAATTGAAAAACACGGTGGTAAGATATGGCTGGAATCAAAATCGGGCCAGGGCGCCAAGTTTTTTTTCGCCCTGCCGGCTAATAAGAGGGAGATTGGAAAGCGGAAGGCTGAAGGCTGAAGGCTGAAGGCTGAAGGCTGAAGGCTACTTACCTAATAGCCTGACTGACTATACCTGCCGCAGTTACATAAAACGGGGATGAATATGAGAAAAATGCTTGAAAATTTCAGTTTTCTCTGCGTTTTGGCGTTAGCTTTCTCTTCCTGCGCCCATACCTCAAGGCTGGCCGTGAAAGATTCTGTGGAGCCTGTTGAGGCCTGGGGCCTGGCCGAATTTAACGAAAAAGACCTGGCTGCCTCAAAAAACGCGGCACTTGCCGACGCCCTTAAACGCGCGGTAACCGAGGCCGTGTCGCTTTTCGCGCAAGATCCCTCTGAAATTGCGGCTTTGAGCGCAAATCCGCATCTCTATACGCGGAAGTATAAATTGATCTCCGCGGCCAGAGAGGGCGGTTCTTTCAAAGTGAGAGTAAGGGCTTATGTGGAACTTCCAAGAATAGCCGCGGATTTACGCGGTCGTATCCCGCTTGCCGCAGGCCGGGCCGGAACCAGGGCGGCGCTTGTTATCACTGAACGGGGGCCGGGGGCTGGAGACAATTTTGCCGTTGCTTTTAAAAAGAATATGGGCAGCGCGGTGATTTTTGAAAACTATCCATGGCTGGCGGATGGTTCCACTGCGGGGAAAACTCCTGAAGATCTTTTGGTTTCTGTCCGGGATTCAGGCGCTGATCTGCTTTTTTACGTCGAAGCTCAGGCACGGCCGGCTGGCGCGGGGCTCGCCACCGGATTTTATCCTATAAATTCAGAGGCAAAGCTGTCTGTTTATGATGCGCTTTCCGGACAGCGGCTTTTTCAGGCTTCCACCCAGGCCAACGCCCTTGACGCTTCCGAAGCCGCTTCCGGCGCGAAGTCTCTTTACTCTACCGGAGAACTTATGTCCCAAAGCGCGGCATTAAATTTGGGGCGAATGGTAAAAAAATCGGTTGAGCTTACATTGCGGGTAAGAAAGCTGGGAGGATTTACGAATCTTAAAATCCTTAAGGGAGAGGCGGATAAGCTTGGGGCAAAAAGTCTTCGGCTTGAAAGCTACTCTGATGGGGAAGCGCTTTTTACTATCTCTCTCGCAAACCCTGATCCGCAGGAACTTGCAAGCGCTCTTCTGCGCCAGGATGAGCTTGGCCTTGAGCTTGAAAGCGCTACTCAGGCGGAGGTGGTTTTTTCGGCCAACAGATAGGCTGAGGGCTTAAGGCTGACGGATTAGAAGATGAGACAAAAGAAAGTATTTTTTTCCAGTCTTCAGCCTCCAGTCTTCCGCCTTCAGCCTAGACACATCTTGCTTATTGCGGTTTTTTCGGTGCTTTGCGCCTGCGTTTCCGGCGAGGCATATATTGTTTCCCCAAATCTGCGCTCGGCTCCGGACTCAAGGGTGGCTGTTCTGCCTTTTAATAACATGTCCACCGATATTACGGCCGCAGAGTATCTGCGCAAGCTTTCAGGCGAGCATTTTTCAAAGCGTGGATACACACCAGTCGCTTTTGAGGATGCCGACGAAAAACTAAAAGTTTTAGGCATCTCGGACGGCGGACAGCTTCCTTCGGTTTCGCCGGAACGCTTGGGCGTCATTCTTGGTACAGACCTGCTTTGTTACGGCGATGTGGAGGATTTTACATTCCAGAACGCGGGTTTTGTCGTTCGCAAGTCCGTGGTTCTGAGGCTTAAAATAGTTTCAGCCTCAAGCGGGGAAACGCTTTTTGAGGCTTCAGGAGCGGGCAAGAGTATAAAGTTCTATCTAAAAAAAGAAGAGGCCAAAAAAGCTTTTATTGATGCTGCTGTGGTAAAGCTGGTTGAAAGCATCTTCAAGTCGCCGCTGCATAAAGAAGCTGAAGCGGCGCTGGGCCGTGTTTTTGACAAGATGCCGAGGCGGTGAAGAAAGTTCAAAGTGTAAAATGAAAAATGCAAAACGTAAAATTGGGAATACTGATCGTGAAATCATTGGAGGAGAGCATGAAAAAAAATAAACTTGTGGTGCTCAGCGGATTTGTAATTCTCGCGGCCGCTTGCGCGCCTTCAAAAACGGTTAAAATGCAGCAGGCTGTCAGCGCCAACGAAACAGAACATCTTGAGTCACAATACACCGGGCCCAAACGCCGTATAGGAGTGGTGGAATTTGAAAACAAATCCGCCTACGGCCAGGGACGCCTTGGAGGGTCCGCCTCGGATATACTGATAACCGAGCTTGTAAAGTCCGGCAAATTTATAGTTGTGGAACGCGACAAGATGAATAAAATAATGGAGGAGCAGAAGCTCCAGGCCCAGGGAACCGTAGACTCCCAGACGGCGGTGCAGTTGGGGAAAATAATGGGGCTTGAAGCCATAGTGGTCGGCGCCGTATCGCAGTTCGGAGTAAAAACGGAGGGGTCCGATTACCTTATAACACAGTCAAAGCAGCAGGTAGCTGATGTTACCGTGGATATCCGTTTGATAGATACTCAAAGCGGGCAGGTTTTAATGGCCGATTCCGGAAAGGGGCAGGCAAAGTCCAAAAAAAAGAGTTTCCTCGGCATGGGCACGAAAGGCGGCTATGATGAAACTCTTGAGGGTGAGGCCCTGAGGGCTTCCATAGCGCAGTTTGTGGATAATATAGCCAGCCAGCTCAATAAAAAAGCCTGGTCGTGCATGGTAGCTGACGCTTCCGGCACTGAGCTTTACCTGAATGCCGGGCAGGACTCCGGTATTAAGACCGGCATGAAACTTGATTGTTTCCATCAGGGCGCTGAAATACGCGACCCGGGTTCCAATCTGGTAATTGGCCACAGGGAAGAATATATAGGCTCGGTGGAAGTGGAGCGCTATTGCGGCCAGGGAGGGGATTGCTCGATAGCCAGACTGACGCGCGCCGCGAGCGGGGGCGCCAAAGCGAAAGATATCTGCCGCCTTGCGAAGTAAGTGAGAGTCACAAGACACAGGTCACAAGTCACAAGTTGTAAATTGGATATACGGAAAACTCAGGAAATACTTTTCTGCGACTTTCTGGCACAGTTACTTGTGACTTGAGACTTGTGACCTGAGACTTGCAGCCTGTGACTTGAATTATGCTGGCCAAAATACGAACCCTCGCCCTTCGGGGCATAGACGGCTTTGATGTAAGCGCCGAGGTGGACATTGCCGCGGGGCTGCCGGCGTATGCCGTGGTCGGGCTGCCTGACGCCGCCGTAAAAGAGTCCAAAGACAGGGTGATAGCCGCCGTGCGAAATTCCGGTTTTGACTTTCCCTCAAAAAGAATTACTGTGAACCTTTCCCCGGCGGAACTAAAAAAATCAGGCACTCATTTTGACCTGCCCATAGCGCTGGGAGTGCTTGCGGCTTCCGGCGGAATTGAGAAGCACGCTCTTGAAAAACTTGAAAGTCTGGTGTTCATAGGGGAGCTGGCGCTTGACGGCAGCCTGCGGCCCGTGGCCGGCGTGCTGCCTATGCTGGTTTCACTTAAAAAAACAGCCGTAAAAACGGTTATAGTGCCGGCAGGCAACGCTCATGAGGCCGCGGCCTCGGGTATTGAATGTTTACACGCGGAGAACCTTAAGGAAGCGGCGGCTTATGTTAACGGTACCTGCCCTCTGAAAGCCTGCTCGGCGGATACGGCGCCGCGCGCGGAAAATTGCCCGGGAGATCTTTCTGAAGTTAAAAATCAGGTTTTCGCCAAACGCGCCCTGGAGATAGCGGCTGCCGGCTTTCATAATGTCATTATGGTGGGGCCTCCGGGCTCAGGTAAAAGCATGCTGGCGCGCCGCTTCGGCGGGCTTTTGCCCGAGCTCAGTTTTGAGGAAAAACTTGAAACCACCAAAATTTATTCCGCGAGCGGCCTGGTTAAGGGCTCTCGCCTGATAAGCGAGCGCCCGTTCAGGGAGCCGCATCACACCATTTCGGATGCCGCGCTTATAGGCGGCGGCTCAAACCCGAGGCCGGGTGAAGTGTCGCTGGCGCACAACGGGGTGTTGTTTTTAGACGAATTTGCGGAGTTCTCACGGCCGGCTATAGAAGCGCTGCGCGAGCCGCTTGAGGCCTGGAAAGTAACAGTGTCACGCGTCAAGGAAACGGTAGTCTATCCCGCGCGCTTTCTGCTGATTGCCGCCATGAACCCCTGCCCGTGCGGCTACCTTGGCCATCCCACCAAGGGATGCGCCTGCACGCCTTTGCAGGTGCACAAATACAGGGGCAAGATTTCAGGACCGGTGCTTGACCGAATAGATCTGCATATACAGCTTTCCGCAATACAGTATGCCGACTGGGAAGCCATCCCCAAAGGTGAAAGTTCGCGGACCATAGCGGAGCGGGTGCTTAAAGCCATTAACATACAGTGCGAGCGCTTCGCTGTTTCAAAAACAAGGGCCAACGCTTTCATGGGCGTCTCGGAAATACGCGAATATTGCTGCGTTCCGGAAGGAGCTTCATCCGTGCTTGAAATGGCCATGAACAAACTGGGTTTTTCGGCCCGCTCGCTGGATAAAATTTTAAAGATTTCAAGGACCATAGCGGATCTGGAAGGCGTTGCCGAAATTAAACGGGAGCATATAATAGAAGCCGTGCAATATCGCCTGCTTGACAGGGCCTCGGAGCTGTCGGGGCTGAGATAAGTTACAGGTCACAGGTTTCCTTCTACCGCAGTGGTCGGAATAATTAGGGCCCAGATGTATATGGGCACAAGGACCCTTCCTATATTAAGTTGCGTTAGCTATCCTATTGGTGTACTTCCTTGTAATTTGGCGAATTGGCGCCAGAGTATCCACGACCCAGCCGTAACCGGGTGTATCCAGGGAAAGCAAAATTAATTAATTTGCTTTCCTTTTTTTTGGGTTGAAAATGGGCAAGAAATAGAGGAATTGAAACAATGAAAAAACATTACAGTAAAATATGGACACATATTTTATTGGCTGTCTGGGGGATTATGTCTGGGATGCCGAAAGTAAGTGCCGCTGATTTCCAAAATCAGTCTGGTTCTATGCTGAACGAAATAAAAACTTATTTAAAAGGAACTGGTCAAGAAGCCATTTCTCTTGCCGCCAATACAGAAGTCCCAGTTGCCCCGGAATTCGTTGGCTGGGATGCAACGGGAGATAATTTGCTTATTAATGGGGGTGTAAGCCGCCAATTCAGCGGCCATACGCTTGTAGCGAAACTTGGATTTATACGCGGTAATTTTGACTCATACACTCAGACATATAAAACTGAGACCGTAGTGACCGTGTACGATTGGACCGCGAATATAATCTGTCCATATTATTCCGTTGGACAAAACATGAAATCTGTGTTTGGCGATCTCGAGGTCCAGGTAATATTTAATGGGCAAACAGTTGAGATTCAAAATAACAAGAATACATCTGAACAGGCAACAATTCAATACAGTGATCTGGTTGCAAGTTGGACATCCTATGCTTCAGGTAATTGTTCAACCCATCTTGGTACGAAGTATTGTCTTGTCCCGCAATATTTATGGAATGGAGTACACCGTTTTGGGTTTGTTGCGACAACAAACACGCCGCTGTATTACACCACAAATTTGCCGCAAGACTTTATTGAACTCTATAAGCAAGAACCCAGTAACATAAACTATAAACCGATTGCCTATTCACTTGCCTTACGTCTCGCCTTCATTTTATCACCTGACCAGAAAAATAGCTGGCAAATCCGGCCGATGACTTCGGAGGAAGTGGGCGAAGCTATGCTTAACAGGGCAAGAACTTACGCAATATCCTCCGGCAATTTGCAGACAACAATTCCGGATGTAAAAAGGTGAGAACAACTATGGTCACAGGAAATAACAACGACAATAATCTTTCATGCAGAATCCTGAATTGGGTCTTAAATGTGCTGATAATATCTATGATAGTTGTCATTGCTTTTCTGCTGCACTAATTGGATGCAAATCTAAAAAAGGTTATTGGGTAATTAAAGTATGGATGAAAACACACAGAAAGCTTTTGAATGGTACAAGGCGAATAGAATAAAGGTTAAACTTGGCATTTTATTATCATTAAGTCTGTTGCTAGCGCTTATTGTCGGGTTATTGAGGCACGGTTATTTTAATAAGCGATATATAACCGAATCACCCTACATAGGGCGCTCCGAGGTTGTAAATCACTGACTTAAAACGACAAAAGGTCAGATGCAAGCAATTGAGTGATTTTGTGGCAACAATTTATGAATAGATTTTTTTTAATATCGTTGTTTTTTTTGGGGGGAACAAACATATATTGCCAGATACAGGATGAAAATGCCCTATCGCAACTGATATCTGGCAGAGGTTTCGACGGGAAAGGGGGCATGCCTTTAGCAAGAACCACTTTACCGTATAATTCCGATGTCCCAATTACACCCCTTGCTTCCCAGGTGCTTCGTGGCGTGACTAATGACATAACGATGGATTATTTAAAAGAGCTTGGTGTTCCGCCGACAAAAGGTGAGGAGATTAAGATAAGGCAAGCTTTAGATATTTTGAATGGAAGTAAAATTGGGGAAGAATTCTGTAAGTCGGTGAAGATGTCTGGGTGTTCATGGGATGATTTCCAATCAGCTAAAATCCAAATAACGTCGAGAGATTTAAAATATCATTTACCGGAGCCATTAGAAACATTGCTTTCTATAAAATACAATAATGGGGACCCTGATGCCGCTGTGCCGCCGCCCAGCAGGGTCAATGGGAAAATGATTCTGTGCCTGGACAAAGAGTTGTTATCTAAAAATCCTCCCGCATATATTTCGACCTTTGTTTTGCATGAATTGTCCCATGTCCAGGACAACAGAACGCTTGGAGAGGCTTACGATGGATTTATGTCGTATTATACGGAGTTTAAAGCGGTTTCTACGCACTTGATGATATATGATGAGCTTCTTCGATCGGGCAAAATACGCTCAGATAATTCTGTTGGGATAGAATTTATCCTTTCTGTATATCGTTGGAAAAATGGAGGGCCTAAGCCCGACCCAAATTATTCTATAATGATTAAGGGGAAAAAGTATTCGGCAGCAGAAATAATCGCCACTTTTTTAAAACAAGGTGATACTGGAATAGCTGCTGTGCGCCGATTAATAGCTTTTTATTACAGCTACCCAGTTCCAACCGCGATAAATGGCCAAGATTTGAAATATATACGTGGCATTACAGACTTTATCAAGGAAATAGAGCCAAAGTATCAAGCATGGTTTCCTTCCAAACCCCCGGCAGTGGTAAACCCTCCTGCTCCACAGCCTTATCCACTACCTCAACCGCAGCCGGGGCCGCAACCGCAACCCCAGCCCCCGCATCCACAGCCACAACCGCAACCACCCTCTGGTGGTAATGATGATGGAGATGGTGGTCACTCTGGTGGTGGAGGCGGAGGTGGCGGGGAGTGGACGCCGCCGTTTAACCCAAATCCTCATTTTTAGGATATTACCATGCAAACCCCTGACTGTTCGGCCAATTCTCTCTGTGAAAGTCCCAAAGATTCGCGCCAGAGCCTGATTTTTTGACATAATAAAGGTATATCTAATATAGGGGACATAGCCAAGGAAGTTATAGATCTTTGGAATAAACCGGACTTCTGGGGCGTTTTTGCCAGTTTCCCAATTGTAGACGCTTTCTTTACCTACACCAAGTATTTGGCTAACTTGGCCTTGGGACAGTCCCAAATCAAGCCGGCGCTTGTGGATATGGTTGCCTAGGGTGGTTAAAACCTTGGGATATGCGGGATTTAAGGGTCTTTGCAGAGGATAGATTATTCCATAAAGCCGACGGTGTGGAAAAAACGCATGATGTGGAAGGTGTAACAATTCGACATTTTATTCGTATGTATACCGAAATTATGCGGAGGTTAAATGAAAAAAATCACTTTTGCGGTGTTTTTGTGCGTTTTATGCGCTGGGCTTAATGCCCAGGTTTCAAAAACAGAAAAATCGGAAAAAACAGCCGCTGTCCCGGTTGCCGCAAGCCCTGCGTCTGATATCCAGTTGGACGCCGCAATTGAGCCTGAAGCCGGGGGCGGTTTTGCGGTTAATAAGCGGCATATTGTGGCGCGTGGGGATACGCTTTGGGATCTTTCCCGGAAATATTACGGCGATCCTTTCAAATGGGGCAAAATTTATAACGCCAATATGAGCACTGTAAATAATCCTGACCGGATTTATCCCAAAAGCGAACTGGAAATACCGGATATAACCGAAGAAATTAAGCCGGCCGTAAAAAATGAACCTGTTATAGCCGAAGATGAAACTGTAATGGAGCCGGGGCTGGAGTCTTCCGAAATTATAACCGGACAGGATTCCTCCGTTCCCCCGCATACAAATACCGGAAAAACCGCAAAAGCGGCAGTTATGCAGTCCGGAGATTACCTCGAACAGCTTTTTAAAAACGGGGATCTTTCTGAAGAGATGCCAAGGGACCAGAAGGAATGGAGCTCCAGCGTAAAAGTTGCTGGTGATAACTGGCACGAGGACGGTGTTATAACCGCTAAATCCCTCGCTGAGGACGAATCGGAGGATGGACTCTCCTTCAGTGGTGAAACGGTGGTAGTGGAATTGAGTTCAGAAGGCCTGGTAAAAAAAGGCGATTACCTTGAGGCTTACCTTAAAGGAGCTACCGCTTTTGACAAAAAAGGTGAAAGGCAGGGTTTTGAATTGCAGCGCGCTGGCATGCTTGAGGTTTTAAGCGTTGAAGGCGTCACGGTAAGGGCAAAGGTGATTGATGCTTCAACATCCATGAGCAAGGGGCTGTTGGTGAAGAAAAAATAATAACGAATGATACTAATTCTACAGCCGCGCTTTACGAGATAAACCGATGGCTCTCTCACATGTCTGCGTAGTTGCAGAGCTTGCTCTGCGTAAAAGGGCAAAGCGAGCTTTGCCACTACAAAAAAAGTGCGGCTGTAGAACTAATTACAACGAATAACACTAATCTTGCGGGTGTGGTTATTCGTCTTATTCATAGCTATTTGTCTTATTCGCAATTAGGGGCAACATGTCTGTTTCAACTGACGAAGAAAAACTTGCCCGAATAAAGATAAACGCTTTTTCCTGCCTTAGAAGCGATTGGGCGCTTCGCCTTATCGCGTTTTACGGCGGAGCGCGTGAAATACTTTCCAAAACCCCTGCTGAAATATCATCGGACGGCGGACTTAGCCTTGAAACCGCTGAGCGTTTTGTAAGAGAAACAAAGGTTTTTGACCCGGCTAAAGAGCTTGAACTTGTCCTAAAGGCCGGGGCGCGCGCTTTAACCGCGCTTGACCCTGAATACCCGGAATTACTGAAAGATATTTATGATCCGCCCCTTGTTCTTTATGTAAAAGGGCAGTTCAGCACTGCGGCGCCCGCTGCGGGCGTGGTGGGCACGCGCAAAGCCACAAATTACGGACTGAGAATCGCTTCGCGGCTTGCGTGCGAGCTTTGCGGCGCCGGGGTTACCGTGGTAAGCGGGCTCGCGCGCGGTATAGACACAGCCGCCCACGAGGCCGCGCTTAAGGCGGGCGGCGTTACCTGGGCTGTTATCGGCACGGGTTTGAATATTTGTTATCCGCGAGAGAATACCCGGCTTGCCAGTAAAATAATTGAAAAAGGCGGAGCCATTTTTTCTGAATTCCCCATGGGGGCGGGCGCGCTGCCTGTAAGTTTCCCAAGGCGCAACCGGGTGATATCGGGGCTTTCCCGCGCCGTGGTGGTGGTGGAGGGCGATTTTAAATCCGGAGCGCTTATTACCGCGCGTGCGGCTCTTGAGCAGGGAAGGGAGGTGCTGGCGGTACCGGGGCAGGTGGATTGCCCGGTAAGCAGGGGGCCAAATTACCTTATCAAGAATGGAGCCGCGCCAGCTGAGGACGCTTTGGATATTATCTCAAGTTTTCCCCCGGAAGCTCTTTTCGGTCTTAAAACCTCCGCGCTTTTGAAACCGGCGGGTGATGGCGGCGCCGGGGTATTAAAAACACTGTCGGAAGACGCCAACGCGGTATGGGTGGTGGTCAAAGACTCGCCCGATGGCCTTTGCGCCGATGAAGTGGTGCTGAAGCTTTCCATGGCGGGGCTGCCGGGCGCTTCAGCCTGGAGCGTTCAGCGCGCGGGAGCGGCCCTTTTTGAGCTGGAAACCTCGGAGCTAATCACATTGAAAGCAGGCAAATATTCCAGCTCTGTATAGCTTACATCTCCGACTTTCACATTTTTTACTTCTAATGAAATTTTATCGTGGAGCCGATGGAGGGTTTCTCGAGCGCTCCGGGACCGGGTTTTATCAGAAGAAGCACGGGGTCTTCCGCCAACTCCGGAACTCGGCAAAAAAGCAAGGTTTTTTCCCAGAAGCTCACGTAATTT
>DMES01000040.1:74402-74695 GCA_003450815.1 Elusimicrobiota bacterium | reverse complement strand
ATGTCCGAAGAAGACAAGATCCTTATTCAGACCGTCGCCAGGATAGTGATAACCGACCGGGGAGGGACTTTAGGCGAACACCTTGACCGGATAGCGCTGCTGGCGGCGCCCCGGCTGCTTAATGCGGCTGTTAAAAAGACCTGGCGGAAGGAGGAAGAGGAGGGCCCCTCGCAGCGTCCCGACCTGGTTTATTTCAACGGCCTTGGCGGCTTTACCCGTGACGGGCGGGAATATGTGATCTCTACCGGCCGTTCAAAAGTCACGCCCGCTCCCTGGGTGAATGTGCTGGCCAA
>DMES01000040.1:25171-74280 GCA_003450815.1 Elusimicrobiota bacterium | reverse complement strand
TGGGTGAATGTGCTGGCCAACCGCCATTTCGGAACCGTAATTTCCGAAAGCGGCAGCGCCTACACCTGGAGCGAGAACGCGCAGCAGTTCCGCCTGACGCCCTGGAAGAACGACCCGGTTACGGATGCCTCAGGCGAAGCGCTGTATCTGCGCGACGAAGATACGGGGCGCTTCTGGTCCCCAACCCCGCTGCCGGCCAAAGGGAGCTCCGGGTATGTGTCGCGCCACGGTTTCGGTTACACTATTTTTGAGCACGCGGAAGACGGCGTCACTACAGAATTGACGGTGTTCGTCCCGCTCGACTACCCGGTAAAATTCGCCGCTTTGAAAATACGGAACACTTCCGGCCGCAAAAGAAGCCTCTCCGCCACCTCGTATAACGAACTGGTAATGGGAACGCTCAGGGACAGTTCCTATGTGCATATTCTGACCGAGGTTGACCCCAAAAGCGGCGCCTTAACCGCCTATAACCACTACAACAAGGAATTTCCCGGCAGGGTCATTTTCCTGGACGTCAGCGAAACGGCGAGGTTCGTGAGCGGCGACAGGCGCGAGTTTATAGGCAGGAACGGCACGCTGGCCGCCCCCGCCGCTATGCGCAGCGAAGGACTTTCGGGTAAGGTGGGCGCCGGCCTTGATCCGTGCGCGGCCATGCAGGTTAAATTCGAGCTTGAAGAAAACGAAGAAAAGGAAATAATCTTCACCTTCGGGTCGGCCAAAAGCGCGGATGAAGCGCGAGGTATTTTACAGCGGTTTAGCGGAACCGCGGCTATCCGCGCGGAGCTTAAAAATGTCTGGGAGTACTGGAAGCGCTCCCTCGGCGTGGTGTACGTGGAAACCCCGGATAACTCCGTAAATTTCCTGGTGAACGGGTGGCTGCAATACCAGGTGCTCAGCTGCCGCCTGTGGGGCCGGAGCGGCTATTACCAGTCCGGGGGAGCGTACGGCTTCCGCGACCAGCTGCAGGATGTAATGTCCCTGGCGCATTCCCACCCCGGGCTGATAAGAGAACAACTGTTGGCGTTTGCGGCGCACCAGTTCCCCGAAGGGGATGTGCAGCACTGGTGGCATCCGCCCTCCGGGCGCGGGGTCCGCAGCCACTGTTCGGACGATTATTTATGGCTGCCGCTGGTTACATGCCTTTACGTAGAGGTGATAGGCGACACAGGCGTGCTGGACGAACCAGTAAGCTTTATCGAAGGCCCTCCCGTAAAACCTGAAGAAGAATCCTATTACGACCTGCCCAAGGCAACCGGCAAGCCCGGGACATTATATGAGCATTGCGTCCGTGCCGTGAAGCATAGCCTGAAGTTCGGCGTTCACGGACTCCCTTTAATGGGCAGCGGAGACTGGAACGACGGCATGAACCTGGTGGGACATGAGGGAAAAGGCGAAAGCGTCTGGCTGGCCTTCTTCCTGATCCATGTTCTTAAAGCAATGGCCGCCCTGGCCGCAAGCCGTTCCGACAAGGACTTTTCCGAGTTATGCCTTGGGGAAACGGAAAAATTGGCGCGCAACATAGAGACGGGCGCGTGGGACGGCCAGTGGTACAAACGGGCTTACTTCGACAGCGGGGAGCCGCTCGGCTCCGCTTCGAACGACGAATGCCGCATAGATTCGCTGCCGCAGTCCTGGGCGGTTATCTCTGGCGCCGCCGAAAAAGAGCGGGCGGCGGCGGCCATGGACCAGGTTGACCGGCGCCTTGTGGACAGGGAAAATTCGCTGATAAAGCTGTTCGAGCCACCGTTTGATAAATGCGCTTCTGATCCAGGCTACATAAAGGGCTACCTCCCGGGAGTGAGGGAGAACGGCGGGCAATATACCCATGCAGCAGTCTGGTCGGTTATTGCGTTCTCCATCTTAAAAGACAGTAAGCGCGCGTGGGAACTACTGGGCCTCCTCAACCCGATCCGCCACGGAGACACGCCCGGTAAATGCGCCATTTACAAGGCGGAGCCTTTCGTCATGCCTGGCGACGTATACGCCGGCGGCCCCAACTCCGGGCGCGCCGGCTGGACCTGGTACACCGGCTCCGCGTCCTGGATGTACCAGCTCATGGTCAGGCATCTGCTCGGAATAAGGCTGAAGGTGGACAAGCTTTATTTTGAGCCGTGCCTGCCTGAAGAGTGGAATTCGTTTAAAGTCCATTACCGGTACAGGGAAACTTTCTACCACATAAACATCGAGCGGTCCGGGCCGGCGGACAATGTGATTTCGGTCGTTGTGGACGGCAGGGAAAGAGAGGACAGGGCAATCCCTCTTGCGGATGATAGAATGGAACACCGGGTGGAAGTTAAGATCGGTTAATGAGCCCAAAAGCTGATGAAAAATGCCTAATGGTAAAACTTTACTGTTCCGGAGGCGGATATGAAAAAATGGTACGGTTTCAGGGAAATAAAGATATTCGGATGCACAGTAGGCAGATTCAACAGGAAGGATAAGCCTTCACCAAAGGAGTTTGAATTACTGGCGATCGCACAAAAATGAAACAGGAAAAGATCAGACTGACCAGACAAACAGCACGATTTTAAGCTCTTTGTACGCCGGATAATTCTCATTCTTGACATTTATATTTGGGAGATGTTAATATTACTTTCATCGCGTAACCGAGTCCTAAAATCAAAAGAGGGGGAACATATGAAGGATACAAAAGTTGTATTGTGTTGCGCCGCCGCGGCGGTATGCGTATTGCTGATGCAGGACACCTTGTTCGCAGCAAAGCTGAAGGATTTTAAAAAAGTCGTCATCGCGGACTTTTCGTATGAACAGCTGCTCTCAGATCAGGGCAATAGCAAGGGCTCTGCAGCAGATTTTGGTATAGGGGAGATTGATGGCAAGCCGCTGTATGTCAATCCCAAATACTTCCTTAGGGAAGCCCTGGCGGAGTTTACCAGCCAGTTGAAAGCCGGCGGGCTGGAAGTGGTAGACCCAGCCGAGGCACAAAAAGCCTTTGGACTCCTCAAAGAAACCAAGGCGCCCAAAGAAGCTGCCGAGAGCAAAGGCGACAAGATGACCCCGGACACCGCCATGTCTAAGCAGCAGGAAGCCATGCAGTCCAGGATGGCCGCCATGGAGCCCAAGCTGAAGGAAATGGAGAAGACCAATCCCGCCGCCGCGGCTAAAATACGCGCTTCCATGGCCCGCGCAATGGGGGGAGCGCAGGAGCAGATGGCCTCCGCCGTAGCCGGCCGGCCCGATGAGTCAGTGCTGAAGACAATGGCAGCCAATATTAAAAAGAATAAAGAGACGGAAGAAGCGACGACCGAGCCCGAACAGTTCGTAGAGCGCGGCCCTCAGGACAACATACACATTCCCGCCATGGAAGACCTCAACGAGATGGCGAACAATGCGAAAAACGACAAAGCGAAGAAAAAAACCTTTGCGGAAGTCATGCAGTCATTGGGCGCGGATGCCTATATCAAAGTGTCTTTTAACGGCGGAATAACCGGCCAGAAGACAAGCACACTCAACATCAAGAACCAATTCAGTATCCAACCGCGGTTATATGGTGGTTAAACTCGAACTCTTTGACCCGGAGAGCAAGTCGCTGGGTATGCCAGGCATTGTAAACGCCTATTCAAAAGATCTTGTGTCCAAAACCTTCACAGGAAGCGACGGCGTGGCAATGGTTATAGAGGCCGCCAAGAACGCCATCACCAAGCAGATGAGCGCCAACGGGATAAAGTAGGTCGGCCCCGGGTTGCCATTTTAAAAAGGCGGGAGCGCTTAACACTCCCGCCTTGGCGGGGTTGTGCCATTGCAAGCACAGTAAAAATACAGGGGGTGCCATGAAGTGTCCCAAATGCCGTGAGATAATAACCGAACCAGCCGCTTTCTGCGGGCATTGTGGTTTTAATTTTACTCCCGATTTACAATCAAAGGCCGCGCTGTACCTTGAACTTAAGGGCGACCTGGACAAACTGCGCTCCATCGCAAAGGACGACCTCTCCGCCGGTATAGAACGGCTTTCATTAAAGATAGAGAAAGTTTACTCCACCGAAGAAGGATCAGCGGCGCCCGCGCCGGCGCCTATAAAGATAGAAGCCGCGAAGCCCGCGGTTATAGCGGCTGCGCCGAAAGTTACAAAAGAAGAAAAACTGCGCGAGGCCCTCAACTTTGAAACCGCTATGGGCCAGAAATGGCTGCTTATCATAGGTATCGTGGCCACGGTGTTCGGCGTTGGCTATTTTCTCAAGTATTCTTTCGAACAGGGCTGGGTGGGCCCGGCCGGGCGCGTGTGCATGGCCTACCTTTGGGGCGCGGCTTTTCTTTTCGGCGGCAACATGTTCCGCAAGCGCAATCTGGAGAACTTCGGCCTGTACCTGTCCGGCGGCGGCATAGCCACGCTTTATTTTGCCACATTCTCGGCATACCAGATCTATCACCTTATCGGGCAGGCGCCGTCTTTCCTGCTTATGGTGATGGTGACCGCGCTGGCCGGGCTGCTGGCCGTGATTTACGACAACAAATGGCTGGCCGTGCTGGGCATGATAGGCGGCTTTCTGACGCCGGTACTTCTGGGCACAGGGGTTGATAACCAGATAGTACTGATGAGCTACATGACCATCCTTAACCTGGGCCTGCTGGGCGTTGCCTTCTACAAGAAATGGGACCTGCTCACGGTGCTGGGATTCTTCTTTACCTACCTGCTTTATACCGCCTGGTACGCCCAGTACTACAAACCGGAAAAGTTCTGGCCCGCCCTGATCTTCGTCACCATCTTCTACCTGATATACACGGTTATGCCGTTCATAACCCGCTTCGTCCAGAAGGAACCTATAACGGGCAAGGGCTTCGCTATTATAATCCCTAACTCGTTCATAGCTTTCGCCTTCTCCTACTACATGGTCAAGGAGCATTTCTCGCTGGAGGCCGTGGGCGTTATTTCGGTGTTCTACGCGGCGGTTTTCCTGTACATGGCTTCCTACGCCTACAAGGCCGGCAAGCAGAACACCGAAGGCTTTGTTGTGCTGGCGGGCAAGGCGATGCTTTTCCTGATCATCACCGTGCCGCTTATCTTCTCCAGGCACTGGATAACGGTATTCTGGTCGGCGCAGGCTATGGCCCTGCTGTGGATGGGCGCCAGGCTGAACAATAAGCATCTGTCGCGCTCCTCGCTGGCGCTTTTCATTATTACGGCCATAAAGCTGTTCTTCTACGATTACCCCGACGTGTTCCACCTCAACGGTTCTTACAACATATACCCGGATTACTGGTATATGGTGGTTGAACGCTGGATCACCGCGGTAATATTCTTAACGCTGTTCTATACCGGTTCTGACATGGCCCGCCGTAATAAACTTGCGCTGGTGGGGCAGGAAGAGACATACCCGCACATGTACGGGCTGTTCGGCGTAATGCTGTTCGCATTCCTGAATATAGAAATCTCCGCGTTCTTCGGTGAAGTCCTGCCGGCGGCGCGGTTCGCCGCTATCTCCGTGCTGTGGGCGCTGTTCTCCGTGGGCATGATAGTGGCCGGCTTCCGCACATTCAGCGCGGCGCTGCGCAAAACGGCGCTGGCGCTGTTCATGGCCACTATAGTGAAGGTCTTCTTATTCGATATGTCCAAATTCAGCACCCCATACCGGATATTCTCGTTCATGATACTGGGCATGCTGCTGGTAGGGACTTCGTTCATTTACCACAAGTACAAGAACATACTTTTGCCGCAGGATAAGGAAGAGGAGAAAGCATGAAAACTTTATTAAGCCTAATCGCGTGCTGCGCGCTGGGCGGCCAGGCCTACGCGGCCCGGCTGCAGTCCTCTAATTTTCAGTACGGCGCGGCGGCGGACGCTAATATGAAGTCAGGGGCGCTTTATCGCGTGGACCTGAACGCCGATGTGCTGCGCGGCTGCGCGCCGGGCCAGCCGGACATACGCCTTTTCGCACCGGACGGCGCCGAGGTGCCTTACTCACTGGTGAAAGCGGAATACCTGAAGAAGGCCGCCGAAACTTATGCGGCCGAGATAACCGGCTACAAGGCAGACAGCCGCGAGGCGGTGCTGGAGTTCAGGCTTAACGGGCAGTTCCTCCCGGTGAACTCGGTGGAGCTTTCGGTGGCGGACAGGGATTTCCGCAAGGACACGGAGCTTTTTGGAAGCGCCGACGGCAAGAACTGGAACCGTCTTGTCTCCGCGGCCATCTACGATTATTCCTCGCAGGTGGACCTGCGCCGGACGCGGCTGGACTTCCCGGGCTCAACATACAAGTTCTATCGCCTTAAGCTGCGCGACACCGAAGAGCAGCCGGGCAAGGGCAAGACCGTCAGCCTTAAATACGACGGTATAGACCTGAACATCAGCGGCGGGAAAGGCCTTAAGCTGCGTATAGACGGCGTAACGGCCCGCACCGGCGGTCAGGACTCTGTTGTGGGCATCTACGACGAAGCTAACTTTGAGCCATCGGCCGCTGGCGAAAACAAAGACAACACTTCCTACGTGGTAATAAACAAGGGACTGCCTTTCGATAAAGTGGAGTTTGTCGTAGAAGACGGCTTCTTCATGCGCGAGTTCACAGCCTGGTACAGCGATACCGGCACAGAGGATTCCTACAGGCGGCTGTCCGGCGGCAATATCTTCCGCTTCCCTTCCGGCTGGCCGGACGGCGAACGCGTTTCCGCTGAGCTCTCAAGCCCCGGCCACGGCTTTTATAAGTTCGTCTTCAATAACCGCAACAACCCGCCGCTGCGCGTTAAGTCCCTGCGCTTCAAATGGCTGCGGCGCAGCGTATATTTCATAGCGCCGGCCGATATGCCCTCCCTGACGGTGGCTTTCGGCAGGCCGAATACCCCGCCACCCGCATACGACATGGAGAATTTCATCAACCAGGGGAACTGGGAGAAGCGGACTGCCGAGGCGCTGCGCCTGCGCGCGCCGGTCCTTACCGCCGGTTACTCACCGGACGCGCCGGCTGACTGGAAAAGCAGGACGGAGAAGCGCCTGCTTACCGGCATTCTAGTGCTGATGGTAGCCGGCATGGGGTACTGGCTTTACAACCTGCTGAAGAAAGTGACCCCGCCCTCCGCTTAGACTCTTATTGTGGCGTTGTGGGATACAGGCGCCCCATCAGCGGCCTTCCGCTTTAAATGTTTCAATAAGCCCGGGGAACGGGTCAGGCGGCAGTGCGTCGCGGCTTTCAAGGGGCGCGTCACGCACTTTCAGAACAAGCAGCCATTCCTCAATGCTTGTCTGGCCTGTTCTTTTCTCGAAAACCACCTGCAGGTAGCGGTTCCAGAATTCTTTAAAAACCTTACCCATACAGATATCCCTCGGGATGATAGTAGGAAAGCCGGCATAAGCGTAAAGCGGGTTGACACTTATGAATATGTGCGTAACCCCTTCCACCTTCAGCCAATCTCTAAGTTCCGCCCCGGTCCCCGACTTTCGCGCCTGGACCCAGAAAGGGTTGTCGTCGAAAACGGTGGCGGCGATAAATTTGCGCTCGCAGTAATACGCCCGGGACTCACCGAGAAAAAGCACTTTTGCGTCCGGCGGAAGCTTGCCGTTTATGTATTCCATGGCCGCGTAATACGGCAAACCGTAACTGAGATGCTGGCTCTTTAGGTAATCGGCCCTGGCTTGCCTGCCGGCCAAAATATCCCAGCGGCCTATGTATGAAGTCTCACCAGCTATAAAGATTTCCTGGAAATTGTAGATGGAAAAAATTATTGCCGCGGCCCAGGCCGTTTTACGCAGGAAGCCTGGCGCCGTATTTTTTGTGGCGGCCATGGCGAAAACGCAGGCTAGAAGCGGCAGTATTGGCACCAGGAACCTGACCTGGGTACTAGTCAAATTCCAGGAAAAATAGCCCGCTATGACCAGCGCGGCCGCCGCCGTGCTTACGGCGGGAATAGACAACTCCCTCTTAAATATTCCCCACGGCAGGGTGAAGAGCGAGGGGAGGAACAGAAGAAAAACTGCCCCCAGCCAGTCGCTGATCCTCTGTGTGCCGGCCGAGATCTGCCAAGGGGTGGTGAAAAAGGACTTCCAGCCTTCCACTGTAGTAAAGAGCTGTACCAAGTTGCGCGATTGCGCGTCAGCCAGGAACTGGG
The DNA here is from genome assembly GCA_003450815.1 of Elusimicrobiota bacterium. GTDB lineage: Bacteria > Elusimicrobiota > Elusimicrobia > Elusimicrobiales > UBA9959 > UBA9634. The sequence goes on along the minus strand of DMES01000040.1, from coordinate 66,228 downwards.
GCCACAGCGCCGGAGCGGCATGACCGAAAATATTGTGCAGGAATGGGTATACAGGGTTGCCGTAAAAAAGGGAGTTTTTTATCAGCCACGGCGCAAAAGCCGCCAACGCCGCAGCAGCCATCCAGACGGTGTCTCGCGCGGATTTACCCTCGCGAGCGCGCAGCCATAAATGGACTAAGCCAAAGGCCGCGCACAAAGGCAGCAGCGTATATTTTACCCCAACGGCGAAACCGGCGAAAATGCCGGTGATTACGGCCCAGACGCGGGCTTTTGCCGGTTCAGACGCTTCAAGGCTGAACGAAAGCGTTGTAAAAGCCAGAGCGATATAAAAACAGGTCCCCAGGTCTATGCCGCATTGCCAGCTTCCATAGAGGGTAAGCGGGCAAAGATAGTATATCAGCGCGCCAAAAACGCCGGCCTCGTTAGAAACCCGGCGGCGCAGCCAGGCCCAAACCGCCAGCGCCGTGCCCAAGCCGAAAGAAAAATGAAAAAGCGCAGCCAGCCTTTCATCGGAAAGAGACAGCGCCAGGCCGTAAAGCATCTCCAGATTGAAGGGAATGCCGGAATACAGATTTTCGGGAGTGGGTATAATGCGGCCATTGAGCAGGTACAGCTTCGGCAGGGCTAAATGGTAAAGGAGGGCATCATAAAATATCTCCGGCCCGGTGGTTGCCAGCACACTCATTACTACGGCGCAGGCAGTCAATATCAGGGCCGCGTATGGTAAAACACCTAAGCTTTTGCTGTCTGGCAAAAGAATATCCATTGAGCTCGCTCCTGTCTTAAGGGAGCCTGAACCCCGGCGGCTGTATAAAATCAGACCGATAGAGCATATCACTCCCGCCGCGAAAACGGCTCGCAGGAAACCCGGCTGCCACAGCCCGGACATTCCGGCAAATAGCAGGCACAAGGCGGTCAGGCCCGAGCCTAGCCCGGCAGAAATAAGCAGGCGTTCCGTGCGTGTAACCGGGCCGCAGCTCAAACGGCGCAGAAAAACGCCTCCCAGGCTGTAAAATATCAGCCATGCTGCGGCGCATAGGGCCAGGTTCCAGAACAGTCCTTCACGCAGCACGCGGGGAATGGCCGGCAGGAGATTAAAAAAGTTTAACCAGGCATCGGCCTGCAGTGTGCGTCCTTTCCGGTAAAATATTACGGCAACGGTCAGCATCCAGCCAAGGAATAAGCCGTTGATCGCCAGTCTTGGGAATGAAAAAGGCGTTTTATCTGCGGAAATGCCTGCGTGTCGGGAGATACGGGACATAAATTATTTTTAAGGTCTATTTTCCAAAGGAAATCAAGCTGACCGCCATCACTGCCATGCCGGAAATAAGGCCGTAAACCGCGCAGTGATGATGGCCGTATTCATGCGCGGAGGGTAAAAGCTCGTCGAAAGAAATAAAAACCATAATTCCCGCCACTACCGCAAAAATAATCCCCAGAGCCGCGCCGCCGAGGTAGGGCGCAAGCAGGATATACGCGATTAAAGCCCCAAGTGGTTCAGTCAATCCCGATGCAAAGGACCATATAAGAGCTTTTTTGCGGCTTTGCGTGGCGCAATAGATAGGCACGGCAACAGCGATTCCCTCCGGAATGTTGTGCATTCCTACGGCGAACGCTATGGATATGCCCACGTGAGTATCGTGAAGCGCGGTCATCATTGTGGCTATCCCTTCAGGGAAATTATGTATGGTGATCGCTAAGGCAGTGATAATACCGGTTTTTAGAAGCCTGGGAGGGCAGGCCTGGGCCTCCTCGATGTTACGAGGTTCGTGTGGGTTTTCCGGTTCAGGGACCAAAAAGTCTATCAGCGCGGTTATGGCTATACCGGCAAAAAAAGCGAGTACGACCGCCCAACCCCCCACTTTGCTGCCAATTTCAGCCGAGAGAAGCCGGCGCGCGTCAGGGAGCATTTCTGAAAGAGAGATATATATCATCACTCCCGCTGAAAAGCCGAGGGAAGCGGACAGGAATCTGCGGCTTGTGTGTTTGGTGAAAAAGGTTATTATGCCGCCTATACCGGTGGCCAAGCCCGCTAAAGTTGAGAGTGTAAGCGCAAACCAGGGCGAATGGACCATATAAACAATTTTACAATTTTGCCGCGGTATAATAATTGGGTGTTTTTGCAGCTTGAAATTTTTTTATAGGGAAAACGCGCCGGCGAAGGTGGATAACACACAAGAACCGCATTATGTTCCTACACCCACAATCTTTATGTTAAAATGAATATCGGGAATGAATATATAAAATTACTAAGTGAAAATCGGAGATGCGCCGAGTGGGGTAAGAGCACCACGAAGGTGCGCATAAAAATATGACTCACTGCCCAAAATGTCCTTCAGAAACCTTGGTAGAGAGCAAATGTCTTGGAAACCTCCTGTTGGACCATTGCCCGGCCTGCGGCGGCATCTGGTTTGACAAAGGCGAGCTTGAAGCTCTGCTCAGTCAATCCCAGGGCCAGGTTTCAACAGATTTTAACCTTTTAACTCCCAAGCCTGCCGGGTGCGAATGCCCTCGCTGCAGGAAGAAAATGCCGCGCGGCGGGCTTGTAAATCCGCTTTTGTTGGTGGATAAATGCCCGGACTGCGGCGGGGTATGGTTGGACCACAACGAGCTGGACCTGCTGAAAAAGCTGCTCGGCCTTACAGGCGGCCCAAGTTCCGGAGAGCCCGTTCAGCGTCCGCCCGCCGCTCCCGCCCTCCCCGCGCTGCCGGCCCGCCGGTTCAGGCTGCTGCCCCTGGCCAGCATCGCGCTAGGCTCTATCGGGCTTTTTTATCAGGTGCGCAATTACCTGAAAGTAATTGAAAAGCCTTCTCCAATGAGGTTTTTTATCGTTTCAGTGATCTGCATTTTGCTCTTCAGCTACGGCCTTTTCTCGCTGCTCCAGCGAGTTTCGCCCGGGAGTAGCGATAAGAACTGAGTACCCGTAATTTCATAAAACAGTGAGCTTTTGAGTTACTGGATATCCGGCAAACCGGTCAGGGTTTTGAAGCGAGCGGTGTCAGGCGGGCTTTGCCCGCTATCACGGCAAGGTTCAACCGCACTATGTCGGCGGCATAATCCCAGGAAAGAGCCGCCATTTTGTCACAGGCCTTGTGATAGCAGGGGTTGTGGCTTTCCCAGTGCTCTATGGAAAGGTAGGTGGGAATGCCGGCTTCAAGAAAAGGCACATGGTCGCTGCCCCAGGCGGGCGTAGCGATATGCGGCTCAAGTTTTGTGTAAAGTCTGGCCTGTGCGCCTACCCAGTCCGCGTGAGCCAAAAACTCCTTATTGGTCTCAATTTCCAATACACCGTCCTTGTTCCAGGAAATCATATCCATGTTTATAGCCCAGGAAACGCGTGAGAGCTCCCCCGATTCTTTCAATTTTCTAGCGCAGGCGTACCCACCGGCTATCCCGTTCTCCTCGCCATTGGCAGTTACGAAGATCAAGTCATGATCCGACTTGTAACCGGCAAGTATGCGGGCCATTTCCAGCACGCCGGCCGCGCCGGAGGCGTTATCATCCGCGCCCGCGTTTTCATAGCCGGTGGAATCCATGTGCCCTATCACGAGTATAGCTTTAGCGCCGGACTGTCCGGCTTTGCGTCGGGCCACAATATTACATTCCTTGTCGGCTTTACGGCTCTTGTAGCACTGCCATTCAGGCTCGTAGCCCAACTCTTTGAAAGTGCCGGCGATGTAGTTCATGGCCAGGCGGTTACCTGAAGCGGCGGAGATGTCCAGCTGTGCCGCGCTGCGCTTGCCGGTCATGGTTATTGAGTCGGCATAGCCCATCAGACGGGCGCCGGCAACTTTTGCGGTTATCGCAAGCACAGCCGGATCCGCCGTTTTCTCCGGGCCCTGTGCAGCCGGGGCGTTATAAACTTCTTCCGGAGAGACTTCGCGCAGCTTTGCGGCGATTTCAGTAGGGATTTGGGAAAAGGGAATTGAAAGTTTTATCAGGCGCGTGCGGCCCACGGAATAGACAGTGCTTGAAATTTTAGAGATTTCCTCAAGAAAAGCCGGATCCTGGGACATGAGAAGATAGGACGGCCCCGAAACAGCCTGCTGCTGGGCGCAACCCAGAGCCGCATACAGTAACAATAAGGAGAACACACCCGACAAGGCTGAAAGTTTCACACTGCAATTATAAAGGAATTACTGCGAATGGTCAAGATTTACAAGGCTCAATTAAATATATCGTTTAAAAAAACTATAATTATGGATATTCCGCATTTATCTCGTTTCTTTAAGGGGGACATTATATGCAAACGCTTAAATTCATGACCGCATTACTGTTACTGAGCCTGCCGGCGGCATCTGTGTCGGCCGGGGAGGGGAAGTGGGGCGCGGCTCTCATCGGCGGTCTGCTGATGGAAGATGAGCATTCTGGCGTTACTGTTAAGGAAGGCCCGCTCGCCGGGGCGGAGGTCTCGCGGCAGATGAACGAGGAAATCTATTTGCATTTTGCTTTTTCCCTGGCGTCTTCTGAGAAAAGATCCTCGCTTACCCCCGGAGTGAAGTATGAGTTCAATAATTATTTTGGAACGCTTTGCGGAACCTACAGGCTGGATAGAATCCTTAAGGGGTTATACCTCGGCCCGCAGGCGGCGGTAATCACGCGTGCCTGGACCAATAAGGGCGGCGGCGGCGACTCGATCAGTATGACGGGGCTTGGCTACGGGGCCAGGATCGGCTATGAGCATAAACTGAGCGGTAAGTTTTCATCAGGACTCCAGGGCAATTATCTGAAGGCCGCCAAGGCTGAGACGACCGTTAAGGAAGGCGGAGCAGACGTAACCTACAGCGTTCCGGCGACCAGTTTCACCAGCCTGCTGGTTTCGTTGAAATATCACTTTTAATGCAGCCCTCTTATATGGAATTTTCCTGATTTGTCCTTCATACCGATCTGGGCCAAAGCCATAGGCTCTCGCTGTCCTTTAAATTCTAATAATAGCCGCTTTTCGGCTGTCATTTTTTATTTAACATTCATAGCATTCCGCGCCGGTGCCAGATGGTCTCCGGCGCGGATATTTGACTAGTATTTGGCTATTTGGTAAAATAGAAATATGAAGACAAAGACAAAAGACGACTACGCCGCCCAGGCCGGGATAATAAAGGCCATGGCGCATCCGACCCGGCTTTTAATACTAAATTCCCTTAAGAAACGGGAAACCTGTGTTTGTGAGCTGCGCGACCTTGTGGGAGACGATATGTCCACCGTGTCGAAGCACCTGTCCATACTTAAAAACGCTGGGCTGGTGGCCGCCCGCCGGGAGGGGAACTGGCTGCATTACCGTCTGATCTGCCCCTGCGTATTGGATTTTGCGGCCTGTATAGCCGAATTAAAGAGGTAATATGTTCAGACCCGTTCAACTGCTCTCAGACTGGCTTGTCTACGGTGTTTTCGGCTTCGGCCGGAACTCGCCGGCGGGCGGAGCCGTAAACTTTTTTGTCTTCGATACGATAAAGATCCTAATACTGCTGGCCTGCATAATATTCGCTGTTTCAATACTCCGCACTTTTCTTCCCCCGGCTAAAATAAGAGAAATAATTCTTAAAAAGAGCAGGTTCTCAGGGCATTTGTGGGCTGCCGGACTGGGAATTATTACGCCTTTCTGCACCTGCAGCGCCATCCCGCTTTTTCTGGGCTTCATTCAGAGCGGCATACCGCTGGGCGTTACCTTCTCCTTCCTGGTAGCCTCACCGATGATAAATGAGGTGGCATTGGTGATGTTATTCGGCATGTTCGGCTTTAAAATAGCGGTACTTTATGCCCTCAGCGGCTTTGTGATAGCGGTTGTCTCAGGACTGATAATAGGCCGAATGAATCTTGAACACCTGCTGGAAGGCTTTGATCTTTCAAAGAGGATACAGAATGTGGCTTTTGGTACAGAGATGCCGTGGCCGGAGCGTTTGGCTTATGCACGGGAGTATACCAAAGATATACTTAAAACGGTGTGGCCTTATGTCCTAATAGGTATAGGCGCAGGAGCCTGGATACATGGCTATGTACCGGAAAACTTCCTTGCCCGCTGGGCCGGGGCGGATAAATGGTATGCCGTCCCGCTGGCTACACTGGTGGGCATCCCGCTCTATTCCAATGCGGCGGGTGTTATTCCGCTGGTAAGCGCGCTCACGGAGAAGGGGGTTGCGCTGGGCACAACGCTGGCCTTTATGATGGCTGTTACCGGCCTGTCACTGCCGGAATTCCTTATATTGCGCCGCGTAATGAAGCTGAAACTGCTCTTTATCTTCTTCGGGATAGTGGGCGTTGGCATAGTGTTTACCGGCTTTTTGTTTAATTTTATCGTTAAATAGGGGGCACCGAAAAGTTATTTTTTAAAATCTCGTCGTGGAAATAGGCGACAAAAGTTATAATAGCGTTCAAAAACTGCATGGGATTTGTAGGCATATGCCCAAAAAGCGTGCAGTTTTGCGTTAAACTTGTCATATTTCAGTGCCCCGCAATCCGTGTAATCGTACTGAATCTGTGTAATCATGGGTCTGCTGGACTTTTTCAGCAGACCCTAAATAAAGGAGTCCGGATCATGAAAAAAATACAGGTGCTGGGCATGGGCTGCGCTAAATGCGCCAGGCTTTACGCTGCGGCCGAAGCCGCCGCCAAAGAGCTGGGGATAAAATACGAGATGGAGAAAATAGACGATATTACCAGGATAACGGAGATGGGCGTGATGATGACACCCGCCCTGGCGATAGACGGCGAGGTAAAGTTCTCCGGCAGAGTACCGTCACCGGAGGAACTTAAGAAAATAATCTCGGGAACCAAGTAATGCTTCTTTGAAAAGCTAAGACCCTTATAACCGAACATAATATGGAAAAGGTATGTGAACATGCAAAACAACTCATCTGAAAATCCCGGCGGACCGAACAAGGCGGTGAAATACGCGCTTATGGCTTTTGTGGCCGTCAGTATAGGCACCGCCGCGTATAAGATCACAGGAGCGCCACGCAATTCCGGAGGCAAAGCCTCAATCACTGTTGCACAAACTGAGACAGACCAGCCGGAACCGGCTACCCCGTCTGCGCCACAAGCGGTTAAAGCCGCGACCCCTTCCACAAAGAGCCGGGGAGCGGAGAAAACAGCCGTGGTCTATTATTTTTACACCAATACCCGCTGTTCCTCCTGCAAGACCATAGAAGAGTACACCCGCGAGGCGGTTGGGAAACCACTCTCTTCCGGTTATAAAGGCTGGAAGATAGTTTTTAAGGGTGTAAATATTGAAGAAGAGCCTGACAAACATTTTGTGCAGGATTACTGGCTTAACACCAAGTCCGTGGTGGTTCAGAAATTCTCAGGAGATAAGCCTCTCAAGTGGGGAAAACTGGAAAAAGTCTGGCAGTTACTCGGAGACAAAGAAGCCTTCATTAATTATGTGACCGAGGAAACTCATAAACTTCTGGATGAAAGATGAACGCTGAATTATGGGCGGCGGCGCTTACTGGTTTATGGACGGGGATTATCACCTCGGTGAGCCCCTGCCCCCTGGCCACCAATATAGCCGCGCTTACCCACATCTCAAAATATTCAGGCGCTGGACGATTGGCCGTGCTGTCGCATGGCGGGCTTTACGCCTTAGGGCGGGCGTCTGCCTACATTATTATCGGTTTTCTGCTGGTTAAAAGCCTGCTGAGCGCTCCGTCGTTTTCGTTCTTCATGCAAAAATACGGCAGCCAGGCGCTTTCTCCGATACTTGTTCTGGCCGGAATGTATATGCTGGATATGTTTGGACGGGGGTTTGGGGGATTTAATCTTTTCGACCTTTCAAAATTCAAGGCTGAAGGGGGGGCGCTTTCTTCTCTGTTCATGGGCTTTGTTTTTGCCCTGGCGTTCTGTCCCATCTCAGCCGCGCTCTACTTCGGCGTCATTCTCCCGCTGGCGGCTAAAAACTCCGCACCGTTCGTTTTACCTTTGGTTTACGGTTTAGGTACTGCCTTGCCGGTCATCGGCCTGGCAATAGTTATAGATTTCGGCCTTAAGAAAGTTTCAGCTATTACAGGTTTGGCGAGTAGTTTTGAAAAATACGCCAAGCCCGCCACCGCATGGGTATTTATAGTCAGCGGCGTTTTTCTGGGGCTAAGATATATTTTCGGAGTTGTGTGATAAAAGAGAGAAAAACCCCTTTGGCGTCTGCTGCTCGGCAAATTCTTTTAAGAGGGCAATCAAGGAAGGAATTAGGAAGGGAGATTAACATGAAAACACATGACAACACGCACCTGCTGGTAAGAAAAGCATACGGGGCGGTAGCTAAGGCCGTTAAGACAGTGAAATCCAAGAGCTCCTGTTGTTCTTCATCTTCATGCTGCGGAGGAGACACCGCTCCATCGGTTGAGGGGGAGATGGGGCTTTCATGCGGAAATCCTGTGGGGTTCTCCAAGATCAAGAAGGGCATGACCGTGCTGGACCTGGGCAGCGGGGCAGGCAAGGATGTTTTTATAGCCGCGCCTCTTGTTGGGCCGAAGGGCAAAGTTATCGGAGTTGACATGACGCCGGAGATGCTGGCCCTGGCCAAAAAGAACGCGGGCAAATTCGCAAAGAGGACAGGACTACGGAACGTGGAGTTCCGCAAAGGGATAATAGAAAAACTCCCTGTAAAGGACGGAGAAGTTGACCTGATCATTTCCAACTGCGTGATAAACCTTTCGCCGGACAAACCGGCGGTATTCCGCGAGGCATTCCGCGCCCTGAAACCGGACGGTGCTATTATTGTCAGCGATATAGTGCTGAACCGGAAATTGCCTCCCGCGCTTAAAAACCACGCCGGGCTTTACGCCGCCTGCGTCGCAGGAGCGCTGCAGCGCCGGGAGTATCTGGGAGCCATAAGAGAGGCCGGCTTGAGCGGTATAAAACTCCTGTCGGATAAGACCTATTCTTCCTCCGGCGCCTGCTTTGACCCTATAACCTCAAAGGCATCCAAAGCACTGGACGGCGCGGCTTCGAGCATAACGGTTTTCGCAAAAAAAACAAAAGCCGGCCGAGAAAGTGCGGGGAAATGAAAGTTCTTTTTCTCTGCACAGGGAATTCATGCCGCAGCCAGATGGCCGAAGGCTGGGCTAACGCATTGTTAGCCGGGAAAGCAGAGGCTTATTCCGCCGGGACTGATCCGGGAACGCTTGATCCACGGGCGATAAAAGTAATGGCTGAGGCCGGTGTGGATATCTCCGGGCACAGAACAAAAAACATATCGGAATTCAAGGATACGGTTTTTGATCTGGTGGTGACGGTTTGCGATAAAGCCAGGGAAAGCTGTCCGCTATGGTTCGGCAAGGCGCAAAAATTACATCAAAGTTTTGAAGATCCGCCGTTCCTGGCAAAAGACGCTGAAACCGAGGAAGAGGCGCTGGAGCATTACCGCAGGTTGCGCGACGAGATCAAGGATTTTGTCCTGCAATTGCCTGGAATCACAAAGGAGGAAAAATAAAATGAACGGGATCATAAAAAAGCTGTCTTTTCTTGACCGCTATCTTACCTTATGGATATTTCTCGCCATGGGAGCGGGCGTCGCCATCGGCTGGATCTGGCCTGCCGCAGTGGCGCAGTTTAACGCAGCGTCTAGCGTCGGGACCACTTCAATACCTATAGCCATCGGACTGATACTGATGATGTACCCGCCGCTGGCAAAAGTTAAATACGAAGAGATGCACAGGGTGTTCGCAAATAAGAAAGTGCTGGCGCTGTCGCTGATTCAAAACTGGCTGGTAGGCCCGGTGCTGATGACGGCCCTGGCGATAATATTCCTCAGAGATAAACCGGAATACATGGTGGGACTTATAATGATCGGGCTTGCCCGCTGTATAGCCATGGTAATAGTGTGGAACGACCTGGCCAGGGGCGACCGTGAATACTGCGCCGGGCTTGTGGCTTTCAACTCGGTGTTCCAAGTGCTGTTTTTTTCCGTTTACGCTTATTTCTTTGTCACACTGGTTCCGCGCTGGCTGGGGCTTACGGGAGCCGTAGTGAACATAACCATGGGGGAAATTGCGAAAAGCGTATTTATCTACCTGGGAATTCCGTTTATAGCCGGCATAATCACGCGCTTTTCCCTTATCGCCGCCAAAGGCAAGGAATGGTATTCCGAAAAATTCATCCGCGTAATAAGCCCGCTCACGCTTATTGCCCTGCTGTTTACCATAGTGGTCATGTTTTCTATAAAGGGGGAAAACATTGTGCAGGTGCCGCTGGATGTTGTGCGGGTGGCTATACCATTGCTGATTTACTTCATGCTGATGTTCTTCGCCTCTTTCTATATGAGCAAAAAAGCGGGGGCCACCTATGAAGAATCGGCCACGCTGTCCTTTACAGCCGCCTCTAATAATTTTGAGCTGGCGATAGCTGTCGCCATAGCCACTTTCGGGATAGGCCACGGAGCGGCTTTCGCGGCGGTTATAGGGCCGCTGGTAGAGGTTCCTGTCCTAATAGGGCTGGTAAATGTCTCCCTGTGGATAGGCCGCCGCTGGTACGGCACCACAACTGTTTCTGCGTAAAAAATGGTCTGAACATATTTCACAAGTTACCGAATGGAAAACAAGAAATCGCAGGCCAAAGCTATTGATAACGGCATAATCGCGCTGCCTCCTGAAACCGCGCGGAAACTGGGACTTTCCGCCGGAGCGCACCTGGACATCGTAGTAAGGCGCGGGCGGGTAGAAATCCTGCCAGATATACACAGCCTTTCCCGTGTTTATATTGAACCTACCTCCAACTGTAATCTTACCTGCCGCGCCTGCATACAAAGGACCTGGAGTGAGCCGCAGGGGAACATGACGCAGGTTGTTTTTAATAAGCTCCTGAAGGACCTGCGCCATTTCCCGCACCTTGAATCAGTAATGCTGGGCGGTTTCGGAGAACCTACGGCGCACCCGGATGTAATACAGATGGTTGCAGCCCTCAAAGAGACAGGTGCCAGGGTCGAGATGGTATCAAACGGCACCCTTTTGGACGCAAAAATGGCTGAAGGTCTGCTGGATGCCCGCCTGGACCGGCTTTGGATCTCCTTTGACGGGGCGGACGAACTGAATTTTGAACGCGCCCGGCAAGGCGCCCGTTTCAAAGAAGTTGTGGGGAATCTTAAGCGGCTGCGCGACAAACTTGAGCTGGGTATAGCTTTTGTGGTTTCACGCTCCAATTTTGCCGATCTCAAAAACCTGAGCTGGCTGGCTAAGAAGACAGGCGCAATTTATGTTTCCGTCAGCAATATTATCCCTTATTCCCCGGAAATGGAACATCAGATGGTTTGCGCCCAGGCGCTTACGCTGAATTCCATGGCACAGGCAAGCGGCAGGGTGGAGGTGGACCTGCCGCGAATTGATATTAATGAAGCGACCAAGGATACGCTCTGGCGTCTTGCCGGAGGCAATGAAGCCGTTTCGCTTATGGGCACGCCGCTTGGCGCGCGCATTGACGAATGCCGCTTCATAAGGGAGAGATGCGCCTTTATACGCTGGGACGGCCAGGTGTCTCCTTGTATGGCGCTGCTGCATTCCCATGTGATACATTTCCATGGGGCAGAACGGCGCAACACAAGCCATTCTTTCGGCAATATCGCGAAACGGGACCTTTTGGAGATCTGGAACGCCCCTGATTACATCTCTTTCCGAGAGAAGGTATCCAAGTTCGATTTTGCTCCGTGCCATGTCTGCGGCGGCTGCGGTTATAGCGCCGAAAATAAAGAGGATTGCGGTGGCAACATCCATCCTGCGGTCTGCGGCGGATGTTTATGGGCTCAGGGCATTATACAATGTCCGTAAATTCGCGTGTTGCGCCAACCGGCTTATCATAAATTGGTAGAATACCCTGAGATTTGATATGGAAACCCGACCAGCAGAAAAAAAGAGGACTTGCATGGCTGGCCTTCCCTTGTATCCCTTTCCTGGCTGCCCGGTCAATGCAGGAAAAGCGACCTGGACCCCTGGGTGCTGGAATGCAGCGGGCCTGCACAGCCGCAGGAGCCGGACGGGAACGGGGCTCTGCTTCCGTGGCCGTACTCCACCTCAACATTTATCACCTACCGGCAGCGGCAGACAGGCGTAGACCGCGAGTTTGACAGCCGCAGGATGACCTGGACCGTTGAGACCCAGGGCAGCACTTATTTTCTCGGCTTCAATTTCATGGCTGACCAGTGCAATGAATCCGACCCCGGATAAACACTTCTCCCCTTATCAGGAAATACAGGAAAGGCCCGTCCCGCTTCATGGAAATGGAAATCAAAAAACCCACCTGACAAGACCGCGCCTCACTTAACCTAAAAAACTCAGTTGCTTCGTCACACCGACGAAAGCCGGTGTCCAGAGTGCGACGGAACCCTGGATTCCGGTTTACACCGGACGGAATAAAAAAATCCGGCTTGCTCAGACGTTTATGATGTTCCAACCGAGGAATTCATGTTAACAAAAAATATAATTTATATTACAATTGTTTTGTTATAGAATATTCCGGTGGCCCGGCGCTCAAGTCCAGGAACCGGGTGCACCCGCGGGCAGGGTGAATTTCTGGGAGGCAAAATGGAAATCAAAGGCAAGGTGGTTTTTTCTTCCGGCAAATCCGGCGACTACGATATCTGGGTATTGGACCTGGTTTCACAGAGACTGTCGCAACTGACCTCCGGCCCCCACTGCAATGACTGTCCCAGGTGGTCTCCCGACGGGGCAAAAATAGTTTATACTTCCAACCGCACGGGCACTCCGGAAATCTGGGTCATGGATGAAAATGGTAAAAATCAGACGAGGCTCACTAACAACGGCCGCTGGCACGAAACCCCGTCCTGGTCTCCGGATGGGAAAAGTTTAGTTTTCTGCGCCAACTATGACGGCAGCAATATCGATGTTTATACAATGAAAGTGGATGGCACCGGCCTGCAACGGATCACTGATTACAAGGAAATGGATTCAACCCCGCAATACTCCCCAGATGGCAGGAATATTATTTTTATATCGCGGCGGTCAGGCAATGACGACATCTGGAATTACGATTTACAAAGCAAAGAATTTAAACAACTTACGAATTGCGCCAGAAAAGATTTTTCTCCCGCATATTCGCCGGACGGGAAACAGATAGCGTTTCTCCGCGCGGATGACGTAGCTTCAGAAATAGAAAACCTTGATATTTATCTTATGGACAGTGCCGGAGGGAACGAAAGGCGGATCACCGATGATTTGGGGCCGGATAAGCATGTACGCTGGTCGCCTGACGGCAGGTATCTTATCTATACATCCACACGCATGTTATCGTCGGCAGAAAGGTTAATGGTCATGGATATACAGGGAAGCGAATTGCTCAACCTGGATTTTAACCGGACACCTCTGGAAAACGAAATTGACGCACATTCTCAACCCATCGGGCTTTTTTCCGCCCTATCCGAAAAAATACTAAAGAAAACCTACACCGGCATATACTTCGGCACCGAAAGATGGCCGGACTGGAAGTTTTAATAATTTAAAAAAAGCTGTCGGCGGCAAAGCCGAAACACCCGTCTAGAGAAAAAGCTCCACGGAACTCCCAACGGCTATTTTGACGCCAATATAAACGAAATAAGAAAAGCCAGACTTGCGACATACATAAGCGGGTGTACCTGCCTGAATTTCCTTTTGGCCACCTTTATCGCCGTGTAGCTTATAAAGCCGAAGCCTATGCCGTAGCTTATGTTATAGGTAAGCGGTATGCTTATCATGGTGAGAAAAGCCGGCAGAGCCTCTTCGAAAGAGTCCCAGTCTATTTCCCGCACGGTCTTCATCATCAGAGAGCCGACTATTATAAGCGCACCCGCGGTTATCGGGTAGACGAAATAATCTCCGCATCCTGGCGGGAGAACATCAGCCGGAGGCGTGAAGCCGCCGCTGACGAACAGACGGTAATGCGCAGCGTTCGGCAGCCTGTAGCCGCCGCCTATCATCTGTATCAGCGGAGAAAAAAAAGCGCAAAGCCCGAAAAGCAGCCCGGTAACCACCGCCGAGAATCCGGTCCGGCCGCCTTCAGCCACCCCGGCAGCAGACTCTATATAGGTGGTTATCGAACTGGCGCCGAAAAGCCCGCCCACAGCGGCCGCAGCCGAGTCAACCGCCAGTATCTTTTTTATGTCCCGCACGGAGCCGTCCTGGTTCACGAAACCGGCCTGCTCGCCCACAGCCACCACGGTACCCATTGTGTCAAAGAAGTCTGTGAGCATTATGGCAAAAATGGCGAATAACAGGCCCGGCGCCAGCGCCTGTACCACGGCCAGATGTCCGTTAACGGTCTGGAACGGGGCGAGGAAGGTATCAAAATGCGGAGCGGCGAAAACCGACTGCGGGGCCGATGTAACGCCCAGCAGCAGCGCGGCGGCAGCCGCCGCGACTATACCCCATAGTATGTCGCCTTTTACTTTAGAGGCCATGAAGAATGCCGTGGAAAAAAAGCCTATAAGCGTAACCCAGACATATTTCTGAGAGAAATCGCCAAGCGCTACTATCGTTATCGGGGCCGGCCTTATTATACCGCCCTCGTTAAGGCCGATCACAGTGATAAACAGCCCTATACCCACTCCGATGGCCCGCTTCAGATTGCGCGGGATGGAATCCATGACCGCCTCGCGAAAGCCGGTGATGACCAGCAGAAAAATGATCAGCCCCTCTATAAAAATAACCGACATACCCACCTGCCATGGGATGTTGGCCTGCTGAAAGCCGATGACGGAGAAGGTGAGCACTGCGTTTATGCCCATGCCGGAGGCCAGCGCCAGCGGCCTGTTGGCTATTACGCCCATCAGGACGCTCATCACGGCAGCGCCGGCGACCGTGGCTGTGACGGCGCCAGCGAAAGGCACACCCGCCGCAGAGAGTATGCCGGGGTTCACGAAGATTATATAGGCCATAGTAAGAAAAGTGGCGGCCCCGGAAAGTGTCTCCGTTTTCAGGTCGGTACCCCGCTCGCTGAATTTGAAATATTTTTCCATATGCAAATAATTTAGCATTTTCTTAAAAGGCCTGCCGAGTGAATTACTCTCCGAGGAAGTAAGGAGGTGGTAAAGCAAAAACACTCCGCTTTTGATATTATAATCAAATATATGCCGCTAACAGGTATTTTAGAACGCACGGGTTCAGCGATTTGGCCGTATATCTCAAATATACTCGACATGAGCACACTTTTTCTGGAGTCGTTCAAGGTGGGGCTGAGCAAACACGGACGCGGCGATAAAATGGTGTTTAACGTGGTAATGAACCAGATACTTTTCACAGGTGTTGAAGCCATAAAAATTGTAGCCGTGATTGCCCTGCTTTTAGGCGGGGTGACCATTATTGAAACCATTTCTTTAGTGCCGGATATGGGTGGGGAGTCCCTTATAGGCAAAATCCTGGTTGTGGTGGTGGTAAGGGAATTGGGACCCATTATCACCGCGTTTATAGTGATAGGCAGGTCGGGCACCGCAATTTCCACCGAGATAGGCTATATGATGGTCAACCATGAAATACAGGCGCTTGAAATGATGGGCATAAACCCGATGCGCTATGTGGTGTTTCCCAGAATAGTGGGGATGTCGGTCGCAGTGTTTTGCCTCTCGTTCGTTTTCAACATGGTGGCGTTATTCGGCGGCCATTTGGTGGCGAGATTGATAATACATTATCCATTCGCTTTGTATCTTGACGATCTCAGCCGGGCCCTGGGGTTTTGGGATGTGGCTGTCAGCGGCATCAAGTGTTTTTTCTTTGGGATAATAGTGGCCGTCATATGCTGTTATCAGGGCTTTTCCGTCAAGTTTTCTTTTACAGAGATACCTCAAGTGGCAACGCGCGCTGTGGTCTGGTCGATATATGCATGTTTCGCTGTCAATATAATTATAACGGCGTTTTTCTATATTTAAATCGATGGGCGTCAAAATTGAATTAGCCAATGTGGATTTTGCCTACGAAAAAGGCAATAATATCGTAAAATCGGCCTCTTTTTCAGTATGCCCCGGCGAGATTCTGGCGATTGTGGCGCCGGTCGGCATGGGCAAAAGCACTTTGCTGAAACTTTGTGCGGGCCTTCTAACTCCGGTAGAAGGCAGTTTGCTGATAGATGGAAAGATTTTCGGTGATCTTTCTATGAACTGGCAGAATGAGCTCAGGCATAGGATGGGATTTTCTTTTCAGGAGGCCGTGCTTGTTGCCAACATGACTGTATTTAATAACCTTGCGCTGCCGCTGCGCTATTATGCGGAGATGACAGAAGCGGAGATATCGCATATAATTAATGCCTGGCTTGAACGGTTAAATCTTGCGCCGATCGGCAATTCGCTCCCCGCCGCGCTGTCCTTAGGAGTGCGGCAAAAGGTTGCTTTTATCAGAACGATGTTATTGGGGCGTGACTTTTTTTTCTGGGATGAACCCGCGCAGAACGCGGACCCCGCATTTACAGAAATGGTTCAGGAGGAGATACTTAAGCAGAAGCGAAGCGGTGTTGGGCAGATATTAGCCACACAGAACAGAGATTTGCTTTTCAAATCCGCCGACAGGGTTTTGATGCTGGACGGCGGCACAATCAGTTATCTCGGCCCTTTGAAAAGCGCCGGGATAGGAGTTGACTTCCGCGGCACGGGGCAATATTTGTAAAATTCGGAGATATCAGAACACTCAAATACGGACAACTTATGCATTTTAAATTCAAACATATACAAAAAATCGTAGGCGGATTTTTCTTGTTATCCTGCATAATAGTGATCATACTGCTTGTGATAGTGGCGCGCGGACAGAAATGGCTGCAGGCATATGTCCCGTATGTTTCGTATTTTGAAGAAGGGAAAGGATTGCGGGTTGGGACCGCTGTCACCATAAAAGGATTAGACGCGGGCCGTATTTTTTCCGTTGATCTGGGCCCGGACAACAGGGTGAAAGTCGGGATCAACGTGTTTCGCCATTACGCGGATAAAATCAACAAAGGCGCCAAAATCTCCCTTATTCAGCCGATAATCGGCTCAAGCAGCCTTGAGATTGTCCCCGGCCCGGACAACGCCACGCCCATAGCCCGGGGCGGGATTATTCCATCCCTGGATGAGGGAAAGATCGACGTTAAAGAGCTGATCGATAATACCACACGGCTTATTGAAAACCTGAAAAACCCGCAAGGGAATCTGATGCAGACCCTTTCCAACGTAAACACGGCCACGAAAAGAGTGGCAAATCCGCAGGGAGATCTTATGCAGGCCCTCGCGAATGTCAATACAGCCACCACCAAACTGGCTGACGCTCTTGGCGCGCAAAAAGGTACTATCGGAATGCTGATGGAAAAACGCGAACTGTACGACAAGTTGAACTCAGCCGCGCTTCGTTTAGACAATGTCCTTGGGATCATTGAAGAGTCCTCCCCTACGATCAAAGATTCAATTTCAGCGGCCAGGACGGATCTAGAGGAATCGGAAAAGGTAATTCGTTCGCTTCAAAAGAATTTTTTTATCCGAGGCAATATTGAGAAACGTATGAAGGAGGATTCATCTCTTAATTTCGAAGGGAGAGCTCCGTAGAATGATAATTTGTAAAACACACAAGTGGCCTCCCGCAGGCGCTCCACAAGCGCTGCTTATAGTCCTTTTCCTGCTCACCTCATGTTCCCATCGTTCTTATGTGGTAAACGATCGCCATAACGCGGCAAAAAACCTAAATTTGCGCGGCAACGAATTATATTTCCGCGGCGATTATGCAGGCGCGGCAAGATTTTATGACAGGGCGCTGGCTCTCGCGATGGAAATAGATAACAGCGCCGGCATGGCCGATAGTCTCAACAATCTCGGGCAGTTGTATATGGAAGCGGGGAATTTTTCGGCCGCCGAAGAAAAGTTTTTAAAGGCCGCCCGGCTCAACGAGGAGATAAAAAACAAAAAAGGTCTGGCCGTAAACCTGAACAATTCAGGCAATGTCCACCGCCTGCGGGGTAATTATGAGGAGGCCGCTGCTGAGTTTAAAAAAGCCCTTGAGCTGGAACGGGAAGCCGGTGACAAAAATGGCCGCGCGGTTGTAACCAATAATCTGGGACTTCTGGCGTTTGATACCGGAGAAAATGACCGGGCCCGTCAATTTTTTGAAGAAGCCCTGAGTTCCGCCAGAGCTCTGAAACAGCACCGGCTGGCCGCGGCGTGTTTGCAGAATCTGGGCAGTCTGGCGGAGCGCGAAGGGAGAATAGACGACGCCATTGCCAGCTTAAACGAGTCGCTGGCGGCAGACCGCCTGGTTGAATATTCCCCGGGTATGGCAAAGGGACTGGAAGGCCTTGGCCGGTTATTCGCAAAAAAAGGGAATTTGTCTTTGTCACAGGACTATTTCAAACGCGCTTCATTTATCAGAAAACGTCTGGAATTTAAGTGAGAGGGAGACCTTAATACGAAAAATATTCTTGTGATCGGAGCTACAGGGCAAATAGGCTCCGAACTTACACAGGCCCTGCGGGAAAGATACGGCCATAGCCATGTTGTAGCCGGGTGGCATATTAAGCCGCTATCCCCTGATGTTCAGGGATCGGGCCCCGGCGCCTTTGTCGACTGCTGCCGGATGAAAACTCTCGAGCAGACTGTAAGGAAATACAGGATCAAAACGATATATCATCTAGCGGCCGTGCTTTCCGCCAAAGGCGAAACAAACCCGCTTCAGGCCTGGGAAAACAACATGAAGGGGCTTATAAATGTACTGGAAATGGCCAGGCAGCACGGCTGCTCCGTTTTCTTCCCCAGTTCAATCGGCACTTTCGGCCCCTCAACCCCTTTAATCAATACGCCCCAGGACACTATTCAGCGGCCCGGGACGATTTACGGTATATCAAAGGTGGCCGGTGAGCTGTTCTGTGATTACTACCACAAGAAATACGGGGTGGACGCGCGCGGACTGCGTTATCCTGGGATCATCTCCAATGTTACACTGCCGGGAGGGGGAACTACGGATTATGCGGTTGAAATATTTTACCGGGCCATCCGGAGCGGGAAATATACCTGTTATTTAAAAGCGGGGACATATCTGGATATGATGTACATGCCGGACGCCATTTCAGCGGCTGTCTCTCTGATGGAGGCGGATGGAAACCGTTTGAAGCACCGCAACGCCTACAATGTTTCGGCTATGAGCTTTGATCCGGAAGCCCTCGCCGAAGAGATCCGCAAACATATTCCTAATTTCGTCATGAGCTATAAAATAGACCCCGTCAGACAGGCAATTGCCGACAGCTGGCCGGAAAAGATGAATGACAGCGCTGCCAGAAAGGAATGGGGGTGGTCCGCCAGATATAATATTAAAACCATGACAAGGGATATGATCCGGATATTGAGCGCCAGGCTAGCTCCCAAGCTGTGCGGGGAACTGCTGCAGATCCGCTAAAATTATTTCATCGCATCCGGCTTCCTGTCTATATTTTTCATTACAAGTTCTTCCATCAGGTTAACGGGTGGGGGGATTTTGCCCGGCCGTGACGGAACCACTTCATAAACAGCCACACGGTTTAAGAGACTGCCATCCCGCATTTGATCCCGTGCAAAAACTTCTTTCAAATGCGCGTTCCAGAAAACATTGAAAACGTCTCTGGCGCGCGAGTCCCAGTAAAACATCCCATAAGTCCGCCCCAGTCTTATCGCTTCGGCTGTATTAAGCAGTATATGCGTCACTCCCTCCGACTTCATGCGGGCATAAAGCTCCTCTCCGGTTTTTGAAGCCGCCGACCATTCCACAACCGGAGTTTTATCGAAAACTGAGCTTGCTATAAAATCCTTTTTGAAATAAAAACTCCGGCTGTCTCCCACAATAAGGGTTTTGGCCTCCGGCGTCAATCCGTCATTTATAAACTCAACGGCCGCATAAGGCAAAGCGGACTGCGACGACAAGTATTCCCGCTTGGTCTCCAAGCCCAGCAAAGGTCTCCATCTCTCCTGTGAATAAAAGATAATTCCCTCCCAGTAAAGCCCCATGGCACATATAAACAGAACCGCGCAGGAAAGGATTTTCTTCAACGCCGCAAATTTTCGTCCTTTTATAGCCGCCGCTATCAAAAGCGCCGCCGCCGGATAAGCCGGCATCAAAAAACGCCCCATAGTCGACACCAGCGACCACAGAAGCCAGAAAGCCAGGAAATACAGCCAGAACGGCCGCGCCGCCGGGGCTGCCGGGCCGAGCAGGAATAAAAGCGGCAGCATAAACAGGAAAATCGGCGTAAAGTACTGCGAATCACCCATTTCGCCCATGGTTATTTTCCAGGGATGGATAAGCCAGGATCTTAATTCCAGCGCGCCCATATGGCGGGCTTCGTTTATAAAACCCTGTATTTTAAGCGCCTCCACTTTTTGAGGCAGGCCGAAAACCGAAGTGAGGAAAGGATACACCGGATTATGCCTGTAAATCTGGTTTTTTATCAGCCAGGGGGTTACCGGAATGGCGGCTATAAGGCAGAAGAGCAGCACTCCACGCAGGGCTTTGGTAGAATTGCCGCGCTGCCGATAAAACAGAACCAGCGCCATGCCGGCAGCTGAAAATAGCCCTGTGGATTTTACCGCCATGGCCGATCCGGCCAGAAACGCTCCCGACAACAGCCATATTTTCGCCCCAGGCTCATAACGCAAAACCGCGGCCAGCGCAGTTAGACTGAAAAAAGTCAGCAGCGCCTCAGTGCCGGAGGACCAGGAAGCCATATGTGAAGAAGTCAGCGCGTGCGTAGCCGTATAAAAGATCAGGGCGGCCCAAAGCCCCTCGCGGAAGGTAAAATACCTTCTGCCGAGACCCAGCACCGCCAGAACGCTTAAAAACCCTGCCGCGTAATTTATAAGCTTCGGCACAAACTCGTCCGTCAGTAGCAGCCCGGCGGAGTATAACATGCCATGCAGCAGGAAAAGGTTGGAATAAATATTATAGGGCATATCCGCTAAAGAATTCTTTAGAGCGTAGAAATTAGGCACAGCCAGATGGTATACCAAAGCGTCATAAAATGTTTCCGGGCTGAGGGCGCCCGCAAGGTCCAAAAGTAACGCGGCCGCCAGCAGGGCCAACGCCGTAACATCTGCAAAACCAGGCTTAAAAGCGGGACTTTCCTCCTGAACAAAAGGATTTAATTTAAAGGACAAGACGCCCAAACATAAGGAAATAAACAGCAAAGACAATACCGCGGCCTTATAAAGCAGGCCGGCGGCGGCCAGGCACAGCACCGCATTGGCAAAAGCGGCCAGTCCCAGCGCGGCAGAAAAAGTTATTTCTTCCCAAAGGTTCATGGCGGCAAATGGCAGTATAGCCAATAGGAAGCGGCCAAGGCCGGCGCAGGAAAGAATAAAGAAAAAACCAGCCAGCAAGTTAAAGGAATGTCCCGCTGCTGCGGTTAGGAAAGCCCCGGCGAAGTATTGCCCGGGTGAGAGTATTACTAAAATGGAATTAAGGTCCGGAGTGAAACGGGCAAGGTAGCTTTTAAGAACCACAAAGCCCCAAACAGAAAAAATACCCCAAACCAGCCAGGCCGGGAACCTGGCTTCTGCCTCAGGCGATGCCGCTGCGGCCGGCCCGGCAGATTCTTTTTTCTCTTTTTCAGCCATAAAGAACCAGCCCGAATGCTGTGGTTAAACCTGAAAAACGGTAACTGTGCGAAAACCCGCCGGAAAATCAGGATCAAAATAACAGTTTACAAAAAATTCAGGCCGATTCAGGAAGTTGCCGCAATTGATCCCTGGAGATAGTTTACTTTTGATGGACGGAATATGTTAAGGTAGAGAAGTAGTTACAATCCAGTGTAATTGAAAACAGCGCGAAAAAAACCACGCCTTTTAATTAGCACTACATTTAACACCGGGAGACAAATGAAATTCCGAACGAAGATTAGCCGGTATCTGTTGGTTTTAGTGATGGCGTTCAGTGCCGCTCCGGCATTCGCGGAGGAATCAATAGGTGTGTCTCCATTTATAGATTTTAGGTCAAACAGCAATAAAACGAAGGTGATCACAAGTTCCTTCGACACTTCAACCCCAAAATCATTTAACAGTATTCTGGGCGGCATAAGCGCTTTTTATAAGCCGGGCAAGTCTGTTATGTTTACTTTTGATGCCTTTGGCGGCGGCACCTATTTCAGGACCAGGAAGTCAGACCAGGTTTATTTCTATGAACTTTCCCTGCAAGGCACAGCCCTTGGAGCAGCTTATACCGGCAGTTTTAGCAAGAAAATATTGTATAGTCTGGGCGGCGGTTTTTCAGCGGTAGAAGCCAGATGGAGGAATATGCCGCTGAGGACAAGTCTCACGGTCACTACTCCCTATATAAGAGCAACTATTGCATACAAACCCAAGCAAAAGTTTGGAGTATCACTGGCTTTGAAGTATGACTTAAAAAAAATTGCGATAAAAGACAGGGATGGAGCGCATAATACCCTGGTTGAATTCAGTCAATTTGCGATACAGCCGGCCATAACCCTTTATTTCAAATAGTCCCCATTCGCTACAAAAAGAGGGGCTGCTGATATTTTCAGCCGCCCTTTCTTTATTTAGGGTCTGCTGAAAAAGTCCAGCAGACCCATGATTACACAGATTAAGTAAGATTACACGGATTGCAGACAGAACCGATCCTGCTACTGCTATGTTTACCCGTTTTTACGACGAGACTTGAATATAAACTACTTTTTCAGTGCCCCCTATTTAGCTAATTTTCAGTATAATATTTTTTGGGGTTTTACTTTGGAAACACATGGCTATGTTGACAGGAGATAGGTATGCGTAAAACAACTATGTTTATGGTGGTTTGCCTGGTATTGTGCGGCGCCTCTGTTTTTGCCGCGGACGAGCCGCGCAGGATATTCGGACTCACGAACGATAAGAGGATAAGAAGCTTTAGCCTCCTGCAGAACGATTCTGTCATCACCCTTCGGTACCGCGACCGGCTGTGGGGATATAACTCCGCCACCGGGGAGAAGAAATGGGAAATAAAAGTGGATGACTGGGCGGGCGGAGACATCTATCTGACCTGGAACGATAAATTGTATTTAATGCCTCTTAAAAAAGGGCTGGCCGCCTACGATGTGAACACAGGCAAGCAGGTATGGAAGTCCGACTTTGAAGTAAAGTTGAAGGAGTTCGTCAACTCCTACAGCTATAAAGACAATTTCCTGCTTGAATTCAACGAAGTACTGGTCTCTCTTAATCCCGACACCGGCGCAGTGGCCTGGCAGACGGAGGTCCCGGCAGTTTCCAAGGATACCGGGAAACTCGGGGTTCAGCGGCTCCATTATATCAGCCAGGACTGGGGCAGCAGGATACTGCTGGCGGGGGAGAAAGGCCCCGTTCTTCTGGACGCAAAAACCGGCGAAGTGATGTGGCAGTCTGACAGAAGGTTTTCCGGTGAAATTAAAAAGCCCGTGCTTTTTGCCAGTGACACTCAGGACTCAACGATCCTTTTGTACGATAAAGGCGCTTCCGGCCTGAACCTGAAGACCGGCGAGGAAGCGTGGTATATAAACGATGACGCTGAGGACGTGGAAGGCCTGGTGCAGTTCGAGAACAATGGCGGAAGATACTGCATGTTTGCGTTCGTCAACCAGACGGTGACGCTGGACGCCGCTACGGGCAAGATCATGTGGACGGCGGACAAAGATTCGGCTTTTAAGGGCCGCCCTTACACCATAACCAGCGACAGCGGCGACCTGCTGGCGGTCACCGCGCGTAACGCCGGGCCGCAGAGCAGCTTTCTTACGCTCTACCGCCTGGCTGCTGATACCGGCGCAGTTAAGTGGAAGCGAGACCTTTCTAATAGCAAAATGACGAATTGGACTTATAAAAACCTCGCCGGCAGTAAACAGCGCCAGCTCAGTATGTGGTACAAACAGGCCGTTACCCCTCAAGGGCTGCTTTTCCAGGTGTGGGGCGCTGATACACACAAGCTTACCAACAAGGACGAAATCGGTGAAAAGAAAGGCGAAGGCCTTATAATGGTAGACCCAGCCTCCGGCGCCGTGGTGTGGCGGTCCTACCTTACGCTGATGGATGCCGTTAAAAAGGACGTGGACAAGATGTGGGGCCCCTTGTACGGGTCCGGTATTATTAAGACCACCCGGAACGTCTTTTCCCCTGATGACCCGCTATACCAGGAAATGATCCCGGCGCCCATTATCACTGAGGATGCGGCATATGCCCCTGGGAACGATTCCCTGCTGAAAATAGACTTGAATACCGGTACGACTATATGGACCTCGCTGCCATACGGATATCTCTCAAAGATAGTACCCAGCGGCAATGAACTGTACGGCGTCCAGGGTACCGCCCAGTGGGAATACTATACCGACTTAAATTTCATGAATAATTTCAAGGCCCACGAGCTTATTGTAAAGTCACGGACCCAGGGTTTCTTCTGCCTGGATGCCGCGACCGGCAAGCAGTTGTGGCTGATAGATTCCTCAAAAAAGCCGTATTTCATCTTTCCCCCGATAGTGGACAAGGACAACGCCGCGTTCTATGTCACGGACGGAAAATATCTGCGCAGGCTGGAATTGAAGCCCGATACGGGCGGGTTTGCCTGGGAACTAGATCTTGAAAAGGCAAAGATCGGTGAGATCGGCATCGAGAAGGGTGTTGCCTTTCAAAAAATAGGCGGTTCCTTTTGGGTAGCCGCAGACCTTATTTTACATGGCGGTATGTATGCGGTGTCATACGACCACCGAATGGTACACGGCGTACGGCAGCTGGCTGACGGCGATCTGCTGGCCATAGCCGGAAAAGGGGCGGCCCGCATCTGGTCCGACGGAAAGATGAAATGGCGTTTACAGTGGGAATGGAAAACTAATAAGACAAATTTCTATCCCACCCTGGTACAGAGCGACAAATACCTACTCTACCAGTCCAATAAAAAGCTGTACTGCGTTGACATTGAAACAGGGGCCATAAAGTGGGCAACCAAAGAAGCGAAGGACGCGGAGTTCAAAATAGACAAGGAAGAGAAGCGCATCTTCGTTGTGGATAACGACGAAGTTACGGCGTACGAGATATAGTATGACAAAAACATTGTTGTCCGCTTTATTGCTTCTTGGGCCGGCTGCATTGCGCGCCGGAGAGGATTACAATAGATTTACAGACAAAATGCTTATCCCCTCTTTTATTACCCCTGACAGCCCGGCCCAACCCCAACTCACCGCTGAACTGCGTCTGAAGGTCAAAACGCTGGAACTTAACGGGCTAAAAGCGGCCGGCAGCGCGGTGTCAAGCGCGCTGCTGCTGCTGCCGGCCGACCGCGCCCGGGCCGGCGTTATTAATTTTGAGATTGAAAGCGGCAGCCGGGCCGGGGTTTATCAGTGTGAGGCGCTGGGCCGCGGCCTGACCTCCACCGGGTCTGTGACCGGCTGGCAACGGGGCCTGATAGGAACCGCAACGATCTATTACGCGCCCGAGGATTTTGCCGACGGCGCCACGGTGCCGGGCGTATACGATCTGAGAAATATTTCCCCCGACAGCTATGAGATAGCCCTGCTGGGCAAACCTGGCGTCCCCTACGACAAAACCGCCGTTCCGGCCACAACTAAACTCAAAGACGGGGAACGCCGCCCGTTTTTTTCAGGTGTATGGCGAAACTGGTATACCACAACCGCCATTGTTATGCCGGTGGATATGGTCTGGGCCGCGGATTCACAGACTGGTTCCCAGGGGGAAGGGGTGCCGTTCTTTGAGCGCCGCCCTGCGGCTGCCACAGACCCGGCGGTCAAAGCAAGGCAGGAAGCGCAGCTTGAGCATAATCCGGAATATTATTTCGGCCCGTACGGGCGCTCCGGGTTCGCCGTGCACACCGACCGGTGGGAGGACCCCGCCAGGCGGGCCGACCCGGAATACTCCGGGCGGCCAGAACTTTCTGATTTCCGCTGGCGAAACACCAACGGCTGCGTGAAATTGAGGCCCGGCTGCCTGGCACTGCTGAACGAATTTATTACGGAACAGACGGCGCTGGGCCGCCGCGTGCAATTAAAAATACAGACGACAGAATAACACTTTCCAGCCGCCTTTTTGGTATTATAATTTAAGCGTCCTCTGATAAACCGGCAAAAGGAAACGAATGGAAATACTAATCACGAACGACGACGGAATTTACGCCGAGGGCATTTACGCGCTGGCCACGGCCCTCAAAAAACTGGGCAATATAACGGTGGTGGCGCCGGACGCGCAGCGCAGCGCCGTAGGCCACGCCATAACCATAGTTGACCCCTTGCGCGTAAACAAAGCTCGCAGGAACGGCCGGTTTTTCGGCTACGCCGCAAGCGGCACTCCGGCGGATTGCGTAAAACTGGCCATCAAGACCCTGATGAAAAAAAAGCCGGACCTGGTTGTTTCAGGGATAAACTTGGGGGCGAATATCGGTTATAACATCCTTTATTCCGGCACTGTGTCAGGGGCTACGGAAGGCGCTTTGCTGGGCATACCTTCGCTTGCGATTTCACTAGACACGTTTACAAAGCCGGATTTTTCCGCGGCCGCCGCATTTTCGGTTAAGATAGCCGCCTCTATGAAGAAACGCAGGCTGCCGGCGGGAACGCTTTTAAATGTCAATGTTCCGGCAATAAAAGCCTCAAAAATAAAAGGCGTGCGCGTTACCAGCCAGAGCCGCACTTCTTTCAACGACTGGTTTGACAAGCGCAAAGACCCGCACGGTCAAACCTATTACTGGATGGACGGCGATTTTAAACCGAAAGACTCCGATGCCGCCAGCGACCTCAACGCGGTTAAAGCCGGCTATATTTCAGTCACGCCGATACAATTCGATCTCACTGACTATAAATTTATCACAACCCTGGATACCTGGAAATTATAGAGATAAAATGAAAACAAAACTTTTTTTTACCGCGGCTCTGGCCGCTTTTTTTTCAGCGGGAGCACGAATAGGCGCTTTTGAAGGAATGGCTATACCCGGACAGGCGTCCGAAAAAAATTCTGTAACCCGAACGATACCGGTTACTGAAACGGCACAAGCCCGGCCCGAAACAGCATCTCCGGAAAAACCAGCCTATACGCTAAAATATCAGGAAGAAACGCGTCAAACCATTAAGGATCTTGCCGCTATTCTCGCCAAACAAGACAGGCTTGATCCAAAAAAGCTGGATGACGCCGCCAAAGACATAGTGAAATTAGACAAAAAACTTAAAGCCCTGCTTGGCCTCGAAATAATAAAAGAACTTGAAACCGAAGAGAAAGCGCTGCTTGAGAAAGAACAAAGCTCTTCCGCCAAAACCAATCTGGCTTTAGTAAGATCCGCCCTGCAGATTTACTACGGCGACCATAACGGCGTTTTTCCGGATACCCTGTACGGACTTACGCCAGACTATCTGAATTCAGTACCGGACTTACAATTACCCGGCCACGAGAAAACCGACAAGATAACCATGATAGACTCAAGAAAACATGAAACCAGCCTGTCCTCCGCCGTAGCGGACAGCGGCGGCTGGCTTTATTTCACAAACAAAGATTCCATAAATTCAGGGATGCTGATAATAGACTGCTCGCATAAAGACCCGGAAGAAAACCTGGAATGGTACAAGTACTAGAATACGAACTTATCGCTGTAGTGGGAGTATCGGGCGACGCTTCCAAGTACGGCCACAAAATTTTCCGCGATTTGCTCAAAGCGAGTTATCCGGTCAAAGGCGTCAACCCGAAGGGCGGATTTGTGCTGGGCAACCGGCTTTATTCGAGCCTTGACGAAATTGAAAAAAAACCGGACCTGGTTATAACCGTGGTCCCGCCAGAAACGACGGTTTCTGTAATTGAACAGTGCAACAAACTGGGCATAAAAACCGTTTGGCTGCAGCCCGGGTCCGAATCGCCGGAGGCGCTTGCGAAAGCGGAACTCTACGGCATAAAAACGATAACCGCCTGCTTCATGGTACAAAAAGGTGTGTGGTAATGTTCCAACACATACTCGGCCCTAAATTTGAAGAATTCCAGACCTTTCTGCGCTCAAAAATGGTCGAGGACCAGATAATGCGGCGCGGTGTAAAAAACCCTGAAGTGCTTGCCGCCATGCG
The DNA here is from genome assembly GCA_003450815.1 of Elusimicrobiota bacterium. Lineage (GTDB taxonomy): Bacteria > Elusimicrobiota > Elusimicrobia > Elusimicrobiales > UBA9959 > UBA9634. Next base: position 38,286 of record DMES01000040.1, on the reverse strand, counting down.
CAAGGTCAAACGGCATTTATTCGCGCCCGAAGATCTGCGCACCCGCGCTTACGAAGACTATCCGCTCCCCATATCAAACGGGCAAACTATCTCGCAACCCTACATTGTGGCGCTGATGACTGAGCTATTGGGAGCAAAAGCGGGGCAAAAGGTCCTTGAAATAGGGGCCGGGTCCGGCTATCAGGCCGCATGCCTGAGCGAGCTGGGGTGCGAAGTTTACAGCGTAGAAATTATTCCGGAGCTTTCAACTACCGCCAGCCTGACGCTAAAACGGCTTGGCTATACAGCCATAAACATTAAAACCGGCGACGGACGCGAAGGCTGGCCGGAGCATGCGCCTTTTGACGGAATAATAGCCGCCTGCGCCGCCGCCGCTGCGCCGCGCGGGCTTTTAAACCAGCTTAAAACAGGCGGCCGCCTTGTAATACCCATAGGCCCCGAAGGGACACAGACGATTAAAGTGTTTGAGAAAACCGCCGCTGAGATCAAAGAGCGCGATATAGTTCCGGTCAGGTTTGTCCCTATGACCGGCGACCCCGGAAGGTAAAAGTGAACAAGGTCTTTCTTGCCATACTTATAAGGCTCTTAGCTTATCCCACGGTCCTCTACCTGGTGTTTTCACTTATAGTGTTTTTTCTATACACTCACCCAAAACGATATATCAGCCCGCCAGGGCCTAAGCATAAAAGCTCAGTTATCCAAAATGTAAAGTTTACAGCCTCGGACAGAGTGCAGCTGGACGGCTGGTTCATCCCGAACAAAAAAAGCGACAAAGCTGTAATAATATGTCACGGATATCCCATGGACAAAGGAAATGTGTTCGGATTCACCTCCTTTCTTGCGAAAGATTTTAACCTGCTGCTGTTCGATTTCAGGGCTATGGGCCAAAGCGGAGGTTTTTTTTCCACAGGCGGCGCACGTGAAACCAGGGATGTGACAGCCGCCGTTAACTTTTTGAAAGCTCAGGGTTTCGCGCATATCGGAACTTTCGGTTTCTCAATGGGCGCGGCCACCCTTGCCATGGCGAAAGACACGGAAATTAAAGCAAAGGTTCTGGACGCGCCTTTCGCCAGCTTAAGCAGGGAAATGGACTTTATTTTTAAAAGCTTCGGAGCTTTCCGCTTTCCGCTTCTATGGCTTATGAAAATGTGGAACCTTGCTTTTCTGGGAATCAGCGTTAACAGTGTGGCGCCGGAGAATTTCATAGCCTCCATAAAAACCCCGACGCTGCTCATACACGGCGACAACGACACACAGGTGCCGGTTGAGAATTCACTGACCCTGCACAAAATGGCCCCTCAAACTGAGCTTTGGATCATTAAGGGCGCCAACCACGGCGAAACTTCCTTTATGGGCGGTGCGGAATATGAACGGCGAATCCTGGACTTTTTTAATAAAAATCTATAGGCTGAGGGCTGAAGGTGTTTAATGCAGCCTCTAATTTTTTCCCAGCATCCTTTTGCTCCGTCAGCCTTCAGCCTTAAGCCCTCAGCCTTTCCGGGATAACTTTAGTTACACCTGCCAAGCGCGATATAGCGGATGTGATGTATGTTACATGCAGAAACCGGAAAAATGTGCTATATTATGGGGGTATTTACAAATGAGGGAGGTACTATGAAGAAAGGTCTTATAACCTTAACACTTATCGCTTCATGCGCCTGTTTTGCCAGCGCGGAGCAGTGGAAAACCCTGGGCACCAGGCCCATGGGCATGGGCGGCGCCTTTGTGGCTATGGCACAGGGCCCCATGGCGCAATACTGGAACCCCGGCGGGCTTGCCATGAAGTCTTCGGCCAGCATTTCCGGCCTTGAAATACCCATTACCATGGGCTTAGAAGCGACCGGAGATATATTGAAAAACACCAGCGAAATAGGCGAAATGGTGAATCAACTTTCGGCTGTAAAGTCAGCCCAGAGAGGCCATAGTGCAATAACACCGGCACAAGCGGCGGACTTTGTGAAAACCATGTCGCTTTTAGGTTCTATGACCGGAGAGGGCAAGGGCGCCATGATTGAAACGGCTGGCGGGGCCAACTTCAAGTTCGCAAAGGTGGCAATTTCAATAAATAATTATACTTCCATTGGCCTGAATCCTTATATTGATGTTCGTAATCTCGGGCTTGGAACGACCGGGACAAGCATACAATTCGCAGGCAATTCCGGAGCTTCAGCTCCTTCCGGCTATGCTACAGCCGTCTCAAACCTTACAACCGCGCTTAACCGGTTAGATGGAACAAATACCAACGCTGTGTATAAGCTTTTATGCGGCACCGGCGGAAACTGTGATTCTTCAATAACAAATAATGCGACATTAGCAAATGCTCTCGCCGCTTATGCGTCTAGCCTAAATATCACGCCAACCCAGGTTTCCGAAGCCGCACAAAACATTTCCAACTACGCGGCCACTGCTGGCCCTGTGGTCAATGGAGCTATTTCCGGAGGCAGCTACACAGGCAACGAATCCAACCTTACCGTAGACGCGGCTTCTTTCACTGAAATAGCTTTCGGCTACGGCAAGTTCGTAAAGTTTCTGGACGGGCTCTCCATAGGCGCCAATCTTAAAATGATAAACGGTCAAATGGGCCACACCGGGTTTCGCTTCATGGAGAATTCCAAAACCGGCGACGCGTTCCAAATGGACAACCTCAAAACAAGCTGGGCTCCGGCTATAGACCTGGGCTTCCTTTGGGACATTAACGAAAAATACCCCAAATTACCGTTCCATCCCAAAATGGGCCTTGTCATCAGGAATCTCAACAGCCCTAAGTTTGACCGCCCCGACCAGGTGGGGGGAACATATAAGCTGGACAGGCAGGCGCGCCTTGGTTTTGCCATTCATCCGGCAAAATTCTGGAGCTTTGCGCTTGATATGGATATGACCAAGAACAAAACCGCGGTGAGAGGTTTTGAATCGCGCCAGCTAGCACTTGGCACGGAAATAAACCTGGTCAACGCCAAAGCCTTCAATATCCCGTTAAGAGCGGGCCTTATGAAAAACATGGCGGAAAAGTCCTCGAAAATGGCTTACACAATGGGCACCGGCATCAACCTGCTGTACCTGCACTTTGATGTGGCAGCCGCCATAAGTTCCGACACCACCATCATGGATGGCGAGAAAATACCCACCAAAGGCACGATATCCGCCAGCTTAGGCCTGCTGTTCTAACCGGGACAGATTACACCGATTAGATAGAGGATTACACGGATTGAAACGGCCCCGCTTAAAAAAGCGGGGCCGTTTTTTTATGATAGAATTTACCTATGGCCGCCATTAAAACGGAAGCGCTGGTCAAGAAATTCGCGGAAGTTACCGCCGTTGACGGTGTTTCGCTTGAAATTACGGAGGGGGAAGTGTTCGGACTCCTGGGTCCGAACGGCGCCGGAAAAACCACACTGATAAGCATGCTGGCAACTCTCGTAAAACCCACTTCCGGCACCGCGCTGGTGGCAGGCTACGACATAAACAGACAGTCGCTGGAGGTGCGCAGGCAGATAGGCATAGTGTTTCAGGAGCCCAGCGTGGACGACCTTCTTACCGGGCGGGAGAACCTCTATCTCCACTCCATGCTTTACGGCATACCCCGGCGTGAAATCAACGAAAAGATTGACAAGATGCTGGCGCTGGTTAATTTAAGCGACAGGGGCGGCAGTTTTGTAAAGACCTATTCCGGCGGCATGCGGCGGCGCCTTGAAATAGCTCGCGGCCTGATCCACAGCCCGAAAATACTTTTTCTGGACGAGCCGACCCTCGGCCTTGACCCGGCCAGCCGCAAAGCGGTCTGGGACCATATACGGGAACTTAAAGAAGCTCATAATACCACCATCATACTCACCACCCATTACATGGAAGAAGCGGACAGCCTTGCCGACCGCATAGGCATCATCTACAGCGGGAAAATAATAGAGCTGGATACCCCCTCAGCTTTAAAGAAAAAAGTCGGTCAGGACCTGGTTTTTATTACCGGCAGGATAAACGAGGAAGCCCTTAGGAAACTCCCTTTTGTCAAAAGCGTTGAGCGCGAAAACGACCGTTATAAAATAGGCATCGTAGATTCGGGGAAAAATTTACAGGCGCTCTTAAATGCCGGGGGGGACATAGCGGAGGTGGAAGTGCGGCGCGTTACTTTAGACGATGTCTTTCTAAAATTCGCCGGCCACCAGATAAGCTCGGACGCGGAGGAGCACGCCGAAAATATTTTTGAGCGTATAGCGACAATTAAATCAGCAAGAAAATAAGGGAAAGAGGCAAAGCGATTTAGACACAAAGCAATTTAGTCATGCAGACTTTACATCCTTGCATCTTTACCTCTATGCATCTAATCTTATGAACTTCAACGCCATCTACGCCCTGCTGCTTCGCGAGGCAAAGATCTATTTCAGAGAGAAAGAGCGCATTGTCTCCATCCTTATATCACCGCTCCTCTTTCTTTTCGTCATGGGCCGGGGCATGGTCTCCGGCACAAGCCCCGTGCCTGGATACAGCTACCAGCAGTTCATCTTCCCTGGAATACTCGCCATGGTGATTCTTTTCACCTCTATAACTTACGGCCTTTACATAATCTGGGACAAGCGGTTGGATTTTCTGAAAGAGGTGCTGGCGGCGCCCATCTCGCGGACCACGCTTTTTATCGGCAAATCGCTGGGGGGAATGCTGGGCGCTGTAATAGAGACGCTGCTGCTGCTTATTATCGGCGCCGTTTTCATACTGCCGCTCAATCCGCTGAAAGTGGCGCTATGCCTGGCGGTGTCCTTCCCGGTTTCCTATATGATAACCAACATCGGGCTGACCATAGGCGCGAAGATGAAATCCATGGAGGGCTTCGGCCTCATCATGAGCTTTCTCACCTGGCCGCTTTTTTTCTTCAGCGGCGCCCTGTTTGACATTTCCGCATCCGAACCTTACATAAAAGCGATCAGCCTTTTTGACCCTGTAACCTACTCGGTAGACCTTCTGCGTATAATCATGCTGGGACACGGAGCATTTTCCGTCTGGATAGACCTGGGCGCGATACTTGTTTTTTGTCTGGCCACCACCATAGTCGGAGTATCCGCCTTCGGCAAACTCCAGCAGGAAAAATAAACCGGAAATTGGCTGTCAGACGGCAATTTTTCGGCCAGAAGTCCAGCGCAGGATCATGGAAAGAGACTTCTCTTTTTCTTCAGGCAGGAAAAACCCCACAACGAACAGAAAGAAGGGATATGCGGCAAGCGCAAGCAGCCTGTAAACCAGCCAGGCTTGAGAGCCTGGCCGCCAGCCTGCCAGCGCCGGTGCGGCCAGTGCAAGCGCAACGAAACCCAGCAGCCCAAGCCGCCTGAACTCGTAGGGTACGGGAAAGAATCTGCGGCCGTAGTAATACGCCACAAAAGCCATAACGCAGTAGGCCGCAAAGGCGGCCCAGGGCGGCCCAAAGATGCCGAAAACCGGTATCAGGGCGAAGTTAGCCCCTACACTTACTGCGGCCCCCGCCAGAGTGGCCAGCATTATAAATTTTGTCTTTTTGGCGATTATCAGGGGGGCCAGCAGGTTAACATAAATACCGTTAATGAGGTAGGCGAACAGCACTACCGGCACTATGGAAAGCCCCGGCCAGTAATTCTGATGTATAAGGGCGCGGCCGGCCACCTGAAGCCTGGCCAGATCAGGGATAAAAAAGGAAAGGGCGAGCGCAAGCCATATAAGGGCGAACGCAAAATAGGTAAGTATGCGGGCAAATACCACCGGGCTTCCTGGCTTGTCCGCCCGTTCTATAAAAAATGGCCTCCAGGCCTGATCAAACATAGTCACCACAAGAACCATAAAAATACCAAGGCGATAATTGGCCTGATATACGCCTACGGCGGATTCACCGGCAAGGCGCAGAAGTATGGGCCGATCTATTACCTGTACGGCCATTGCGCCAAGGCCCGCCGGCACAAGCGGCAGGGCGTAATCCATAAGGTTCCTAAACAACTCCCGGTCAAAAGCGAAGGAGAAGCGCTTTGGCACCGCCAGCACCGAAAGCAGGGAGGATAGGAGATTCGCGAGGAAGACACCTTCTATGCCCATGTTGAAGCGGACAAGGAAAACAATATTGAGTATTACATTTACGGTTATGCAAAGCATACGCACCCCGGCGAAATAAAAAGATTTATGGGCCATGCGCAGGTCGGCGAAAGGCAGCACATTTATACTGTCAAGGAAGAGTATTGCGGCGGCGTAAAGCACCAGGTTGCTCCTGACCGCGCCTATGCCACCCAGTTCGGCCCAGAAGCTGGGGAAAACGGCAAGACAGAGCGAGAATAGGATTGAAGTTACAAGAACGCAGGAATAAGCTGTGGAAAAGGCTTTCTCTTTGTGGGCGTAATGGCGCATATAAGCCTGGTCCATGCCATACTGGTAGATGATGTTCAGGAAAGCCATGTAGGAGAAAATGGCGGCTACCACGCCGTATTCCGCGGGCAGCAGGTAATGGGTGTAGAACGGCATCAGCAGGAAGTTGAGAAGTCTGGCGCCCACGGTAGACAAGCCGTAAACCATAGACTCCGCGCCAAGTTTTTTTATTTCTGTGAACATAAAATAAAGACAGGGGCTAGCGTATAGGGGAGAGGGGAATAAGGGAACTCATTCCCTAGCCTCTATCCCCTCTACGCTATACGCTACCAGTACAGTTTAGCAAATGGTCTAAAACAGTTTCTGAAAAAAATTGTATAATGAGTAATTGTAGGATGTAATTGCCTTTATTTGGGGGGGTATGGAAAATACAGCAAAGAATCAGATTCCGTGTTGCGGAAGTTGCGAATTTCTCTCCGTCTGTTTCGCCAACAAACTTGAACCTGAAGCCAGAAAACTCTGGAGCGCCATGAAAGCCGTGCAACGCCTGAAGGACGGCGAGGAAATTTACAGCTCGACACAGAAACCGGCTGGGTTTTTTATGGTCTGCAAGGGCAGGGCCAAGGTGTTTTCCACCGACGCCAAAGGCCAGCAGATGATAAACTGGATACGCCATCCGGGTGAGCTGTTCGGCCACATAGCTTTTTTCTCAGGCACCGCCTATTCCTGCAACGCCAGGGCCATGGGTGAAACCGTCCTTTCTTTTTTCAGTGAAAAGGCCCTGGATAATTTCCTGGCCGCCAACCCGAAAACCTATAAGCTTTTTCTGCGCAAGCTGGCTGAAGAAACACATATCCTGCAAATGAAATTAAACGACGCAGCCTACCAGCCGGCCAAAGGCAAAGTGGCTAAAACGCTGCTTAAAGCGGTTTCGTTTAAAAGCAAGGGAACAAGTTTGCCGGCCATCTACGGCCTGAAACGCACGGAAATAGCGGAGATAACCGGCCTGGCCCTTGAAACTGTGGTAAGGATACTGGCTGAATTTGAGAAAAAGAATTTAATAAAGCGGGAGGTCAAATCCATAAAAATACTTGACCACGCCGCCCTCACAAAAATAGCCAACCCGCACGCCGGGAAATAGTCACAAGTCTCAAGGCTATGCCAGTGCCGTAACAGGAGCTATGCTCCTCAAACGGCCAGGTCTCAAGTCACAAGTAAGAACAATAACGGACATAAAAAATGCAGATTAAAAAAGGACAGCCAAGCTGTCCTTTTTTAATACTTGTGACATGTGACCTGAAACTTGTGACATTAAAACCGGCTCTCGCTGGTTTTAATAGGTTCCGAACATTCTGTCGCCGGCATCACCCAGCCCCGGAATTATATAGCCATTCTTATTAAGCTTTGAATCTACTGTGCCCAGGTAAATCGGCAGGTCTGGATGCGCCGCTGAGAGGCGGCGCACCCCTTCTTTCGCCGCAATAAGGCCTATAAAACAAATATTTTCAGCGCCCCTGGATTTAAGTATTTCCACGGCTTCCACGGCGGAGCCGCCCGTGGCAAGCATTGGGTCGAGCACAACTACCAGACTGTTTTTTAATATTTTGGGAAGACGAACATAGTATTTAACCGGTTTCAGCGTTTCCTCATCGCGGTAAATACCTATATGCGCAAGTTTGGCCTCAGGGCATAGCTTAACCAGCCCATCAAGCATACCAAGCCCCGCTCTCAAGATCGCCGTAAAGATTATGTCGTGGGAAAGCGCCCTCGCGGAAGCAAAACCTATCGGTGTGCGCACGCGCACATTTTTTACTTTCGCATTTAACAGCGCGTCGTGTGCCAGAAGCAGGCTGACTTCGCCCATCAGACGCCTGAACTCGGCTACGGAGGTTTTTTTGTCCCGTAAGCGTGAAATCTTATCAAGTACAAGCGGATGTTTTGAAATGTGAATGTTTTTATTCATCTAAATCTCCTGGAATAATGGGTTAAGGATTAGGAATTCCCTACTTCTGTACCCTATACCCTTTACCCTACTGTATTATCTCTCTTATCAGCGGCTCTTTCTTTGGAGGTCGCGCGCCGTATCCGAGCGCACTCTCAAACCTTCTGGCGCCTTCGGAAAGTTTTTTTGAGTCAGAGGCGTAAAGTCTGGCCATAACTTCGCCGGGTTTGACTTTATCTCCCAACTTTTTTGAAAGCAGAATACCCGCGCCAAAATCCACCGTGTCCTCGGCGCGTTCCCGCCCGGCGCCAAGCATAACGCTAGCGTGACCGATGGTCCTTGAATCCAATCTTGTAAGATATCCGCTGATCCCTGCTTTTATTTCACGCGAGAGTTTTGCTTTGGGCAAAAAACGCCCCGGATTATCAGCCACCCGCGCATCGCCGCCCTGCCACTTGAACAGCAGGCGCAGCTTTTCCAGCGCGGCGCCAGAAACTATTGCGCGCCTGGCTTTTTCTTCGCCCTCTTCGGGAGTGCGGGCCTTGGCGCCGAGATAGATCATCCAGCCGGAAAGCGCTTCAAGCACCCGCGTGAAATCCGCCGGGCCCTTTTCACCCTGAAGTATACGCACGGACTGTTCTATTTCAACGGCGTTGCCGACCGCAAGTCCAAGCGGCTCTTCCATGGCGGTAAGCAGAGCCACGCAGCGTATTCCCAGAAGTTTTGCGGTTTCCATTAAAGCGACCGCCAGCTCCCTGCTTTTTTTAAAGTCTTTCAGGAAGGCGCCCGAGCCGTATTTTACGTCCATCACAAGTCCGGTAATATCTTCGGCATATTTTTTTGAAAGTATGCTCGCTACGATCAGAGGAAGAGATTCCACCGTACATGAGGCGTCACGCAGCGCGTAAAGTTTCTTGTCGCTGGGCGCCAGCTCCGCTGTCTGACCGAACATGGAAAGCCCGGTGGCTTTAAGCTGGCTTAGCACGCTCGCCGGGGAAAGACGCACCTTAAAGCCTTTAACGGACTCAAGCTTGTCCAAAGTACCGCCCGTATGACCAAGGCCCCTGCCACTCATCATAGGCACCACCACGCCGCAGGCGGCGACCACCGGCGCAAGCGCGAGCGACACCCCGTCGCCCACTCCGCCGGTGGAGTGCTTATCCACCTTGGCGCCTTTAACGCTTTTAAGGTTAAGCCGCGCCCCGGAAAGGGCCATAGCCTTTGTAAAAGCAGCGGTTTCTTTTTTGGTAAGACCTTTAAAAAAAACAGCCATAAGCCAGGCGGAAAGCTGATAATCCGGTATGTCGCCTGAAGCCGCGCCGGAGGCTATAAATTCAAGCTCCGGTCCAGCAAGTTCAAGGCCGGAGCGTTTTTTAAGCAACAGGTCAAGCATTCTCATAAGACTCCTTAAACAGCAGGTAAAGGCAGAGGTTAAGGTAGAGCAAGAAGTTGGAATTACCTTTAAATGCCTTTATCTGCCGTTCTCTACCTCTACCTATACCTTTACCTCTGCCTGTATTTTCAGACTGCCTTTGATCTCAACAGGCTTTCAAGCAAGGCTTTTATTTTTGTGGAAACGGCGGCGCCGAGTTTAAGTACATCGTCGTGAGACAGATTTGTTTTTGAAATGCCGCTGGCAAAATTTGAAATCCAGCAAAGACCAAGCACGCGCATTTTAAGCTGGCGGGCGGTTATAGTTTCGGGCACCACAGACATGCCGGCCACATCCCCTCCAAGCATACGGTAAACCCTGACCTCGGCGGGAGTTTCGTAAGACGGGCCGGTGACAGCCGCATAAACTCCGGTTTTAACAGGCATCCTGAGCTTTTTCGCGGCCACTAGCGCGGCGCCGCGCAGGAGAGTATCGTAGGGCTCATTCATATCCGGAAACATTTCGCCGAAAGAAGGGTTGTAATTTCCCATGAGGGGATTTGAGCCCATGAGGTTTATATGATCCTTCAGCAATAGCAGGTCTCCGGGCCTGAGAGAAGATTTCAGCGAACCCACCGCAGCGGTCAGGATCAGATTTCTCACTCCCAAAACTCCTAACACCCGTATTGGGAAAGCGATGAAATTTAGCGGCCGGCCTTCATAATAATGAAAGCGACCGCTCATCATAACAACTTCCTTGGAACCCAGCCGCCCGAAAACTAACTCTCCTTTATGACCCTTTACCGTGGTGCGCGGAAATCCGGGGATTTTTGCATAGGGTATAACCAGCCTGTCTTCAAGCCGGGGCAGCGCGTCGGCCAGACCACTGCCTGAGATTATCGCTATTGACGGCTTGCGGCCCTTTATTCTGGCTTTAAGCCAGGCTGCCGTAACATTAACTGGTTTAAGCGCATTATCAGATGTGTTCATAAATATTTTCCTTTGCCTACTGGGGAATAGGGTTTAGGGTAGTCAAGGTAGAGTGCTTTAAGGAGTTCCTTAAATTCCGCACCCTCTACCCTATACCCTATACCCTCTACCCTGAATTTAATACCAATATTTTCCGGCATCAAAGGCGCCGCGAATATGCTCCGGTTCGGTGCCGGGAACAATAGCCACCACATCAAAACGAATGCTCTCGGGCTTAAGGGTTTTGGTTTTAAGGTAGCCGATAGCTGTTTTGATAATACGGAGCTGCTTTGACTTTGTTACCGTTTCAGCGGGAGAGCCAAACCCTGTGTTTGAGCGCCCGCGCACTTCCACAAAAACCAAAGTATCTTTTTCCGAAGCTATAATGTCTATCTCGCCGGTTGGGGCGCTCCAGTTACGCCGTATAAGCTTCAACCCCGCTCTTTCAAGAAAGACAGCGGCCTGGTCTTCGTAAATTTTCCCGCGGTCATTCATAAATAGTTAAATTTTTTACCGGCGCAAAGCTGCGACGATGAATAGGAGAGGGACCTAAAACGCGCAAAGCGGCAAGATGCGCCGGCGTGCCGTAGCCCTTATGCGCTGCCAGTCCGTACCCCGGATATTGCGGTTCAAGGCGCGCCATCCAGCGGTCACGCAGAACTTTGGCGAAAATACTAGCGGCGGCAACACATAAAGACCTGGTGTCTCCTCCCACAACAGCTGTCTGATTTACAATGAGACGCTTTATTTTATGCGGCCCATCCACCAAAACAAGCATGCCACGCACTTTTTCCGAAGCGGCCAAAGCGCGGGGAAACACCCCAAGCGTACGGGAAAGTCTTTTAACAGCCGAACCCATAGCATTAAAAGTCGCTTCCAGAATATTGCAGCTATCTATTTCCTCCGGCGTTGCCCAGCCGAAACCGAAACGCACACCTGACTGAAGCATGGCCGAAAAAGCCGTTTCCCTTTTTTGGGGCGTCAGTTTTTTACTGTCATTAATATAGGGGGAAACGATCGGGAAGCTTAAGGGGGGGATATGGGCGGCACAGGCGACCACAGGACCCGCCAAAGGACCACGCCCTGCCTCATCAACGCCCACAAGAAAGTCAGGGTTTTTTTCCGATATCAGGGAAAGATCAAAGGTGGAAAGCGGCACGGTTGTTTTTCCAATATCCAAACTTCAGGGTATAGGGGGTAGGGTAAAGGGCATAGGGTTCGGAGCAAGGAACTCCTTATTTCTGCACCCTCTATTCTAACCCCTATACCCTCTACCCTTTTGTCAAATTCGTGACTTTTGAGTCGCCTGCAACCGGAGCCGCTTGAACTGCGGTAGAAGCCGTGGGTTCCACGGACACCGGCGCTATACCGGCTTCTTTCTGCACGCTCTCTGCCAGCCGCGCGGATTTCCCCGCCAGTCCTCTAAGATAATAAATCTTTGAACGCCTTACTTTGCCGGTTTTGGCCACTTCAATTTTGTCAATTCTGGGAGAATTAATGGGGAAAATGCGCTCCACACCCACACCATAGGAAACCTTTCTAACGGTGATGGTTTCGGCTATACCGCTGCCGCGCCTTGAAACCACTACGCCGTCAAAGACCTGTATCCTTTCGCTTTCACCCTCAACAACCTTGGTGTGCACTTTAACTGTGTCACCCGTCCTGAAATTAAATTTTTCTTTTTTCAGTCCGAGATACATTTGAATATCCTTCATACTTTCTCCTTTTGAAGAAGATTACACTGATTAGACTACGATTATACAGATTACAGGGAAAAATTATACCGTATAGTGTCTGCTCACAAAGTTTTTCGCAGACATTTTATCTGTGTAATCTACGTGCCAAATCTGTGTAATCTCTTCTTTATCAAATCCGGTCGGTATTTTTTTGTAAGTTCCATAGCTTTCTTCCTGCGCCAGTCCTCTATTAAGGCATGATTTCCGCCCATAAGGACAGACGGCACTTTTTTCCCGCGCCAAAGAGAGGGACGGGTATAATGCGGAGCTTCCAAAAGCGAGCCGGTAAAAGTTTCCTTCACCGTGGCGTCGGCTTTTTTGAGAACTCCGGGAATAAGGCGCGTAACGGCATCTATCACTACTGAAGCCGCCGGCTCTCCGCCCGTGAGCACATAATCTCCGACGGAAAGCTCAAGGTCGGCCAGGGGGGAAATTCTCTCGTCGGTGCCCTCATAGTGGCCGCAGATAAAGATCAGACGCTTCTTTTTCGCCAGACGCAAGGCCAGTTTTTGAGTGAACGGCCTGCCCTTCGGCGTCAGCAGAACCGTGAAAGAACCTTTCTTTTTCACCGTTTTCAGAGCCTGGTATACGGGCTCCGCAAGCATTACCATGCCCGTACCGCCGCCGTAAGGCTTGTCATCCACTGTGCCGCGGCGGTCGCCTGCAAAATCCCGCGGATTCAAAAAATCCAGCCTGAGAAACCCCTGAGAACGCGCTCTGCCCACAATGCTCTCCGACAGGGCCGCATCAACGCTGCGCGGGAACAGGGTAATAACATCAACTTTCAT
>DMES01000040.1:0-24995 GCA_003450815.1 Elusimicrobiota bacterium | reverse complement strand
TACACCACATCCACAAAAACTTTTTTATTTTGCGCGGCGGCGACAGCTTGCAAAAGCGTTCTTACCGACTTTATTACCCGGCCCTCTTTGCCTATAAGCTTACCCCTGTCAGCCAGAGACACTGATAATCTGAAACGCAGAACATTGCCGTCCTCCGAGGAAGCCATTTTCACGGCCTGAGGCTCGGTTACAAGAGCGTTAACTATGTACATCAAAGCTTCTTTCATAAAATCCTCCTGTCGCACCCCGCCCGTGCTGCACAGCGTTCGGGCTTATTTCTGCACTGGGGCTGAAACAGCCGCCTTCGCGGCCTTTTTGGCTTTTGAAAAAAGCGAGCTTACGGTGTCGGAAGCCTGTGCGCCATTTTTTATCCAACCCTCATATTTTTCGATATTGACGGTTACTTTCTGCGCGACTTTGTCGGCTTTGGGATTATAATGGCCTATAACTTCTATGGGCACGCCGTGCGGCCCGCGGGTTTTTTCTATGGCCACCATCCTGTAATGGGGCTGAGTTCTTTTTCCTATCCGTTGAAGCCTTAAAACTACTGCCATACTTTTCCTCCTTCCTGAAAATTGCATTACAATTTTCGGGAGTTCTTATTGCTTGTGTCAAAATCCGGCTATATAACCCTAAAAACTCAACTCTGACTGAATTTTCCGGGTTACGCAAAAAAACGACACAACCGCCGCGGCGATGTCAAGGCCGCCGTAAGAGCGTATGATATATTATATTATATCCGCCGGCTGCAGCGCTACTCTATCAGGGTTTTTATGTGAGCAAGCAGGCGGGGCCAGTCATAAGGCTTGTTCACATAGATATCAGCTCCGGCTGAAAAAGCGTTTTCCATGTCCCCCACCAGTCTTTTGCCGGTGACCATTATTATCTTTATATTCTTTGTTTCGGCATCATGCTTTATCAGCTCGCAAAGAGTATTTCCGTCTATGCGGGGCAGACCGATATCCAAAAGCATGAGGTCGGGCTTTTCTTTTTTAGCCTGCTCCAGGCCTTCTTCTCCGTCGTATGCGACAATCACCTTATAGCCGCAATTTTCAAGCCTTATCGAGAGCACCTTTGCGATAAGGTCCTCATCCTCCACTATTAAAACCTTTTTTTGCATGGTAAATCTCCTACATTGAGTTTTAAACGTAAGCCCCTTAAAAACCCTGCCGGGTTGCGCGCGCCGAACACGGCGCTGCCCATTACAAGTGAGTCCGCTCCCGCTTTAACCGCGAGTTTTGCTGTACAAGAGTTAATTCCACCATCAACCTGCAGCCATATTTTGCGCCCGGAGGCGTTTATGGCCCGCCTGGCTGCTGCAATTTTATTCAGCATGGCGGAGATGAAGCGCTGTCCGCCGAAGCCCGGCTCTACGGTCATGATAAGGACAAGATCCGCCGCTTCAAGAAAGGAGGCCACCCGTTTAAAAGGCGTTTTAGGCCGCAACGCCACACCGGCCGCAAGCCCCATGCTATGAATCCGCTTAAGGCAAAACAGACTATCTTCAGCCTCGGCATGAACAGTAATCAGCCGGGCGCCGGCGGCGGCGAAAGCGTCAATAAATTTACCTGGACGCTCCACCATCAAATGCGCATCCACGCCCAAACATGTTGAGCCGGCCACCGCCCGGGCGAAATCAGGCCCGAAGCTCAGATTGGGCACAAAATGCCCGTCCATTATATCCACCTGCACCCAATCCGCCGAAGCCTCAATTTTTTTCAGGCAGCTCTCCAGACGGGAGAAATCAGCCGAAAGTACCGAAGGCACCAGGGATATTTTCCCGCAAGGGCGGGGGAAAGGGGGTTTAATCGTCATTTTACGGGCCGCTCTTCAACAAGGATGCCGTTCACGAAAATCCTGATCTTTTCCGCGCCGGTCAAGGGCACAGTAAGGTCAATTACCGAGCCGGGATCACGCAGGCCATTGAAAATTTCCCGCTCTCCGCTGTGACTGAGCGCCACAATGCGGATGTGACGCTTAGAACCCTTTTGTGTAACATCGTAATGAACATGGAACTCTCCGGCGCCGGAACCGCGCCCTTTCTTCGCGCTTACGGTCAGTTTAACTTTTGAATCAGGGTAAACCACGGTATCGGGAACGGGAGACTGGTCTACAACAGTGCCTGAAGGAAAAAATGAACTGCCGTCCTCCACCACATCAAAATTAATTTTAGTTTCAGCCGACCACTGATAGGCATCCTCGGTTTTTTTCTGCCTGAAATCAGGCATGATAATTATTCCGGCGGGCGGAGCGCCCGCCGATACCACCGCCTGCACCATAGTATTTTTGGTGACGCTGGTATCCGGCTTCGGGTCCTGGGAAAGCACCATGCCCCTGTCCGCTTTCAGGGAATAAGACTCTGTCACCTCGCCAAGCAGCAGAGAGCGCTGGCGCAACAGGAGTTCGGCGTTTCTGAGCGGCAAGCCGATAAGCGTGGGGATAAAAACGGATTCTCCTCCCTGGCTGAAAACGACTTTTACTATCTTACCCTCCCTCACCGTGGCTCCCGAAGAAGGAACCTGGCGCAAAACCGTACCTATAGGCACAGAGTCATTGAATTCGTAACCGCCTATCTTCATGGCCAGATTGTTTTCACTGAGCGACTGCAGGGCGTTGGAGGCTGATTTTCCGCTGATATCCGGCACTATCACTTCTTTCCTGTTGTGGATAACAGTTTCCATGGTCCAGGAAAAAAGAAAATAGGTAAGCAAAAACAGCGTAAGCCCGACACCCACCATTCTGAAGGCAAAACCGACGCTTAGCAGGCGTTCTTTGCCATCTTCCGGCGGACGCGCGACAAAAAAATCCTTAAATTCCACTTCACACCCCTTTCCGTAACTCTAGTTACCAACTTACAGACTGAAAGAAAAAAGCAATCTTAACTCCTCTTACGACTTATGGCCCGGCGCCGGCAAAGCCAGCGCGTCTCCAGGTTTAAGTCTTAAGCCATTCAAAAAATCAAAAGCTTTCTGCGGCTTCTTGCCCTCAGGCTGGACTTCTTCAACAAATAAGCTTGAGCCGCTACATTTTATAAAAAAACCCTTTCCTCTTTCAATCGCGGAAATGCAGCCGCAGTCAGCATTGCCGAACATGGAGGGCGGTTCGGGAATCAGCTCCGCCTTGAGCACCTGTACCACAATGTTTTTTGAACAGGCGGCGGCAAGGAATCTGGCCCTGGGCCCGCAGGAAAGACCTCTGACCCTGTCATGGTTTTTTTTTGCGCTCAGTGAAAAATCAAGCCAGGCATGTTCCAGAGTAAGGCGCGGAGCATAAGACGGCAAGCCAAGCTGCGGTTTTTTTACTATTTCTCCCCTGGCGATATTTTCAAGCGCGCCCTGGAGCAGGCCCGAACCTTCAACTTCAAGCCTGGCAAAAAGACTTTGTGCGTTATCGTGCGGCTCAATGGAAACCACGCTTTCGGCGCAGACCGGGCCCGTATCAAGCCCGGAATCCAGCCAGAACACAGTAACCCCTGTCCGGGTTTCACCGTTGATAAGCGTCCACTGCACCGGCGCGGCCCCCCTGTATTTCGGCAATAGCGAGAAATGAACATTCACAAAGCCAATACGCGCCGCGCGCAGGGCATCTTCCTTTATGATACGGCCGTAAGCCACCACCACGCATAGATCGGGCTTCAGGCGCTCAAGCGCATCTTTAAGCTCCGCGTCCGAGGAAGGCTGATAAGTTTTAAGGCAAAGGCGATCCGCTGTGCCCTTAACCGGCGGGCAGCAAACCTTGAGACCGCGGCCTTTGGCTTTATCCGGCTGGGAAATAACGCCCAAAACATCATGACCCGCCGCTGAGATATCCTTCAGAAAGCCGCAGGCGATCTCGGGAGTACCGAGAAAAACAATTTTAAGTTTGGACATAACAATTAGATAGGGGACAGCGTATAGCGTATAGGGAACAGGGAGAATGATTCCCTTATTTCCGCACTCCCTACCCTATTCCCTATACGCTCGCCCCTATTCCCTGCTGCTGATTTTGCTTTCGTCTATCTTTTTCCATTGCTTCTTTAAACGGAAGAGCGCCGGCTTTACCTTCAGCCGCGAGGCAAACGACAGGCGGCTTGTAAAAACAATACCGTCCAAGTGGTCCAATTCATGCTGGAGGGCTCTCGCAAAAAGCCCCTCCGCGTTTATTTCTATCGGCAGGCCTCTTTCATTCAGCGCCCTGACTTTGACCTTTGAAAAACGTTTGATACTGGCGAAAAGACCGGGAAAGGAAAGGCATCCTTCCTCCTCATACATCGTACCAGAGCTTTCCACCAGTTCAGGATTAATAAGCACTAGATTCAGGTCCGCATCGTTTTCTCTCTTTATCTTTACCACCGCAAGACGCAAATTAAGACCTACCTGGTTAGCGGACAGTCCCAGACCTTTTACAGCATCCATTGTTTCAAACATATCAGCAATCAGGACTGGCAGTTCGCTTTTCAGTTTGGCAAAGTCAACCCTGCGCGTTTTCTTTTCAAGTATTTTCTCGCCGTATTTACAGATCCGTCTGATAGACATAATATACTCCTGGGGTTAGGGGCGAGAGGATAGGGTTCAGAAATAAGGAACTCCTTCCCTATACGCTATCCGCTAATCCCTATCCCCTACGACAGCTGATAACTCATCTGCCGCCCTTCCCAGATAACCCTGGCGGTAACAATTTTCGCCGCTCCCTCTGATCTTTTCAGCATACCCCAGGCCATAGCCAGCTTTTCAAGCTGCGTCTCGGCCCCTGTGCTGCCGGAAACCCCCATTACTATCTCGTCAACCCCTATGGTCTGGGCTACCTGCGCGATAGAATAAAACGGGTCATTTGAAAAGACAAGAAGCGGCTTTACCGTTTTGCCGTATTTTTCAGCCATAAGCACCACGGCACGGAACAGCTCCTTATCTTCCTCGCCCATGGCCTCCTGGCCGGTTGCAATACCGCGGGCAATTTTAGCGTTCAGGACTATTATATCCGTGTTTGCGTCCTCCACCGTTTCCAGCACGGTTTTTAAATGCAGAAGATTATTGGGGTTTCTGGCGGGTATCAGCACGCACCTTGGTTTTTTGAGTTCAGGAATAATGCTGCTAATATCCGCCTCCCGGCGCAAATTAAGCTTCTCTTCAGCATCCGCATCCGGCGCATAAAACTGCGCCTTTGTCTGGTTCAGCTTTTCAGATATATGAAAGATGATAAAAAACGTCATAGTGAAAAGTACGCCGGCTATGGTGGCGATTTTTTTTGTGAGCATGTTCATGCCCGTGGCGGCAAGTAATATCATCAACACAACCGTAAGCCCTACCGGCACATACACATTGTCCACTTTAAGATTGCAGGGAAACATCCAGTCGCGTTTCTCGTCGTTCTTTTTAAAACGGAGGATTATCATGGAGGCCGTGTTGAAAGTCAGACTCCAAAGCACACCGAAAGCGTAAGCTTCCCCAAGGAGGAAAACATCGCCTCCCGAAATAAAAATAATAAGGATTTGTGTTATGGCGATTATGTTTGTAATACGGTGAGTGGTGCCGTATTTATGGTGCAGATGCCTGAACCAATCGTGCAATATACCGTCTTCCGCCACGCGGTTGAGCACGCCATTGGACCCGACGAAAGAAGTGTTGACTGCGCCCACCAGCATAAGCGCGCCCGAAAGCACCACGGCAGACTGCATGGCCAGCCTTGCCCAATACGGACCGGAAAGCTCAAATGCAAGACCGCTTAACAAATTATCGGAGTATTTGCCGGCTATAAGGTCAGCCGGTATGATAAGAGCCGAGACAAAGGTAAGAACTCCCGTAAAAAGAATGCTGAAAATAAAAATTGTTTTTACCGCTTTCTTCAGATTTTCAACCTTTGGGTCCTCAATTTCACGGTAAACCTGGGCAAGAGTTTCTATACCGCTCAGAGCAAGTATAGAATGGCCAAAAGCCATCACTATGCCGATAATCCCCACGGTCTTAAGCCAGGGAAAATTCACAGTCCAACCCAAAGCCTCCTGGCTGAATTGCGGACGCAGCGGCGGAAGGGAAAAACCCCTTATGTAAAGCGTGACTCCGGCCCAAACCATCAAAATTACGGCGACCACAGTTACGAAACCTATTATTCTGAGATTGTTATCGGCGGATTCCTCTACACCGCGAATATTTTCCCGCCAGAAATAAACCGTTACCAGCGCCGCAAAAAAAACAGCAAATGTCCTTGACGGCATCTGCCAGTCGATATTCATAAGCGGCAGCAAATTTTCCAACAGGCTGGCCAGGTAAAGTCCCGCGGTAACGGAACTTATAGGTCCGGTAAGCAGGTAATCAAAAATAAGGGCGGAAACTGAAAGTTTGGCCATTACTTTGCCCATGGCTTCTTTGACCACGACATAAACCCCGCCGCGAACGAACATTGTGCAGGACTCGGTGTAAACCCCCAGCATAAGCCCGGCAAATAACATAACACCCATTATATACCAGGGGAAAGCGGGACCAAAAGCTTTCATGGCTATGCCGCCGGCGTAGTAGGCGCTTGAACCGAAATCGCAAAGTATTATGGAAGCGGCCTTCCAGAAAGATATAAAACTGAGCATTGCCGTGCTCAGTAATAAAACCTGTTTAGACTTGTTGGGGCGCATAAAAGTTCCGTTATCTCAATTATATATATTTCAACGGGGGAAGGCGCTGTTTTATATGGCTTTATGCAGAATGGCACATGCCGCTTCAGGCGAAGAGCTTGAGAGGAGAGTTTCAATGAATGCAGGCTGAAAAATCCGGGAAAGCTTTGAAAGCATATTAAGGTGTTTCTGAAAAAAAACCGGTTTATTGGGTGATAAAAGAAGCATTACCGCTTTCACTGTAAGTCCTGAGGCCTGATCGTTAAACCCGGACGGCAGGAGGCCAAGCGCCATATAAAACCTTCCAATTTCCGTAAACTTGGCGTGCGGAATATAAAAGCCGGTTTCAAGCACCTGGTTTGAGCTTTCAACCTCAGCCACTTTTTGGGAAAGCATTTTGCCGCTAATAACATTTTCAAGCTGAGGATAAATCTTTTCAGTCAGGAACCCCACGGCGCTTTCCCTTGAAAATTCGCCTTTAAGGAAGAACACATTTTCCGGTTTTAGCAGGTAGGCAAAACTAACGCTGTCCAGCTGTTTTATCATAGAGGGCGGCTACAAAGCTCCTGAAGTTATATGTTATCATTTAGCCCGGTGAGAGGTCAAACCCAAAAATAGGTAGAGAGCAGAGGATCAGGTAAAAAGATGAAAGATACTGAAGCCGCGGCGGCAGGTGTGGACAGAGGCGGGACTTGGACAAGGCTTTCCTGCGTTAATTCCAGGGGGACTGAACTGCGCGGGACGCGTTTTCCCACCTCAAAACTAGACCTGCTCATTGCGCGGCTTGAAAAAGAATTTAAAAAACTGAAACTGGAAGCCGGGCTGCCGCTTGTAATAGCCACCAGGGGGGCGTTTTCAAAAAAATGGAAGCGGGATTTTTTGTTTAAAGCCGCCAGGGGTCGCCTTAACCTGCTGGATGTCATTTCCGACGCCGAGGCCGCTCATTTCGCCGCTTTCGGCGGAAAGGCGGGGCTGCTCCTGATAGCCGGCACCGGCGCGGTGGCATTTTACCGGGACAGCACGGACAGAATGGTTAAAACTGGCGGCCATAACCCAGCGGGCGGCGACCCCGGCTCAGGCCGCTGGATCGGGCGGCAATACCTGAAGAAGCTTAAAAAAACGCTGGCCGGGCTGAGCCATGGCCAAACCGCAGCTTATGCCGCAGCGCTGATTGCAGCGGCGGGGGAAAAAGCGGGTTGGCAGCGAGAACTTGCGGCGCACGCTCAGAACAACCTTGCTATACTTATTGCCAAAAGCCTGAAGAATTTTCCACGGACTAAAAAAATCAAAGTAGCGCTGACCGGCGGTCTCATTAAAAACAAATTTTTTAGAGAGGGCCTCATAAAAATGGCAAGAGAACGCGTGCCGTCAAAGCTTATTTTCACCGCCCTGAAAACCACAGCCCAGACGGCCGCCGCGCACCTGGCGCTTATAGCTTCAACAAACCATAGCCCGGGGGCAAGGGCAAAAAAATTATGAAAGAATTATCGGTGCTTCACAAAGCCCTGGCCGAAGGCGGCAAAATACTCTCGGCCAAATTCGGTAAGGTCGGCTATCGTCTGAAGGGCCGCGCCAACCTGCTTACTGAAGCCGACCTGGCTTCGCAAAAAATAGTGAAAGCGGTGATACATGCGGCCTTTCCTGAAGATGCATTTATGGCCGAGGAAGATGATAAGGCCCCTGACCTTTCCGCCAGCCGTATCTGGGTCATAGACCCGCTTGACGGCACCACCAATTACGCGCATGGGTTCCCAGCCGCCGCTGTTTCCATAGCGCTTTTGGCAGGAGGGGAAATACTGGTTGGCGGAGTTTTAGACCCTTTCAGGCGGGAAGTGTTTACGGCCCGGCGCGGAGGCGGCGCTTTTCTCAACGGCAGACGTCTTGCCGTTTCAAAAGTGCCATCGCTTTCAAAAGCGCTTTTGACCACAGGTTTTGCTTATGACAGAACTAAAAAGGCCGATTTTTACTGCTCTTTTTTTTCAGACTTCATGAAACTTTCCCACGATGTGCGGCGCATGGGGGTGGCCTCGCTTGACCTGGCGTGGCTGGCTGCGGGCCGCATCGACGGCTACTGGGAATTCGGACTTAAGCCCTGGGATGTGGCGGCGGGAAAACTGCTGGTGGAAGAGGCCGGCGGGCGTGTAAGCGATTTTTCTGGCGGTCTCTGGACGGAGCTTGCGGTTTACGGCTCACAAACGCTGGCCACCAACGGCCTTGTGCACATGGAAATGCTGGGCCGGATAAAGAAAAGGCTAGTAAAGAAAAACAGGAAGACAGAAGTCAGTAGTTAGTAGCCAGAAGTCAGTAGTCAGAATTTCAGAAATCGGAAAACAGTTCAAATCTTACTTCTGGATTCTGACTACTGAATTCTGTCTACTTTAACATAGATACCGAATGATCACTCTTGCCATTTATGTATTCCTCTTCTCGCTTGCCGCTTCGGCCGCCATGGCCTGGATATCAGAGCGCGGGGAGAAGAAATACAATCTGACCGCAGTTTACAACAGCAACACCCTGCTTGTTGTTTCCTTCTCTTTTGTTTTCACTTACATTTTATTAATGTTCTCTTCTTTCATTTTTCACGGCCTATTTTATCCCATGCAGCTTGGCATCGCAGCGGCTATCCTGCTTTATGGAAGCCTGAAAGAATTACGGTACCGCGGCCTCTATAAGGGACTTTTGGATGGAAAAAGGAAGGAAACGGAAAGACTTACAAAAGCCTTAGCGGAGGATCCCTCAAACTCCGCTTTCCTGGAAAGGCTCTCCGAACTTTACTCCGCTCTGGGCAGGAAAAAAGAGGCGATTGAAGCGGCACAAAAAGCGGTAGCGCTGAACCCCGACACCACTAATAAATGGCGCCTGGATCAACTGAAGCAAGGGTCTGGGGGGGAGAGGAAATAGTGTAGCGACTCTGGCACTGTCCGCAGGAGAAGAAAGAATCAGTGGTTCCTTCCCTATACCCTAACCCCAATCCTCTGGAGGTGCCGTTTCAAAGGCCTATGGCCCACAAACGGCCTCGTCCCTATACGCTTTTATCAGCTGTATTTAGGGGGCACTGAAAAAGTCATTTTTATTCATGGGTCTGCTGGACTTATTCAGCAGACCCTATTTAAAACCGCCAGGAAATTTCAGTCCGGTGGGTGGAACCAAGGTCGCCGTAAGGCACAAAGGCGTAATCCAACTCCAAAATACCCAGCTTCAGGCCTAAACCGCCTGAACAAGCTCCCAGTGCGCCAAGGTCGGAGTAATTTTTAAAATTTATGCCGCCGCGCAGGAAAAGACCGGAGACACCAGCCTGCGGACTGCGGTGCTCGGCCGGGGAAAACGCCAAAAACCATTCACCGGCTATTATCAGGTATGGTGAATGGTCGCACGGCAGACGTCCCTCAAAGAGAATGTCAAATTCCGGGGTATATTTCCATTTCAGACCGCCGCCGAACTCAAGAGGAAGAGGGGCCTTTTCAGAACCAAGTTTAAGCGGAGCGCCGACGTTCCTTACAGCAAGAGAAAATTCGGTTTTGACACGCCCCGCTTCCCTAAAAATAAAACCGGCGTCAAAGGCCCCGGAAACGGCGGAAGTCTCGGCCAATTTTGATTTAATAAACTTCACACCAAAACCGAAATCAACAAAGCCATAACGGCGCGCGAAAGCCGCGCCTAAAGCCGAATCATAGGCCGAAAATCCCCCAAGTGAAACCCCCAATGTATTATATTTGTCCATCCCCGCAGATGAATTGTTGTAAACCAGGCCCGCGGCGAAGGCGCCAAATCCTGAGCCTCTTACAACAGAAGCCGCCGCGCGGTAAGAACCCTCTATCAGGGTTTCATACGCGAAAGAAGATGAAACCCGCCCTTTTGGCGCGTTAGCGAGCCCCGCAGGATTACAGAAGAAAGATTGAGGACCGTTTTGGGTAAGACAGGCTCCGGCCATACCCTCAAAGCGCGCCGAAGGAGGTGTTTTAAGAAAAGACGCCGAAGTAAGCCCTCGCGCATCGTCGCTAAAAGAGCTATCTGGCAGAAAAGCTCCGTAGGCCGAGGAGCGGCCGGATAAAAACGCGGCGGCGCAAAAAAGGACCGTCGTTATTTTCACTTTTTTAGATCGGACAGCAGGTAGTCTATTCTCGCCTTTATTTTCTCTTTGTCCAGTGAGTCCAGGTCGGAGAGGATATCTTCCAGGAATTTAACGGCGAAATCATTGTTGACCCGGCCCTTTGAAACAGAGGCTTCGATATTTTTAAGCCGCGTGTCCAAGCCGGAAAGCCCCTCATAAATACCTTTCACAAAAGCTTCGGCCCTGTTGTTAGAGCCCAAATTGCCATCCGGCACGGCATCAGGCGAAGGAACCGGCTGTTCCACAACCGGCTGGGAGGACGGGATTTCAGGTTCTTCTGACAAGTCAGCCGGCGTCTCCTCATCCGGAACCTCGTCAAATTCATCCGAATTTTTCAGCTCAACATAACGCCGGATAGAGTAAACCAGAAAAAAAAGCGAGGCCGTCAAAATCGCCGCGGCGGCATAAAACACAGGGTCCATCCAAACGGTATAAATGTTAAATCTCATAAAACTCACCTTGCTTTACAAATTAAAGACCTGCCCTTCCCTTACGGCGAAACATTTGGTCTTTGAGCCTTTGGCTTTGAATATTTTAGAACATTCGGCCACGGCGGCATCCAGCTCGAAGTCGCTGCGCTCCTGATTATGGTGAAAAAGCCCCAACACCGAAACGCCGGCCGCAAGCGCCAGATCTACGGCCTGACGATAAGTGGAATGCCCCCAGGTTTTCCTGCGCGGATATTCATGGTCGGTGTAATCGGCATCGTGTACCAGCAGATCGGCTCCCTTGCAGAAAACGACATAATCCTGCAGAGAGCGGCCGCCCGGGTGGATAAAACCCAGTTCGTTATCCGTCAAGAACACGAAAGAGCGCCCGTTCTCAATGAACTTATAGCCCAAACCGCGATTTGGATGGCTCAATTCCACCGGCACAACTTTAATATGCCCCATCTCAAAACCGGAAGCGCACACAGAATCAAATCCGAATTTAGCCGAAATTTCCTCAAATTTAACAGGGAACCCGGGGGGTTGCATGGTTTTGGCTATGATCTCCCGCACCGGGTCTGAGGAAAAGGAACAACCCATGATCTGTATTCTGGTTTTTTTACTGTAAATGGGAGCAAAAAATGGAAAGCCTATAACATGGTCCCAGTGGGAATGGGTAAAAAGCATATTAAAATTATTGTGGGAGTTTTTCAGCAGTTCCTTGCCCAGCAAACGGATACCGGAACCGGCGTCAATCACGGTAAGTTCATTCTTTTGCGAACGCAACTCAAGGCAGGTGGTGCTGCCGCCATACTTCAGATACTTTTTCCCGCACACGGGGATGCTGCCCCTGGCTCCCCAAAATTTAATTTTCATCACGCCTCCGCATCTATTCTAATATAAAACGCGAAAAAATACAATTTTATCTAACGGCAGCACTGGAGGGGGGACGGGACTGTGATCTGTTTTTTCTCGGCCGCAATAAGGATTACTTCCCCGCTTTTTGAGAAATAGAGCAAAATGTTAATTAAAAGACAAACGGGCGATAATATGATAAAAAGCGGCACATGAAGGATAATGCGAAAACTGAACTTGCCTCCCTGAAGCCAGGTAAAAAAGTCATGGTCGCTTTTTGTAAGCCAGCTTACGATACTTTGCAATGAGGTGAAAACCGAATATTCCAGGGAAAAGGTGTGAAAGGCCTCTACAGTAAAACCATGCCTTTTAAGCAGCGCAGTTAGCGATTCAGGGGTAAAGAAAGTCAGGTGATATTTCAGATCGAGGCTCAGCCAATGCATATGCGTAAACATACGCGTCCATGAATTGAAATTCGGCACTTCGATGATCAGCTTGCCGCGCTCTTTCAATAAACCGGATATCTTTTCTATATATTCGTCGGGAACAGCGAGATGTTCTAAAACATGCCACATCGTTATCACGTCAAATTGGGCGTTTTTGAACGGAATTTCCAATAGATCTTTGTCGAATATTTCCAGTCCCAGTTCGTTTCTGGAGAATTCAACTGCATTTCTGGAGATCTGAATCCCCGCAGCCCTTTTGTAGCTGTAATATTTCTTTAGATAGTAAAGCATGAACCCCCTTCCGCTCCCGACATCCATGATACTCCCGGCGCAGGGACAAATTGTAAACACTTTAAACGCCCGGAAAAACCGGAACAACCTGATCACATATTCAATCCCAAAATCAAATCTGGCTGCGGTTTCGTTCCTGTAATATTTGTCATAAACCGCGCCGGGAGCGACAACCGCCTGAGAATTACCGGTGAAAACAAGCCCGCACGCCTCGCACCGGTGAAGAGCCGTCGCACCGAACCGGTATATTTCCTTATACATCAGATGATCGCACGGAATGTTTTTTACGGGAGTATGCATGTTTTATTCCGGGTTTATTTTAATCGCATATACGATTCCGCCGGCTGATGAAAGAGGCGTATCATAATGTACCGCGGCTATTTCCGCATAGCCTTTTCCGTAGGAAGCCGGAGCGGCAAACGACGTTATAGCTTGATAATTCACCAGTTTCTGCCATTCCCATTCGCCTATCATGCGCAAAGGCTTCAAAGATTTAAGCTTAGTCATTGATTCTTCGTAAGTATAATACGCGTTCCAATCCCAGCCGTTGGCTATTTCCCGGGACGGAATTTTGGTTTCCGCCGCCATAAACCCCGCTTTCCATTTGGCGTTGTTCCACGCCAGATAATCTTTTACGCCGGCGAAGCTCAGCGCCGCCATAAGTGTCAGTCCCGCCAGACACACCCTGTGGGAGGATTGAATACGACTCAGCGCAAATGTCATAGTTAATATCATCCAGGGAAGCAGAACAATGAGATACCTGTCAAAAAATTTGCCGCCTGCCAATGAAAACGCGAATTGCGCCATGCAAACATAAAAAACAAAAAAAATCTCTTTCTTATGTTCCGCATATTGTGCCAGTTTACGAAGCGAACCCGCCGCCGCGATGAAAATAAATGTTGAAACTACGGACGCAAAAGTCACAATGTGCCAAAACCATTTTTCCGCAAATATGCCGGAGGGCTTTGCCTGAGCCCCCGCCACAGTTAAAACTCCGATCCCCGTAGTCATTATATTGTTTTCCAGATGAGGCATCCGGCCTTCAACTAACACATAAACCAAAGCGCTCCCCGCGAACAGGACCAGAGCAAGATCTGCCCCGGCGCCAAGTTTAGCCGGGCTTTTTTTCTTAAAGAACTGCCTCATATGAAAAATGCACCCGATAGTCAAAGGCAGCAGAAAAAAACCTGTTTCAAAAGAAGACGCCATAAGGCGGTTTATGGTATCGCTAAACAACACAAGCGGGTTTGACAAATGACGCAATGTGCCGGTTACAACGTAATTCGCGCTTGCCCAGGTGGGCCCGTGAAAATAGTTGAACCAGATCAGATGAGCGGAGATAGCAAGCGCCGGCAGTATCCATATTTTTAAAAATTCCTTAATGTTCAACCTGCGCTGTGAAAAGAGGAGAAAAGAATATGCCAGGGGAATGAAGATACCTATTTGTCTCAAGAGATATGCCACTGACACGGTAACGGAAGCGAACCAGAACCAGGATTTAGCCGGCGTTCTGATGTGCCTGAGGTAAAAATAAACCGACAAAAGCATCCAGAAAAAATATGGGACGTCAGACATAAAAGAGTTGCCTAGTAAAAAAAATAAAGGATTGAACGCCAGGCATAAAACGCCTAGCATCGCATATAACGGCGCAACTCCGCATTCCGCAAGTATCCGGTAAAATATAACCAATGCGCCGGACGCCAAAGCCAGTGTGGAAAACCTTAAAACAATAAAGCTGAAACCAAAAATCTTAGACCATAGCGCTCCCCATAATATATGGGTGATCTGTGTGGCCGACGCAGCAGAGGAAAGTATTAATTTCCCTTCGTTCAGTAGATTGTTTACCGGAATAGCGTAAGCCCAATCGTCATTTAACGGAAAATTGAATTGCCACGGCCTCAATGCCAGAATTGCCAGCAGATAAAGGAAGATGGGGGGCAATACAGCGTACTTTTTCATTGTTCAGATTTTACAAAAGAAAAGGCCTCGCGCTACACCGCCACTACGGTGGTGTTCCTGACAACATCTTGTAAACAAATATTTGTAGAATGATTCGTATCAAGAAATTTTGAACTTACTGTAGGTGAACTGGACATGGTTTCAAGATTTTCATTTTTCACGCTAATATCACTATTGATTTTCTGCCAGCCGCGCTCTTTTGGCAGTGAAGCGGAAGCTGGCGGCTCAGCGCTTATATCGGTTGACGCTAGTTATGCCCAAAAACAAGAGCAGGGCCAGCCAAATTTACTTGCCATAGATAAAAAGGACGCCGGATTCCTGGACCTGGTGGAAAGCCAATCGTTCCGTTATTTTGTCAACTGCGCGAATTCAGCCAACGGCCTGGTGCTGGACAAAGCCTCCAATTCAAAAGCCCCGGACTTTAAATATGCTCCGGCATCCATAGCGGCTGTGGGATTTGGCCTCGCCGCGCTTGCCGCGGGCGCGGAACGCGGCTGGATCGGCAAAAACGAAGCGGAGAAGCGGGTAAAGACCACACTTAAATTTTTCAGCGAAAAAATGGAATCGGAACATGGTTTCTTCTATCATTTTGTGGACATGGAAACCGGCAAACGTGTCTGGGATTGCGAACTTTCTTCAATAGACACGGCCTTATTTATAGCGGGCGCGCTGACCGCGGCACAGTATTTTGAAAGCCCAGAGATAAAAGACCTGGCTAAAAAGCTTTACGAACGGGTGGATTGGAAATGGATGGCCAACGGTTCGCAGTTTCTGACCATGGGCTGGACACCGGAAAAGCATTTCCTTCCCGCCTCTTGGAGCGATTACAACGAGAGCATGGTAATGTACATTCTTGCCATGGGTTCGCCGACTTTTCCACTTACCACAGAAAGTTGGACGGCTATTAAAAGAACGCGGGGCAGATACAAGGGTCATGAACTGATTCTCAGTCCGCCCTTGTTCACACACCAGTTCTCTCACGCTTTTATAGACTTCCGTAACAAGCGGGACGCTTTCGCCGATTATTTTGACAATTCCGTTCAGGCAACTCTTGCCAACCGGCAGTTCTGCATTGACAGCGCCGAATCGTTCAAGACTTACGGCAAAGACTCCTGGGGCCTTACCGCGAGCATCGGCCCCGACGGGTATAAAGCTTACGGAGCTCCTCCCGGCCCCGCGCTGCATGACGGGACAGTGGCACCATCCGCCGCGGCGTCGTCAATAGTTTTTACTCCGGAGTATTCTATCTCCGCAATGAAACATTGGTACCTGGAATACCGCGATAAATTATGGGGCAGATACGGTTTTGCTGATTCTTTCAACCTTGACAGAGATTTCTTCGCTCCAGACGCGTACGGCATAAACCAAGGCCCGACCGTACTGATGATTGAAAACTACCGTAGCGGCCTGATCTGGAAGCTGTTCATGTCGCGTCCTGAAGTCCAGAAAGGGATGAAGGAAGCCGGGTTCGGCGGAGCCGTCGCTAAACCCCTCGGCCCCTCAGAGGCGCCGGTGGAAATGGCCGCATACTTTCTGAACAAACGTCCGTTCATAAAAGTTGAAAGGATTGCGGACGCTATCAAGACGGCGGATCTCAGGCTGGGAGCGGGGATCTGGAAAAAAGCGAAAATGGCCGTTGAACTGGACCATAAATATCTTCAAAGCGGCTTTAACCGCCAACCGGATTATAATGTAAAAGCGGATATGCTGGCCGACAGCCGGTATTTTTTTTTCAAATTTGAAGTGCGCGATACCGAACTGCTCTTTTCTCATCCGGAGGAACGCATGTACGAGGACGATTCTCTGGAAGTGTATATAGATTCAACAAACAACAAATTTGCCTGGGGAGGAGCGGACGATTACCAGATAATACTCTCTCCGGCTCCCGGAGGCGGCATGCGCGTGCGCGAATTTTTCCATCCGGAAAGAACGGCAGGAGCCTGCCGGATAGTGGAATCTTCTGTTACCGCCCGGGGCTATGCGGCGGTGCTGGCGCTGGAACGGGCTGTATTTGGCATAGGTGACGGCAGGGTGGGTTTTTCTCTGGCGGCCCGCAATATTGACCGCATCCTGAAATCGGACGCCAAGTTTAACTGGTTCTTTCTGGAGCCGGCCACATATCTTGGGGAGATGCAGGTAAAAATCAGGGTATAGGGGCTAGGGTAGAGGGTATAGAAAAGAAGAGTAGATCTATGAAATTTTTGAATAATCTGAAAAATGCCTTCAAGTTTATCTTTTACTCTACCCGATACTCTATACACTATACCCTAACCAGGGTGCTGGTTATCGGTGCACTGTTGTGCTTGGGCCGTCCGGCGAACGCGCAGCCGCAACAGCTTACTGTCTGGGCCATGGGCGCGGAAGGAAAGCTTATACGCCAGGCCGCAGAAATTTTTGAAAAAAGAAACCCGGGAGTAAAAATTGTCACTCAGGCTATTCCTTGGACAGGGGCGCATGAAAAACTGGTGACCGCAGTGGTGGGCGATATGGCGCCAGACATCAGCCAGATGGGCACCACCTGGATGCCGGAATTCCGGGCCATGAACGCGCTTCAGCCGCTGAACGAGTTTCTGGCCGCTTCCAAGCTGGACGCAGGGGATTTTTTTCCCGGCGCGAGAGACTCCAACCTCTACCGGGATCAGTGGTACGGGCTGCCATGGTATGTGGACACAAGGGTCATGT
Organism: Elusimicrobiota bacterium; assembly: GCA_003450815.1. Taxonomy (GTDB): domain Bacteria; phylum Elusimicrobiota; class Elusimicrobia; order Elusimicrobiales; family UBA9959; genus UBA9634. Next base: position 7,643 of record DMES01000040.1, on the reverse strand, counting down.
TCTACCGAGCGGACATGGCGGAGCGGGCGGGATATAAAAAGTTTCCCGGCAACTGGGAGGAATTTTACAAGTTTTCCAAAGCGCTGATAAGTTCCAAAAAAGGAGGCTATGCATTCGCGCTGCCTACCAACGACTGGCAGATCTTTTTAATGTTCTACTGGCAGAACGGCGGTGAACTATTGAAAGGCTCTCCGCTCACCGCCGGAAAATTTGAAGAAACAATAGCGTATCTGAAGCGATTCTTCGATGAAAAACTGGTGCCTCTTGAGGGCGGCCACGATACGGATCTGCTTACGGCTTTTGAGTCCGGCTACTTTCCGGTGTTTATTTCCGGGCCCTGGATGATCTCCCAGCTTGAAACTTCCAAGCCCCAACTGAACGGCAACTGGACCACAGCCCCGCTGCCGGCTGGAAAAAAGCGCGCGTCTTTCATGGGCGGGTGCAATTTTGTGATGTTTAAAAGTTCGCCGCGCAAGGCCCTTGCCTGGAAATTCATGGAGTTTATGGCCGGGCCGGAAATGCAGGCGAAATGGTACGCCATAAGCGGCGATCTGCCCGCGAGCATCAAAGCCTGGAGCGCCCCATCCCTTTCTAAGAATCCGAAGCTGGCGTCCTTCAGAAAGGAACTGGACACTGCCAAAGCGCCGCCCCAGGCGCCGGAATGGGAAAATATAGCCGGAACTATCAATGACGCGGTCGAAGAAGCCGTTTTCGGCAGAATTACCGCGCAGGCCGCCAGGGAAAAACTTTCCACCCGGATAGAAAAGATACTCGCCAAATCTGAAAGGCAGCAGAGCACGGCATTCAAAATAGGCTTATCGCTGTTGTTGTTTATGCTTCCCATCTGCGCCGTGATTCTCTACCTGCGCAAAGGCCCGCGCGCTGTGGCAGGAGGGAAAGCACAGCCGATCGCGAGCCTGTTCCTGCTGCCGGCGGTGTTAATACTCGCTATTTTCCTTTTTATCCCGATAATCGCTTCCTTTATAGCCAGCATGACAAACTGGAACATGTATGGCGTGAACGACTGGAGTAAAATAGTTTTTGTCGGGCTGGAAAATTATGCCGGATTATTTGGCGATCCGGTTTTTCTGGCGGGGCTGCGCAATACACTGGTGTTCGCTTTTATGGGCGTTCCTATAAGCGTCGCCCTTTCGCTCGCCATGGCGCTGGCGCTTAACGCTCAGATTCTGCGGGCCAAAGCTTTTTTCAGGGTGGCATATTTTATCCCTGTTATCACCACCATGGTGGCCGTAGCCATAATCTGGCGCTGGCTATATAATCCGGAGTTCGGCCTGTTCAACCTGGCTCTTGGACATTTAGGCATCTCACCGCAAAGCTGGCTGTCCAACCGGTGGCTGGCGCTTCCTTCGCTGATACTTATGGCCGTCTGGAAGGGATTCGGCTACAACACTATAATCTTCGTCGCAGCGCTTCAATCCATTCCCGATTCGCTTTACGAATCAATAGCCCTGGACGGCGCCAACACCCGGCAGGAATTCTGGTACATAACGTTGCCCATGCTGCGAAACACGGCTTTTTTTGTGATAGTAATGACCACCATAGGCTACCTGCAGTTTTTCGCGGAACCGTATATCATGACCGGCGGCGGCCCGCTCAATTCAACTATGTCCGTGGTACTTTACATGTATCAGCAGGGCTTTAAATTTTACAACCTGGGCTACGCTTCTGCGATGGCGTACATACTTTTCGGACTTATTTTCGCGTTTACCACCCTGCAATTTCGGGTGCAGAAAAAGCTGGAAGGGACGTTTTAAAAATTTTTGCGGCAAAAATTTTTACCAGGGTATTGGAAAGTTGAAAGATGAAACAAAAAAACAATTCAAAAAGCATGAAAGCGGGAAGGGTTTCGGTCACATATAAGATCGCTTTTTACGCTTTCATGGTCGTGTCCGTGGTCATCACGCTGTTCCCGTTCGTGTGGATGTTGTCCACCTCGTTTAAAAGCCCGGGGGAAATTTTCACCAAACAGCCCACCATTCTGCCGCAGCTCTGGACCTTGAGCGGGTATAAGAATCTTTTTGCCGCAGTCAACATGTGGCTGCATCTCTGCAACAGCGTAATTTATGCCGTAAGCGTCACTGCGCTTTCCGTGCTGCTTAACGCCATGGCCGCCTACGCCTTCGCCAAGCTCAGGTTCCCCGGCCGGGAAAAATTGTTCGCCCTGCTGCTGGTCACCATGATGGTTCCTGGGCAGGTTACCATGCTGCCGGTATTCCTTATATTGAAATCAATGGGCCTGCTGAATTCTTACGCCGGACTGGTACTCCCCGGTTCGGCCGCGGTTTTCGCGATATTTATGATACGCCAATTCATGATGGAGATCCCTGAAGAGATACTTGAGGCTGCGCGTATAGACGGCTTCTCGGAATTCGCCATTTTCTGGCGCATAATGCTGCCTTTGTGCAGGCCGATAATAGCCACCCTGACCGTATTCAGCTTTATAGGCGCATGGAACGATTTCCTTTGGCCACTGATAATAATGCTGCGCGAGGATAAATACACCCTGCCCGTGGCTTTGGCGAGCATAAACGGCCAATACAACACGGACTGGGGCCTGCTTATGGCCGGCGCCGTAGTGGTGGTGCTGCCTGCGGTCTTTATCTTCCTGCTGGCGCAAAAACATTACATAAAAGGCATAGCCGCCGGCGCGGTAAAGGGATAACATATCCCGGCAAGCGGGATATGTAATTTGCGTGAACATTACGGGCCCTGACTTATGACTTTACGTTTTGTATGTACTTGAATTTTAACTGGAAATATAATAGTAATTTGCTATCTAAAGCAATATAATTGATTGTTGGGAATTTTTAAAAAATCATCGTTTTATTGGCAATCTTTTCGGAGACAAAATGCCCAAAACCGCAAAATCCGACAGCAAGGCAAAAAAACAGGAATCCTTTGAGGCTTCCCTTTGGCAGTCAGCTGATAAACTGCGCAAAAACATGGATGCCGCCGAGTATAAGCATGTGGTGCTCGGCCTGGTCTTTCTCAAATACATATCCGATGCCTTTGAAGTTTTGCACTCAAAATTTGTCGCCGGCAAGGGTGAGTATGCTGGTGCCATGCCGGAAGAACCTACCGAATATACCGCAGAAAAAGTTTTCTTTGTTCCGCCCGTAGCCCGTTGGGAACGCATTTCCGACAACGCCAAAAAAACCGAAATCCTCCTTGAAAACGGCAAAAAGGTGGACATAGGCGGCTATGTGGACGAAGCCATGGAGGCCATAGAGCGCCAGAATCCTTCTCTTAAAGGCGTTCTCCCCAAGGTTTTTGCGCGGCAGAATCTGGACCGGGCCAGCCTGGGCGGGCTCATAGACATTATCGGCACAATAGCCCTTGGCACCGAAGAGGCAAAAAGCAGGGATATGCTCGGCCAAGTGTATGAGTATTTTCTCGGCCAGTTCGCGCTTGCCGAGGGTAAAAAGGGCGGGCAATTTTATACGCCCGGCAGCGTGGTTAAATTGCTGGTTAAAATGCTTGAGCCTTATGAAGGCCGTGTGTTTGACCCTTGCTGCGGCTCCGGCGGCATGTTTGTGCAGAGTGAAAAATTTATTGCGGCGCACCAGGACCACTATAAAAAGAAAGGCAAAGGCGTAATCCCTAATCCCACCGACATGATTTCCATATACGGCCAGGAGTCCAACCAGACTACCTGGCGTCTTGCCAAAATGAACCTTGCCATCCGCGGTATAGATAGCTCAAATATCAAGTGGAACAACGAGGGTTCTTTCTTAAACGACGCGCACAAAGACCTTAAGGCCGATTTTATTATTGCAAATCCCCCGTTCAACGATTCCGACTGGTCCGGCCATCTTTTAAAAGACGACGCCCGCTGGAAATATGGCGTTCCGCCCGCAGGCAGCGCCAATTATGCGTGGATCCAGCACTTCATCTACCACATGTCGCCCAAAGGCATGGCCGGGTTTGTTCTTGCCAAGGGTTCGCTTACCTCTAAAACCAATAGCGAAGGCGAAATCCGCAAGGCCATTATTGAGGCCGGCCTTCTGGACTGTATTGTTAATCTTCCGCCCAAGCTTTTTGTAAATACCCAGATACCCGCCTGCCTCTGGTTTATTCGGCGCAAGGGTGCCGAACCCTCACCCCTGGCCCCTCTCCCAAAGGGAGAGGGGAAAGATATGGCACATTACAGGGGGGGATTTGATTTTTCTGGTCAATTGAAAATAGCAAGGGAGTTGCGCCAAAAATCAACTCCGGCTGAAGATATATTCTGGGAAATGGTAAGGGACAGAAGATTTCTAAATCTTAAATTCAGAAGGCAGCATCAGATTGGTGAATATGTTGTGGATTTTTACTGTAATGAACAAAAACTTGTTATTGAACTTGATGGCGCGATTCACAACACGCCTCAAAGGCAAAAAATAGACCACAAGCGGGATGGTTATTTAAAAACCCTTGGTATGATAATAATCCGCATTCCCAATGCCAAAATCCTGGATGATACCGAAACCACCCTTAAAATGATCGCCTCTTCCCTCCCTTCTCCCGCTGGGCTCCCTTCTCCCATTGGGAGAAGGGCCGGGGTTGAGGGTAAAGAGGAGAACGTCCTCTTTTTAGATGCGCGGAATCTCGGCTTTCTGGTAAATCGCAAAACAAAAGACTTTACCGATGCCGACATTGCCAAGATAACCGACACCTACCACGCCTGGAGAAATTCTGTCCACCCCTCTACCTCTGGGAGAGGGGTCGGGGGTGAGGGGTTTGTCTATCAAGACAAACTAGGTTTCTGCAAGTCGGTACCGCTGGAAGAAATCCGGGCAAAAGATTATGTACTCACGCCCGGCCGGTATATAGGCCTGCCGGATGAGGAAGATGATTTTGATTTTGCGGAACGCTTTGACAAGCTGAAGGCCGAACTTGATGAGCAAATGAAGGAAGAACTCCGGCTGAATGAATTAATCCGGAAGAACCTCGCGAAGCTGGAAATAAGCAATTCCAAGTCCGGTCTTTAATTACGGCAAATTCGCCATAATTAAAAACCAAGTCGGATCGATGATTGAGTAGATAAAAAAACTGGAGGCGGGCAAATGAAAATCCGGGAATTGATAGAAGCTCTTAAACAGTTTCCCGATGATTTGCCTGTTTTAACCGACGGCTACGAAGGCGGCTATGAAGAAATCCGTTCTCCCAAGACTATTGAGGTTAAACACGAACCCCAAAAACCTTATTATGAAGGCGAATATCAAGATGCGGAAGAAAAGAGCGGTGCTTCACTGAAAGCCGTGGTTATTTTACGAAACAGGCGGCCTGAGTAAGAGTAAAATGGATTGCTTATGAAATACAACTTAATCCACGATAAAAACTATAAAGCCTGGCTTACGGAGCTGAAAGGTAAAATCCGCAACACCCAGCTTAAGGCCGCTGTAACGGTCAATACACAACTTCTTGAATTTTATTGGGAACTTGGCGCGGATATTATCGCAAAACAGACACAAGCTGCCTGGGGGTCTGGCCTAATTGACCAGTTAAGCAAGGATTTGATGTCGGAATTCCCTGAGATGAAAGGGTTTTCACGCCGCAACCTGATGTATATTCAGGAATGGTATTTATTTTACACCAAATCAATTGTCCAACAGGCTGTTGGACAAATAGCGAGACAGCCTGTTTCGCAATTGCAAAAAAATCAGTTTGTCCCACAGCCTGTGGGACAATTAGTGCAACAGCCTGTTGCACTAATAACACAAATCCCCTGGGGCCACAATATTGCGATCATTTCAAAATGTGAAAACATAGACGAGGCCCTTTATTACGCGCAGAGCACCACAAAGTATAATTGGAGCCGCACCGTGCTTGTACATCAGATTGAAAGCGGCCTTTATAAGCGCGAGGGCAAAGCTGTAAACAACTTCGCGGTTACTTTACCAAAGCCCCAGTCGGATTTGGCCGTTCAGACTCTTAAAGACCCTTACATTTTCGATTTTCTCAGCATGACCGGAGACTACAGAGAGAAAGAGCTTGAAAACGCCATTGTTTCCCATGTTACCCAGTTTCTTCTGGAACTCGGGGCGGGGTTCTCCTACATTGGCAGGCAGATGCCGCTTCAGGTTGATGACCGTGAATTTTTTATAGATCTGTTGTTCTATCACACAAAGCTTCACTGCTATGTGGTGGTGGAATTAAAAACCGTGGGCTTTGAGCCGGAGCACGCGGGGAAACTGAATTTCTATCTTAAGGCCGTGGATTCACAATTGCGTACCGGGCAGGATAATCCGACGGTGGGGATACTTATCTGTAAAAGCAAGAACAAGCTGGTTGTGGAATACGCTTTAAGCGATATACGCAAGCCCATCGGTGTTTCAGAGTATAAATTAACGCAGTCGTTGCCCAAGAGTATTAAATCCAGCCTGCCGAGCATCAAAGAAATTGAAAAAGAGCTGGGGTCAAAAAAATGATCGCAGCAGCAAGTAAGCCGAAATCCGGGTGGAAGGAATGGAAGTTGGGAGATTTGGGTGTTGTCGTAACGGGCAAGACTCCCTCAAGCAATAACCCCGCTGATTTTGGTAATGATATACCCTTTATTACACCAACTGACTACAAGAATTATCATAAAACAGCCTCTTCTGCGGAAAGACTTTTATCTTTTGCCGGCGCAGATAAATTGAAGAATAAAATATTGCCAGCAAAATCTGTGATGGTGACTTGTATTGGCTCTGATATGGGGAAAGTTGCGCTAAATACAATCCCAGTAGTAACGAATCAGCAAATAAACTCTATTATCCCCGATATCAAGCAGGTTCATCCGGATTTTTTATATTACACGTTAATTGGATCTTATGATGTTTTACGTTCTTACGGATTAGCTGGTACTGCTGTGCCTATTGTTAATAAAACAGATTTTGAAGGCATTACTGTTAGTATGCCGCCCCTCCCTGAGCAGTATGCCATAGCCGTCGTGCTTTCCAGTCTGGACGACAAAATAGACCTCCTCCACCGCCAAAACAAAACCCTTGAAGGTTTAGCCGGTGCCCTTTGGCGCAAAGTATTTATTGAAGAAACGAATCCGAAATGGGAAGAGAGTGCGGTGGTCGGGAAAAACTGGACCAGATTTTAGGCTGACCTAAGGTGTATTCTGAAAAGGTAGAATACACAAGGAGGCCAGCAAATGCGTAAAAAGATAGAACCCGGGATTAAGCTGCGGGTGGCCCTGGAAGCCTATAAAGGCGAAAAGACGATGGCCGAGATAGGGGCCAAATACGGGGTCCACCCGAATATGGTGACCCGCTGGAAGCATGAACTCTTGGAAAACGGTGTCAGCATCTTTGATTCCAAGAAAGATCATCAAGCCGCCGAGGCGCAGGAAAAGATAGACGACCTGCATAAGAATATCGGCGAATTGACGATGGAGCGGGACTGGCTTAAAAAAAAATTGCAAATTCTGGAATAAAGACCAGAATAGCGCTCTTTGACAAGAAGGACGGGCCGTACAGTCGGAACAAGCAATGCGAATTGCTTGGGATCAACAAATCCACGTTGTACTATGTGCCGGTGCCGGTATGCCAGCGGGACATTGATATTATGGCCCTGCTGGACAAGAAATACACGGACAGGCCGTATTACGGCGTACGGCGGATGACGGTATATCTTCAGAGGGACGAAAAAGTTGA